>NZ_JBEYWQ010000047.1:0-39998 GCF_040644495.1 Microbispora sp. NPDC046973 | reverse complement strand
ATGGCCTCGACCACCCCCGCAGCCGCCTCCCCGTCCACATCGTTGACCACCACCGCCGCCCCAGCCGCCGCCAACGCCTCGGCATACGCCCGGCCAAGCCCACGGCCCGCACCAGTGACAACGGCCACCTTGCCGGAAAGATCCATGGTGTCGCCTTTCGCTCAGCAGCCCGACACCGTCGAATGTATGGCAGCAATATGACGGCCGTCAAAGATTTGCATGACGTTCGAGACGGTCTACCCTTCTGCTGTGACCCTCGGCGGCGAAGACGACCAGACAGCGCCATTCCAGCGCCCGCAGTCCCTGATGTTCAGCTTCCTCGGCATCTACGTGCTGCACCGCGACATCGCCGTCTACTCCGGGAGTGTCATCGACGTCTTCGCCCGCCTCGGCGTCTCCGAGGAGGCCGTACGGTCGACGCTCGCGCGGATGGTGAAGCGGAACCTGCTGGAACGGCATCGGCAGGGACGAAAGGTCTATTTCGGGCTCACCCCGCATGCCGTGGAGGTGCTGGAAGACGGGCGCAAACGGGTGTGGGAGACCGGCGCGGTGAACCGCGACTGGGACGGCACCTGGACGCTCGTCGGCTTCTCGATTCCGGACAGCCGCCGCAGCACCCGGCACGACCTGCGGTCGCGGCTCATCTGGAACGGCTTCGGCCTGCTGCAGAGCGGGCTGTGGATCGCGCCGGGCGTCAGGGACGTCACCGACGTCCTCGCCTCCCTCCAACTGGGCGACCACGTGAACGTGCTGACCGCCAGGGCGTTCGCGCCGACCGAGGCGGCCGACCTCGTCGGGAAGGCGTTCGACATCGAGCAGATCGCCGCGCGCTACCGGGCGTTCCTCGCCCAGTGGGACGTCCCCAAGCCGCTTGCCGGCGCGCCCGACGACCTCGCGCGACAGCTGCTGCTCCACACCGACTGGCTGCACCTCGTCCGTCAGGACCCGCACCTGCCCGCCGAGCACCTGCCCCGGGACTGGCCGGCCATCCAGGCCGAGCAGACCTTCCAGACGCTCGCCCAGCGGTACGAGCCGCCCGCCGCCGAGCTGGCCGCCGCCGTCCTGGACACGCTGGCCGTCTGACGCCCGGCCGCGCCGCCCCCCGATGGTTCGTCGCGGCGCGGCCGGGTGCGGCCGGGGCCGGTCAGGCGATGGTGCAGGCCGCGCCGTTGAGGGCGAAACCGGCCGGTGCGGTGTTGCTGCCGCTGTAGGAGGCCTGGAAGCCGAAGCTCGTGCTGCCTCCGGCGGGGATGGCGGGGTTGTAGGAGACGTTGCGCGCGGTGACCTGGGCGCCGGACTGGGTCACGCCGGCGTTCCACGCGTTGGTGACCTGCTGGTTGCCCGGCCACGTCCAGGTGACGGTCCAGCCGTTGACGGCAGCGGTGCCGGTGTTCGTGATCGTGACGTCCGCCGTGAAGCCGTTGCCCCAGGAATTGGCCCTGTAGGTGATCCGGCAGGAGGCGCCCTGCGGATTCGACGGGCTCGCGGACGGCGACGGACTCGCAGACGGACTCGCGGACGGGCTGACCGACGGGCTGACGGTGGCGCTCGGACTCGGGCTCGGGCTCGGGCTCGGGCTGCTACCGGTGAGGCCGAAGAACTGGATGGCGACGGCGGCCATGCCGCTCATGGGCAGGCTGTGGCCCGCACCCTGGATGCTGTACGCCTCGACCTTCACCGCCCCCGTGGAGTCGGCGTAACGGCGGCGGCTCCAGCCGGACTGCGGGGTGTCGGTGCTGGTGGGTGTCTGGCTCAGGCCGTGGACGTTCGTCCACTGCTTGATCTCCTCCTCGAGCTCGGCATAGGCGACGACGGTGTCGCTGGTGCCGTGCCACAGCTGCATCCGCGGCCAGGGCCCCCGGTAGGTCGGGTTGGCGTTACGGACGGCGTCGCCCCACTGCTGCGCGGTCTTGCCCACGCACGGAGCGGAGTTGCCCCCCGGGCTGTAGGCCGCCTCGTTGGGGAAGCACGTGAACGGCACGCCCATGAACGCCGCGCCCGCCTTGAACACCTCGGGATACAGGGCGAGCATGGCGTTGGTCATCATGCCGCCGGAGGAGGCGCCGGTCGCGAACACCCGGTTCGGGTCGCCGTGATACTGCTGCTCGACGTAGGTCACCATCGACATGAGCGACACCGGGTCGGTCTGGCCGCCGCGCACCTTGGACGCGTCGGACCAGTTGTCGAAGCAGTTCATCTTCTTCGAGGCCGACGGGTAGATGACGATGAAGCCGTACCGGTCGGCCAGCGACGCGAACTCGGTGGACGAGTAGAAGCCCGGCCCCGAACCGCCGCACGTGTGCATGGCCAGCACGATCGCCGGGGTCTGCTGAACGTTGTTCGGAACGTACACGTACATGCGCAGGTTGCCGGGGTTGGCGCCGAAGTTGGTCACCTCGGTCAGCGTGGCCGCGGCGGCGGGCTGCGCGGACACCAGGGCCGTGACGGCGCACAGCACCGCGGTGACGGCGCAGGCGAGCGCCGTGAGTAATCGCTTCATCCGCTCCTCCTTTTTCGATCAGCGGCGGTTCCCGCTTTTCCGTGCGCCTTTCCTGGGCCTTTTCTGCGCACGTCCCGGAACCGCCGCCCGCTCGCAAGTGGTGACGTCAGCCGGTATAGGAGCGAAGTCGTCCGGCCGTCAAGACGAGGCCACGAGGGGCCTGGCGATCAAATAGGCGTTTCCACTGCTTATCAAGGTACTTGCTATCAAGTTACTTGATAGCCGAGCGCGAAACTTACATCTTGAAGATCGCGCGGTATCGTCGTCCGGGTGACCGCCCGCCGCACCCGCCCCGCCGCCCAGCCCGCCGCGCCCGCGGCACGACTGAGCTACCTGGTGTTCCGCCTGGAGCGCCGCATCCGCGCCCGCCTGGACGACGTGCTCGCCCGGCACGGCGTCACCACGACCGAATACATGGCGCTCAGCGAACTGCGCACGCGCGACGGGGTGTCGTCGGCGGAGCTGGCCCGCATCGCCTTCGTCACGCCGCAGGCGATGAACCTCGTCATCCGCGACCTGGAACGGCGCGGCCTGATCCGCCGCGACCCGCACCCGGGCGGCGGCCGCACCCTGTGCGCCCGCCTCACCCCCGAGGGGGTGACCGTGCTGCGACGATGCGACAGCTCGCTCGACGACATCGAAGCGGTCATGCTCGCCAAGGTCGACGACGCGACCCGCGAGACCCTCAGAGAGGGCCTCACCGTGTGCGCCCGGGCCCTACGCCCCGACGCGTACTGACGACGTCGTCAGAGCAGTCTGGTCATGAACACGCTGTGCGGATCGGGCCGGTAGTCGCCGAAGGGTTCGCAGTAGCCGAACCCGAACTTCTCGTACAGCCTCCTGGCGGGCAGGAAGAAGTCGGCCGAGCCGGTCTCCAGGCTCAGCCGGGTGAAGCCCATCCGCCCGGCCTCGGCGATGATGTGCCCCAGCAGCAGCGACGCGATCCCGCTGCGCTTGCGCGCCGCCGCGGTGCGCATCGACTTCAGCTCGGCGTGCGCCGGGTCGAGCCTCTTGAGCGCACCGCAGCCCACGACGGTGTCGCCGTCCATCACCGACCAGAACGTGACCTCGGGCGTGCGCAGGCCGTCGAGGTCGAGGGCGTGCTTGCTCTCCAGCGGGGTGATGGACCGCATCTCCCGCACGTGTTCCCGCAGGAACTCGGCGATCTGCGGGCCGGACAGGTCGTCCACGACGATTCTCATCGCGCTCGTTCATCCATCGGTGCTCGGGAACCACAGCCGGACGCCACTCTAGCCGCCGGCGCGTCAGCGGAATCCGAAGCCCGGAGGCAGCGGCTCCCGCCGGAACAGACGGGCGGGCACGGCGTCGGCGAGGGCCTGGTAACCCGCCGGGTTCAGGTGCAGGTGGTCGCCCACGTCGTACGCCGCGAGCAGCCGGCGGGGGTCGGCCGGGTCGCGGGCGGCACGGTCGAAGTCGATCACGGCGTCGAACCGGCGGCCGGTGCGGATCCACTGGTTGACCACCTGCCGGGCCGCCTCCCGGCAGCCCTGTGCGTCGTCGTAGGGGGCGTTGCCGCCGAACGGCGTCAGCGTCGCGCCGTACACGCGGATGCCCCGCGCGTGCGCCCGCGTGACGATCTGGTCGTAGGCGAGGATCAGGTCGTCGGCCACCTGCTTCTGCGCGGCCGGGCTCGCCTCGGCGGTGCCGATGTCGTTGACGCCCTCGAACAGCACCAGCCATGCCACGCCGCTGTGGGCGAGCACGTCGCGGTCGAGCCGGGCCAGCACGTTGGGGCCCAGGCCGTCGTTGAGCACCCGGTTGCCGCCCGCCGCCTGGTTGACCACCGCGACGCCGTCCATTCCGTGCCGGGACCGCAGGCGGTCGAGCAACCGGTCGGGCCAGCGGTCGTTGCCGTTGGTGGTCGAGCCCCGGCCGTCGGACAGCGAGTCGCCCACCACCGCCACCGCGGCGACCGAGGGCCCGGTCCACACCTCCACGCCGCTGAGGAAGTACCAGTGGTCCACCGCGGTCGCGCCGGGCAGGTCCGGGGCGTCGGCGTGGTCGCCGGCCAGCAGGTAGGAGGTGGTCCGCGAGCCCGGATGCGAGGTGATGCTCGCCGAGCGCTGGCCCTCGGCCAGGTGGACCGTCACGGTCAGGTTCGACCCGGGCGCCGGCTCGACGTCCAGCGGGTCGGAGACCGCCTGCGCCCCGGCGGGGATCGTCATCGACGGGCGGCCGTGGAAGGTCACCTGCCGCACCGTCCCCGGCAGGACCGCGCTGACCCCGGCCCGCCCACCGGCCGGCAGCGCCACGGTCACCTTCGTGACGGGCAGCGCCGCACCGCCGAAGGCGTTCGACAGCCTCAGCCGCATCTGCCGCCCGCCCACCGAGACCCGGACCGTCTGCCGCACCGTGGCATCGGCGAGGACCAGGTCGCCCCGGGTGAACGGCGCGGGTGGCATGTTGTCCGGCTCCGTCAACTGCGGCATCGCCGTCCAGGTGGCGACCCAGTGCCCGTCCGGCTGCGGAGCCGCCGGCGCCGCCGGCGCCCCGTCGCGTCGTGGTTCCGTCATGGGATGCGCCGGCCGCGGACGTCGGGCACGCCCGACTTGCGGAAGAAGTAGGCGTTGATCTGGTCGCGCCACTCCTCCGCGCAGCGGACCTGCTCGTCGAAGAGCTCCTTCACCCGGGCGTGCAGGTCCGGGTCGAACAGTCCGGCGGCCTCCTCCCACCGCCGTCTTGCCTCGGCCGCCTGCTCGGCGCCCTCGAAATGGGTGTCGTAGATGTGCTGGATGACGGTCGACCCGCTGTGCAGCACGTGCCCGTACGGGACGTGATGGAAGAACAGCAGCAGTTCGTCGGGACACCGGTCGAGCGACTCGTACACCTCCGACCACGGCGGCGGATACTGGCCGGTGAAGCCGGTTCCGGTGGCCCGGGTGCGGTCCACCCCGACGCCGTCCCGGTCGGCGAAGTGGTAGGTGCCCCACGGCGTGTACTCGTATCCGTCCACGTCGGGCCCGTAGTGATGACCGGGACGGACCATGAATCCGACGCCCAGCGGGGCGGTGTACCGCTCGTAGGTGCGCCAGGAGTCGTCCATGATCGCGTGTAGGGTGCGCCGCAGCGGCTCGGTCTCTCCGGTCGCCGCAGGCCCGGTCTCTCCGGTCGCCGCAGGCTTCGTGTCCCCACGCGCCGTCGGCGCGAAGGTGAGGTCGATCCACTCGTCGAGGATCGCCGCCGGGTCCGTCGACGGCGCCCAGGCGAGCCGGCCGAAGGCGTACAGGTTGGCCTGGGCGAGCGGATGGCCGGTCCAGTAGGGGTCGTCGCCCACATTGGAGACCCCGACGAGCCCGCCGCCGTCTCCCGCCGCCCCGGCGGCGATGTCGGCCACGGCGGTTCCGTCCGGCCCCCAGGGGCGGAAGCCGAGCACCTCGCGCCACATCGGGGGGAGGTGGCAGACATGCCGCTGCTGGCCGGTGTACTCCTGCGTCACCTGCAGTTCCACGGCCAGGCGGGTGGCGGGCATGGCCGCGATCACCGGCGACACCGGCTCGCGCACTTGGAAGTCGATCGGGCCGTGCTTCACCTGCAGGATCACGTTGTCGCGGAACCGTCCGTCCAGCGGGGCGAAGTTGTCGTACGCGGCGCGGGCCCGGTCGGTCGAGCGGTCACGCCAGTCCTGCCGGTGGTCGTACACGAAGGCGCGCCAGTGGACGACCCCGCCGAACGGCTCCAGCGCCTCGGCCAGCAGGTTCGCGCCGTCGGCGTGGTCGCGCCCGTACGCGAACGGGCCGGGCTCCCCCTCGGAGTCCGCCTTCACGACGTAGCCGCCGAAGTCGGGGATCGCGTCGTACACCCGCTCGGTGACCCTCGCCCACCACTTCCGCACGCCCTCGTCCAGCGGGTCGGCGGACGCCTGCCCCCCGAGGACGACGGGCGAGGCGAAGCTCACCGACAGATGGACCCGGATCCCGTACGGCCGCACCACGTCCGCGATCGCGGCGACGTCGCCGAGCCGGTCCGTCAGCAGGCGGGCCTCGGTGGCGCGCACGTTCACGTTGTTCACGGAGATCGCGTTCACGCCGCACGCGGCCAGCAGCCGCGCGTAGGCCCGCACCCTGGCCAGGTCGCCGCGCGGCGCGCCGTTCCGCCAGAAGATCGACCCGCCCGCGTAGCCGCGTTCGACCTGGCCCGTCACCGGATGGACGTCGACGTTGTCCCAGTGGTCGAGCATGCGCCGCCGCATCGCGGGCCGATGACGCTCGGCCTGCCGCTCGCCGGCGAACGCCCGCTCACCAAGCCGCACGACATGGAACAGGCCGTAGAGCAGCCCGGCGGGATCGTCGGCGAGCACCACCGTGACCCCGTCGCGCCGCGCGAGCAGGTATCCCTCGGCGCCGATCGCGGAGCCGGGGCGGACCTCGCCCGCGACGCCCGGCAAGCCGTCCGCAGTCGTGAGCGCGAGCACGAGGTCGTACGGCCCGTCTTCGGCGCCGCGGCGCACGTGTCCGCCGTACCGGGCGCAGGCCTCGGCGACCTCGTCGTGCACGGTCCCGGCCAGGAGCCCGTCACCGAGCACGAGCGTGCGGCGCGAGCCGATCGCCCGGAACGCCTCCGGCGGCAGCCACGCCGGGTGGATTCGATCAGGACTCGCCACGAGACCCCTCCGGGGAATTGCCCTGCACGGTGAACCTCTGGGTGACCTCGGCGATCAGCGGCCGGCTGTTCAGCAGCAGCGCCGCGGCGAACACCGAGGCCAGCAGCGTCAGCGCGGCCTCGGAGGCGACCAGCGTGACGCCGGCCGCGACGACGAGCAGGCAGGCGTTGGCCAGCGCGACCCGGGGCGCGGCGAACAGGAAGTAGGCGGCCAGGCGGGCGACGTCCCTGGCCCGGAACGCGAACAGCGATGTGATCACGAGGGCGTTCGCTCCCCACAGGGCCGTGGCCAGCGCGATGAGGACCAGCAGGATCGCCCACCACCCCGGGACGCCTGCGGCGCCGAAGTTCGCGAGCGTCGATCCGACGACGGTCAGCCACGCCAGCCACGGGATCCAGAGCTTCACCACCCCGCGGACGTTCATCCTGTAGCCGCGCCAGAACGCGGTCGCCGGGTGGAGGTCCGTCAGGTCCAGCCGGCGATGGTGCAGCGCGTACAGTGCGGCGGACAGCGCCGGGCCGGCCGGAAGCGCGCAGGCCGCCGCCAGCGGGACGTTGGCGGCGTCGCGGTCGAGCAGGACGAGCCCGATCAGGCCGGGCACGGTGGTGGCCAGGACCAGGAGCTCGACCACGAGCAGGGTGTAGACCAGCGCGGAGACGCGGGAGAGCGGTCCCTGGCCGAACCGCCGGATCGATGTCTCGGTCATGGCGCGGCCTCCCCGTCCGAACCGAGCGCGTCCAGGCCGAGCAGGCGGCGGTGGTCCCAGGTGTCTCCCCAGGGCGGGGTCTCGTCGGACACGGGCGTGATCTCCAGCAGGGTGACCTCGTGGCGGTCGAGGGTGACGTCCAGGCCGACGCGCCCGTCCTCGATCGGCAGGCTGCGATGGCTGCGGGCCGGCTCGGCCGCCTCCCTGAGCGCGTCGAGTTGCCGGGGCCGGGGCGAGGCCGGGCGGCCCATCTCGCACCACGCCCTCCAGGCGTTGCCCTTCTCCTCGCTCACCGACGAGCGCAGCAGGAAGGCCCGGCCGGACGGCGCGCTGACCGGGACCGACAGCCGCACGGTGTGCCCGTCGGCCGGCGGGCCCCCGGTGACGTCCACCGGCGCCCAGACCAGCGCGGTGACCCGGCCGGTGTCGTCCCGGGTGACCAGGTGGTCCGGTCCGCGCGCCAGGATCTCCTCGCCCATGCGGGCCATGAAGGCGTACAGGTGGTAGGTCGGTTTCTTGATCTGACGGTGGGTCAGCAGGCCGAAGCCGCCGTGGAACAACGACGGCGGCACCCCTGCCTCCTCGAACACGTCGCTGAAGGTCCAGTAGGAGAAGGAGTCGACCAGGTCTCCCCCGGCGGCCAGCACCGGCGCGAGGTACGCGGCGTGGAAGGCCGTGTCGTGGATCGGGTTGTCGGGCCGGTAGGAGGAGTTGAACTCGGTGATGTGCACGGGCAGGTCCGCCAGCGGACCGCCCCTGAGCTGCCGCCGGGGCGTCGCGAACTGCTCCAGCAGCCGCGACGGCGGAGCCAGCGTCTGACGCACGCCGAACGGCACGTGCTCGGCCGGACCGGAGGTGTAGGCGTGCCGGCTGACGAAGTCGATCGGCAGGGACCGTTCGGCGACGAAGTCGGCGAAGCGCACCAGCCACTCGTCGGACCCGGGAGAGATGGCCGGCCCGCCCACCTGGAGCGAGGCGTCCACGTCCTTGACGGTGTTCGCGGTCACCTCGTACAGGCGGTGGTAGGCGTCCTGGTCCGCGTCGAGCCAGAACTCCTTGAGGTTGGGCTCGTTCCACACCTCGATCGGCCAGGTGCGCACCTGGTCGAGCCCATACCGGTCGACCAGGTGCGTCACGGTGGCCCGCACCAGCGCGGCCCACTCCTGCCAGGACCGGGGCGGGGTGATGTTGCCGCGCCACCAGAACACGGTCTGCTCGCCGGACGCGAGCCCGGAGGGCATGAAACCCAGCTCGACGAACGGCGCGATCCCGAGGTCGAGATAGGCGTCGATCACCTGGTCCACGTAGGTGAACACGTGCCGCACGTGCCGGGTCCCCCGGTAGTCGTACGGCCGGTGGAGGCCCGTCCCGTCGCTCAGCAGCCCGTGCCCCCGGATGTGCCGGAAGCCGATCTCCCGCTGCACCAGCGCCAGCGACTCCTGGTAGTCGCGGCGCAGGGCCAGGTCGAAGCGGCCGGTGCCCACGCAGAACCGCCAGGCGTCCGGCAGCCGGCTCGGGGTCTCGTCCGGAACACCGGGGACAAGGTCGCGCATCATCGTCCTTCGCTCGCCGTTCGCAACAGCACGCGCCGGCCGTGGGTCGGGCACGGCCGGCCCGGGCCGATCAGCCGTGCTCCTTCTTGTAGCGCTCGTACGCGCCGTTGACGAGGTTGACGTAGGACGTCATGTTCTTCGCCTCGAGTTCCTTGACGTAGGCGTCCCACTCGTCGAAGCTCCGCTTGCCGAGGATGAACTCGAGCGTGTTCTGGGTGGCGTGGTCCTTCAGCGGGGTCTGCCACAGCGCGGCCTGCTCGCGCTCCTCGTCGCTGAGCGGGCTCGGCGGCTTCGGCGGCAGCGCCTTCCTGGCGTTCATCGTCTTCTGCCATTCGATCTCCTCCTCGGAGAAGGTCGACTGGAGCAGCTCGGTGCTGCCGCCGTAGGCGAACACGCCGTTGGAGAAGCCGAAGTCCTTCTGCAGGTGCTTGGGCGCGCCCGGGTTGAGGCCGACGAAGTCCACGTCCTTCGCCAGTTCGTACTTGCCGGACGCGTCCTTGGTGTAGGTGGTCCCCTCCACGCCCCACTTGGCGAACACCTGGCCCTCGTCGGAATACCAGAGCCAGTCGATGAACTGCATCATCGCGACGAAGTTCTTGCTGTCCCGGGCCTTCTTGGAGATCATGATGCCGTTCTCCAGCCGGCTGTCGTTGGCATCGGCCTTGACCGGCCCCTGCGGCCCGATGGGCACCGGGATCTTGATGAGCTTCGCCTTCGGGTTGGCCTTCTTCAGCGGCGGGCGATACTCGTTCACCAGCGTCTGGGCGTTGCCGCTGATCACGAAGGACTTGCCGGACGCCAGCTTCTGGATCGCCTGGTCGTCCTGCTGAGTGAAGCTCTCCGGGTCGAGCAGCTTCTCCTCCACCAGGGTGTGGAGGAACTGCAGCATCTGCTTGTACTGGTCCATGGCGCCGGTGAAGGCGAACTTCTGCGCGTTGGGATCCCACGTGATGCCGGTCGTGAAGCCCCAGCCGCCGCGTGCGCCGCTGCCCAGGCCGAAGACCTGGTTCAGCATGGCGCCGCCCGGCGTGGGGATGCCCCATCGGTCCGAGTAGGGATAGGAGTCGGGATACTCCTCCTTCATCGCCTTCAGCATGTTGTGCACGTCGTCCCAGGTCTGCGGGATCTCCAGCCCGAGCTTGTCGAGGATGTCGCTGCGCACCACGAGCGTGTAGTCCGTCCAGTAGTCCTCGTGGAGGCCGGGGAGCAGGTAGAAGCGGCCGTCGGACTGCCGGAGCGTGTCAAGGTCGGGCTGCAGGTTCCACTTGGCGATCTTCTCCTTGAAGTTCGGCATCAGGTCGAGATAGTCGCTGACCGGCAGGACGCTGCCCGAGGCGACGAAGGGGGTCTCCTGGCCGGGGTAGGTCTTCGGGATGATCATCGGGGCGTCGCCGGCGCCGATCAGCAGGCTGCGCTTGTTCTCGTAGTCGCTCAGCGGCACCACATTCGGCTGCAGCGTCACGTTGGTCCGCTTGGTCAGCTCCGACCAGAAGAGCCAGTCGTTCTTGATCGGATAGAACGGGTGGTTGTTGTAGAGGATGCTGAACGTAAGCGGAGCAGCGGCCTTGAACTGCTTGCCGGCGGCGTAGTCGGCCATCGCGCCGTCGCGGTTCGCCGCGAAGTCGTCGCCGCTCTTCTTGGCGCCGGAATCGCCGTCGGTGCTGCAGGCGGCGAGCGCGAGGAAGGCTCCCACGGCGACCATCGCCTGACGCCGGTTGATCTCATACATGAAGGGGGGGTCCTTTCCCTGGGGGAACGAGCTGGAGTGAGTGAGAGGTCCGGCGTGTTATCCCTTCACCGCGCCGAGCATGACGCCCTTGACGAAGTACCGCTGGACGAAGGGGTAGACCACCAGGATCGGGATGACCGTGAGCACCATCGTCACGGACTTGATGTTGGTGGCCACCGTCATGTCGGTGGCGTCGGCGCCGACGGACGTGCCCGTGGTGGCGCCGGCGATGAGGTTGCGCAGGTAGACGGTCACGGGAAACAGGTCGTTCTGGCTCATGTAGAGGAAGGCCGCGAACCAGGAGTTCCAGAACGACACGGCGTAGAACAGCACCATCGTCGCGAGGACCGCCTTCGACAGTGGCAGCACGATCCGGAGCAGGATGCCGTAGGTGCTCATGCCGTCGATCGCGGCGGCCTCCTCCAGCTCGACCGGCAGACCCTCGAAGAACGCCTTCATCACCAGCAGGTTGAAGACGCTGACCGCGTTCGGCAGCACGATGGCCCAGATGCTGTCCTTCAGCCCGAGGCTGGAGATGAGGATGTAGTTGGGGATGAGCCCGCCGGAGAAGAACATCGTGAAGACCGCGATCCCGATCAGGAACGTGCGGCCCTTCAGATGCTTCTTCGACAGGACGTACGCGTAGCACGTGGTCATGACCATCGCGATGGCCGTGGCGACGACCGTGTAGACCACCGTGTTGCGGTAGTTGGTCCAGAACGTCGGGTCGGAGGCCACGAACTCGTACGTATGGAAGGTGAACCCGACGGGGACGAGGTTGACCTTGCCGGCGCGGATGGCGAACTCGTCGCTCAGCGACCGGGCGACGATGTTGACGAAGGGGTACAGGGTCACGACCACGACGCCGGCCAGAATGATCGCGTTGACGACCCGGAACACCCGGTAGCCGCGGGTCCTGTCGACGGTCACCACAGGCTCGTCCCCACCGTGCGCCGGGAGATCAGGTTCGCGGACATGACCAGGGCCAGCCCGATCACGGCCTCGAACAGGCCGATCGCCGCGGCGTAGCTGAAGCTGTTGGACACGATGCCCATCCGGTAGAGGTACGTGGAGATCACGTCGGCGGTGGGATACGTCAGCGGGTTGTAGAGCAGCAGGACCTTCTCGAAGCCGACGGCCATGAACGTGCCGATGTTGAGGATCAGCAGGGTGACCGCGGTCGGCCGGATGCCGGGGAGGGTCACGTGCCAGACCTGCCGCCACCGGCTCGCGCCGTCGATCCGGGCCGCCTCGTACAGCTGCTCGTCGATGGTCGTGAGCGCGGCGAGGTAGATGATCGTCCCCCAGCCGACCGTCTGCCACATCTCGGAGGAGACGTAGATCGTCCGGAACCACCCCGCCTCCTGCAGGAACGCGATGGGCTCGTTGCCGGCCGCGCGCAGGAGCTGGTTGACCGGCCCGTCCACCGACAGCATCTCCATGACCAGCCCGGCCACGACCACCATCGACAGGAAGTGCGGCAGGTAGGACACCGACTGGACGAACCGCTTGATCCTCCGGCCGCGCAGCTCGTTGATCAGCAGGGCGAGCACGATCGGCGTCGGGAAGCAGAACAGCAGGGTCAGCGCGCCGATGACCACGGTGTTGGTGAACACCTGCCAGAACGACGGGTCGTTCAGGAACATCTTCACGTAACGCAGGCCGACCCATTCCTCGCCCAGCACGCTGCCGCCGGGCTGGAACTTCCGGAAGGCGATGACGTTCCCGATCATCGGCAGATACCGGAAGACCACGAAGAACAGCAGCGGAAGGATCGCCAGCGAGTAGAGCTGCCAGTCACGGCGGAGCGCCTGCCGCCACGTGCGGCGCGGCGGGCGCCGCGCGCGGGCGGGATCAGGCCTCGCCCGCCGGGGATCCCCGGTGTCCGGCGACGCGTCGATCGTTCTGGTGGTGCTCATCCCGTGCCTCCGGTGCCATCCGAACGGATCCACGGCGGCGCGTGCGGCCGCCGAAAGGGGCGGCTTCGCGCACCCCGCCCCGCAAAACGGCACGGCAGCGCGAACCGAAAGTTTCGAAAGTTGCCATTAATATTGCGGAAATATAGGACCCGGACATGGGTGCGTCAAGAGGGAAGTCAATCGCCGATACCCTTCCGCCGTCGAGCGCAACCCAGCATGGATCTCGGTATATCTCAGCGCCTTCCGGTGGTAGAGTTTCGCGAAACTTTCGGAGAAACGACGAGCGGACAGATGACCAGCACCTCTCCCGCCCGCGATCCACGCCCCGCCACGATCGCGTCCATCGCCGAAGAGCTCGGCGTCTCGGTGACCACGGTCTCCAAGGTCCTCAACGGCCGCCCCGACGTCGCGCCCGACACGCGGGAACGCGTCGAGGCCGGCCTCGCGCGGCACCAGTACCGCCGCCGTTCGAAGCGGCGCACGCTCAAGGGGCAGATCGACCTCGTCTTCCACGAGCTGAACTCCATGTGGTCGATGGAGATCATCCGGGGGGTCGACGCCGTCGCCGCCGCCGCGCGGATCGAGGTCGTCCTGTCCCAGCTGAAAGGAGCGCACCGGCCATCGGAGGAGTGGCTGGACGGTGTGCTCGACCATCGGCCCCTCGGCGTGCTGTTCGTCATGTCCAGCCCGTCCCAGTCGCAGCAGCAGAAGCTGCGGCGGGCGCAGATCCCGTTCGTCGTCGTCGACACCGACGGCGAGATCGCCGAGTCCGTGCCCGTGGTCGGCTCGAACAACTGGGACGGCGGCCTGCTCGCCACCCGCCACCTCCTGGAGCTCGGCCACCGCCGCATCGCGGCCGTCTCCGGCCCGAAGGACGTGATGTGCAGCAGGGCACGGGTCGCCGGCTTCCGGGTCGCCCTCGACGAGGCGGGGCTCGCCATCGACCCCGGCCTCATCAGGTACGGCAACTTCTACGTCGACGCCGGATACGAGCACGCCATGGACCTGCTGTCACGCCCGGACCGGCCGACCGCGATCTTCGCCGGGTCGGACCTGCAGGCGCTCGGCGTCCTGCGCGCGGCCCGGCGGCTCGGCCTCGACGTGCCCGGGGACCTGTCGGTGGTCGGCTACGACAACGTGCCCGTCGCCGGCTGGGTCGAGCCCGCCCTGACCACGGTGGGCCAGCCGCTGTGCGACATGGCGACGGTCGCGACGCAGATGCTGCTCGACCTGGCCCGCGGCGTGGAGCCGGCCACGAGCCGGATCGACCTCGCGAACGAACTCGTGGTCCGCGAGAGCACCGCCCCGCCGGGGAGCCGGGCCAGGGTCACGCCTGCCGCGCCCGGCGCACGACCGCCGCTCCGAGGGGAGGCACGGTGATCTCCCCTGACGCCGGAAGGCCGGTGAGGAGGTCCGTACCCCCGCTCTCGACCGGGACGGTGACGGGCGTCTGTGCGTCGTGGTTGAGGAGGAAGAGGTATTCGTGCCGCTCGTCCTCCCGGACCGTGCACTCCAGGTGGGCGGGGAGGCCGTCGAAGCGGCTCTCCACGCCCGCCGCGCTCAGCTCGCCGAGCACCGTCCGGTCGAAGGCGTCCTGTTCCAGGAGGGTGGCGAAGTAGACGACCCGTCCGGCTCCGAAGTCGTTGGCGACGACCGCGGCGCGCCCCTTGAGCAGGCCGTCCGCGTAGGTCGCCAGTGCCGTCCCGGTTTCGAGGTGGATGTCCTCGCGCCACCAGTCCGCCGTCGCCGTACGTCCGTCGGCGAACTCGACGGTGAACCGCTCATCGGGACGCGCCGGCCAGTATTCGTCGATCTTCGCGCCGATCAGGCGGCGGAACGCCCCCGGGTAGCCGTCCGGGCGGACGCGGTTGCACGCGTCCACCACACCCGAGAAGAAGGACATGACGACCGTTCCGCCGCCGCGGGCGAACTCGGTGACGGCGGCGACGCCCTCGTCGTCGACGAGGTACGCGTTGGGCACGACCAGCACCCTGTACGGCGACAGGTCGCTCCGGGTGGACACGACGTCGACCGCGTAATGGTGCTCCCACAGCGGCCGGTAGTGCCGCATGACGGTGTCGACGTAGCTGAAGTCGTTGCGGGGCAGGCCCCACAGCTCCTCCAGCCCCCACCAGCCGTTCCAGTCGAACAGCACGGCGACCTCGGCCCGCGTGGTCGTTCCCGCCACGGGCGCGAGCAGCCCGACCTCGCGGCCGAGCTCGGCGACCTCGCGGAAGGTGCGCGAGCCGGGTCCGGAGTGCGGCAGCATCGCCGAGTGGAAGCGCTCGTGGCCGCCCCGGCTCGCCCGCCACTGGAAGAACATCACGGAGTCGGCCCCACGGGAGACCGCCTGGAGCGAGCCGAGCCGCATCCGGCCGGGCTCCTTGACCACGTTGAGCCTCCACTGGCTGACCGCGCTCGCCGCCTGCTCCATGAGCAGCCACGGCCGCCCGCCCTTGAGCGACCGGAACAGGTCGAACTGGAAGGCCGACGACACGTGCGAGTCCGGCTCGGCGGGGTCGGGGTAGATGTCCAGGGCCGCCGCGTCCTCCTCCGGGGCCCAGCGCCAGTAGTCGGCGTTGCGGTAGAAGCGCATGAAGTTGGTGACGATCGGGATGTCGTCGCGGAAGGAGCGGACGATGTCGCGCTCGGCGACGAAGCACTCCAGCAGGGCGTCCGAGGTGAAGCGCTTGAAGTCCAGGATACGGCTGGGGTTCATCCAGGTGCGGGGCACGCTCGGCACCTCGACCTGGTCCCAGTCGGTGTAGACCTGCCCCCAGAAGCGGGTGGTCCACGCCTCGTTGAGGGCCTCCAGGTCGCCGTACCTGCGCTCGAGCCAGCGGCGGAAGCCGGCCGAGGCGGCCTCGTTGTAGGCCGTGGGGCCGTACTCGTTGCTGATGTGCCACATGGCCAGGGCGGGGTGGAAGGAGTAGCGCTCCGCGAGCCGCCTGGTGATGTTCGCCGCGTGCTCGCGATAGATCGGGGACGAGGGGTCGTAGTGCAGGCGGTTGCCGAAGCCGAACCGCTCGCCGTCGGCCATGACCGGAAGGACCTCGGGGTGCCGCTGGGACAGCCAGGCCGGCGGCGCGGCGGTGGGGGTGGCGAGGTTGACGGAGATCCCGTTCTCGTGGAGCAGGTCCATGACCTCGTCGAGCCAGCCGAACTCGTACTTTCCCGGCTCCGGTTCGAGCGAGGCCCACGCGAAGACGCCGAGCGACACGAGGTTCACCCCCGCCTCGCGCATGAGCCGGACGTCCTCCCGCCACACGGCCCGGTCCCACTGCTCGGGGTTGTAGTCCCCTCCGTACGCCAGGCCGCCGAGGCGGTCCATGAGTGCGCGCATGCGAGCGTCTGTCATTGGGAAGCTCCTGTGCTGCGTCAGGTCATCACAGTCTCGAAAAGCACAGTTAGCGTTAACACGGACACGGCGAATTCGCAAGAAGACCTATCTTCCGGCGGTCACCGGGGCTTCATGCCACTGCTACGCGCCGGGCCGCCCGTTCGCGACCGGTGCGGGGGCGCTCTCGTCACGTGGGCGGGCGCCCGGGCGCAGCGGGTAGAGGAGGAAGCACCCGAAGGCCAGGGCCAGCACGACCAGGGGCACCAGGCCCATCATCAGCCGGACGCCGGTCACGACGGAGCCCGGCTGCACCGCCGCCCCGTTGTGGTAGCCCGATCGGGCCAGCACACCGGTGATGATCACGGCCTGCAGGGACACCGCCCAGCGGACGATGAACCCGTTCATCCCGAAGTACATCCCCTCGCGGCGGGTGCCCGTCCTGCGCTCGTCGTCGTCGATCACCTCGGCGAGCAGGATCTCCAGGAGCACCAGCATGCCCGCGATGCCGACGCCGATCGCGGCCCCGGTCACCGCCGCGAGTGCGAGGCTGCCGACGAGCAGGAACGGCACGAGCGCCGCGCCGTACACGACGATCGCGACCAGGACGGCGCGGCGCGGGCCGATCCGGGTGGTGACCCGGCTCCACACGTAGACCATCGGGATCGCGGTGACGAACACCGCGCCCAGGATGACGGTGTTGGCGGAGTCGGCCTCGCCCAGGGCGTACTTGGTGAAGAACGGGATCCCCGCCTGCAGCAGGGCGAAGGTCAGCTGCAGCAGGAAGCTGCCCGTGACGTACGTGACGAAGGCCCGGTTGGCGAGCGTATGGCGGAGCGCGGCGGGGAACCCGAAGCTCGCGCGCTCCGCGTGCACCCGCTCGGTGGAGCCGCGCAGCGACAACGCGAAGAAGGCCAGTGCCACGACGCCGAAGGACACGCCCATGGCGGCCCATCCGATGGCGCCGTACAGCAGGGGCGCAGCGGCGACGCCGACGATCATGCCGACGATGGCGAACATCTGCCGCCACGACGCTGCGGCGGCCCGCTCGGCGATGGTGGAGAACATCTCCGGGAACAGCGCCACGTAGTTCAGCACCACGACGACGAACAGCACGTCGTAGACGAGGACCACGACCAGGAAGTACCAGAACCTCGCGGTCGCGCCGTCCACGAGCGGAATCCAGATCATGGTGAAGGCCGCGGCCAGCGGCGCCATGCCGATCGCGATGTACGGCACCCGCCTGCCCCAGCGCGTGCGGGTCCGGTCGGAGACGTGCCCCACCAGCGGGTTGAGCACCGCGTTGACGATGCCGTGGATCACCATGGCGACGCCGATGAGCGACGGGTCGACGCCCAGGTGGTCGACGTAGTAGAACGTGGCGAAGGTCGCGAACGCCTGGCTGAGCAGATTGACCGACAGGTTGCCCGACCCGTAGGCCAGCACCTGCCCGCGCCCCATGGGGCCCGTCATCGGGTTCTCTGCAGCGTGCGCAGGTCGGACCAGCCGATGAGCCGCACGCCCTCCTCCGCGATGGCGCGGCGGACCTCCGGATCGGTGAACAGCCGCAGCTCCATGCCGCGTTTGGCGTGATGCGGCATGATCTGCCGGAGCTCGCCGGTGTCCTCGAAAGGATGGATGTAGATCTCGGTGACCCCGGGGCGCAGCGCCCGGATCAGCCCGATCATGTCGCTTCTGACGCTCTCGTACGTCTCCCCCTCGGCCAGTTCGAAGGGCAGCGTCCACAGCCGGTCGAGGATGACCACGCCTGCCGCGTCGGCGGCCTCGGCTCTCGCCCGCGCGAACGGCTCCAGCTCGTCCGGCAGGCCCATGCCGTCGAGGGTCCGGGGCAGCCGGAACGGCAGGCCGTGCTCCGCGCACGCCGTGAAGACGACGTCGAGGAAGTCACGGCCGGTGGCCAGGCCGTACAGGCTGCCCATGTGGTTGTCGGCGTGCGACGGGTCGAGGCCGAGGGCGACGGCCCTGCCGATCTGCGCGTCGATCTCCGCGCGGACCTCCTCGGGATCGGCGCGCTCCTCTACGGTGCGGCAGTCGGCAGGGAAGTAGCCGGCGTCGTCCACGAGCGAGGACACCGCGCGGTCGCGGGTCACCGGTCCCCAGCGGTACCCCTCCCACTCGCTGGTGAACGTCAGGTGGACGCCCACGTCGTAGCCGCCCGCGACGGCCGTACGGATCGCGTCGGGGGCCCACGGGCACGGCGTCATGACGGTCGCCGAGCTGATGGCGCGGGCGGCGAGCAGTGAGGTGATGCCGGTGTTGGCCGCCCGGCACATGCCGTAGTCGTCGGCGTTCACGATCAGCAGCCGGTCGCCCGGCCCGGCGCCGAGCCGTCGCGCGAGGTTCACGTGATGTCCCCTTTCCCTGACCCGGTGGGATCCGCGTCGTACGCTCCCCCGGTCGTCACGTCGTGCGGCCGGCCGCCCATGACGGCGGCGAAGGCGCGTTCCCGCGCGCGATGGCGGGCGAGCCAGGCCGCGCCGCGCAGCACCGCGTCCCCGGGGACGCCGCTCGCGACGATCCTGATCGGGAGCGGCGCGGCGTCCCTGGCCAGGTGGCGGCGGATGCGGCCGAGCAACAGGTCGGCGCTGGCGCCGAACGCGCCGCCGAGCACGAACAGCTCCGGCTCGATCACGAGGGCGATCGAGGCCGCGACGTGGGCGATCCTGCGGGCGGTCGCGTCGACCACGGCGAGCGCCCTCTCGTCGCCGTCCCTGGCGCGTTCGAAGATCTCCCGCGGGGACGGGCTGCCCTCGATTCCGGCCTGCCTGGCCTGTTCGGCGATGCGGCGGGCGCCGAGCACCTCCGTGCCGAGCTCGGTCGCGGGGTGGGGCAGGAACCCGACCTCGCCCGCTCCCCCGGCGAAGCCCCGGTGCAGGCGGCCGCCGAGCACGATCCCCGCGCCGAGGCCGACCCCGACGCCGAGCAGGACGAAGTCGGCGACGTCCGCGCACGCGCCGAACCGCTGCTCGGCGACGGCGGCGAGGTTGACGTCGTTCTCCAGCAGCAGGGGCACGGGCAGGTCGTGCTCGATCGCCTCGGCCAGTCCGCGGCCGCCCTGCGGCAGCCCGTAGGCCCGCCTGACGGTGCGGCCGTCACGCGCCACGACCGCGGGAACGCCCACGACGGCCTGGCCGATGCCGTCCGGCGCGGCCCCGGCGCGTTCCGCGCACTCGGCGGCGAGCGCGGTCACCGCCGCCGCCGTGTCGGCCACCCTGCGGCGCGGCGCCCGGGTCTCCGCCTGGGCGAGCGTCTCCCCCACCGCGTCGACCAGGACGACGCGGATGCGCAGGTGACCGATGTCGACGCCGAGCGCGAGCGCGCAGCGGGGGGCGATCCGGTAGAGGGTCGCCGCGGGCCCGCGACGGGTCGTGTCGGCGCCCGCCTCCTCGACGACCCGGCGCGCGACGAGCTCGCGCAGGGCCTGAGCGACGGTGGTCTTGGACAGGCCCGTGGCCCTGGTGATCTCCGGCCGGCCCAGCGGCCCCTCGCGGTCGATGACGTCGAGCACGGCGCGGGCGTTGATCGACCAGAGCAGGCCCTGCGGCCCGGCCAGGTAGTTCCCGCTCACGGTCACCTCGCGTCCGGCCCGAGTAGGTCGGAAAGTTTCCTACTCGAGGTGAGCCGTTTCTATCCGATCGGCGGGCTCGCGACAAGACCGCTACGGTTCTTTGCAAGGCAGAAAGGGGACCATCGTGAGCAATGCCGAAACGGGCGATATTCCGTTCGGGGCGCGGGTGCGCGGCTGCCTGCTCGGCGGGGCCATAGGCGACGCCCTCGGCGCGCCCGTGGAGTTCGACTCGATCGCCGCCATCCGCCGCGACCACGGCAAGGCGGGCCTGACCGACCTCGCGCCCGACTGGCGCGGCAAGACCGGCCTGGTCACCGACGACACCCAGATGACGCTGTTCACCGTCGAGGGGCTGATCCGCGCCGACGTGCGCGTCAGGGAGCGAGGAATCGGCGGCGGCGAGGTGCAGGTGGTCCGCCACGCCTACCTGCGCTGGCTCGACACGCAGGAGCACCGCATGCCGCCTCCCGCGGACGACCTCGTCCGCACCGGCCGGCTCCGCGAGCACACCTGGCTCTACTCCCGTCGCGCCCCCGGCAACGCCTGCGTGTCCGGTTTGCGTGCCGACCTCGGCTCGCTCGCGGCCCCCGGAACGCCCGGGCCGGTCAACCCGCGTTCCAAGGGCTGCGGCACCGTGATGCGCTCCGCTCCGTTCGGGCTGGCCACCCGCGACCCGCGAGCGGCCTTCACGCTCGCGGCCGACTGCGCCCAGATCACCCACGGACACCCCACCGGTTATCTGGCGGCCGGCGCCTTCGCCGCGCTGATCTGCTTTCTGGCCCGGGGCGCGGCGCTCCCCACGGCAGTGGACGACACTCTCGTGCTGCTCGCCGAGCGGCCCGCGCACGAGGAGACCACCACCGCGATCGAGGCGGCGGTCGCCCTGGCCGGTGGGGCGGAGCCGTCCCCGGAGGCGGTGGAGACGCTCGGCGGCGGGTGGGTGGCCGAGGAGGCGCTCGCCATCGCGGTCTACTGCACGCTGGTGAGCGGCGACGACATCGAACGGGCGCTGCTGCTCGCGGTCAACCACTCCGGCGACAGCGACTCCACCGGCTCCCTCTGCGGCAACCTCCTCGGCACCGTGTACGGCGACGCGGCACTCCCCCATCGCTGGGTGTCCCGGCTGGAGGGCAGGGACACCCTCATCGAACTGGCCGACGACTTCACCACCCAGTTCACCGGCGGCCGCCTCGACCCAGGCAAGTACCCCGGCTGCTGACCGCCACCGGTCCGAGCGGCGCGGGCCTCCCGCTTGTCCTGCCGTGGCGGCCGTGGTCAGGCGACGGAGTGCGTGACGACGCCGCTGTAGGCGCCGGCCGTCACTCCGGTGAAGGGGATCGACAGGACGAGGGTCGGATTCCAGCTCGCGTTGTTACCCCCGCCACCGCGGTGTGGGAGAACGCCGTCCGCGGAACGGCGAGGGTGACCCTGCTCGCGGCGGTCGGCCGCCCGGTCTCGCCCGGACGCAGCGTGACGCCCAGCACCGCCGGGTACGGCCCGGCGCGCAGCCCTCCCGGCCCCTCCGACAGCGACAGCGAGCCGGACAGGTCCAGGGCCCTGCCGCCGGTGTTGCGCACCTGCGCCGCCAGGACGGGATGTCCGGTGGCGTCCCGCTCTCGCCCTTCCACGCGTCGGAGGGCACGCGAATGGTGAACCAGGCCCTCCGGGTGTGACCGGGGGCCAGGTCCAGCTCCGCGGGCGCGAGGGTGGTCCGCCGCCGGCGAAGAGCCGGCCGTGGCAGGGCCGTGGTGGTCGCGAGACGTCATCCGGCAGAGGCAGCGGGGAAAGCCTTTGCGGCTCCAGTGATATCGAGAACGCGCTGCAGGATGCCGTGAACGTTGACGAGTTCCAGAGTCCCGCCCACGGCGGTGACAGTCCGCTTGGCACTGAGCAATGCCCAGAGCCCAGACGAATCGCAGAACGTCAGATCGGCGACGTCCACCAAGATGTGCTGCCGGCCTCCATACAGGGCAGCGTCGACCGCGTCGGTCAGGCGGACGCTTGAGAGGAGGTCGAGTTCGCCGTCGAGGGTGAGGATCGTGCGGGCGGATTCGTGCGTGATGGTGACTGACAGGGCAGTCATTGCGGCATCCGATCCCGATGAGAGAGAAATCGTCCACGCGCCCAAGTCAGGCGGCGACAAGTCACCGGTGAGACAACATTACCCGCCAGTCGATACCGCAACCGCTCATGGAGGGCCGGTGACCACCCGATCTACAGCAACTTCAGGAACCCGCCAGACATCGAGCGCCGGCTCAGTCAACGGCCAATCATCTCCAAGAGAGCCATAAGAACCGCTCTCTAGCGTCGTCGGCACACGGACAACCCCGATGAACGAGGAGAGACGATCATGCGCAAGCTCATCAGGACGGGCGCGATCGCGTCCCTGGCCGCCGCCCCGCTGATCGGGTTCGCCGCCCCCGCGTTCGCCGAGAACACGGTGGTCGTGTGGAACTCGACCTCCATCGGTCCGGAGATCACGACCACCCTGTCGCAGAAGTGTCCCTCGACCAACCCCTACCCCGTGACGGTCCGGACGTCGTCCGGCACCGAGGACTCCTACGACTCCCAGTACCTGAACTACACGAACATGACGATCGATGGGCGCACGGTGAAGATGACGTTCACCAACTCTCAGTCGAAACTGGATCAGCACCCGACCACCCTGTCGGTGAAGCTGGAGATCCTCTGCTCGAACGTCCCACAACCCCCTCCGAGCGGTGTCGAACTGAGGCAGAGCGCCACGATCGGCCCCGGCGGCGAGGCCTTGGTCATCGTCAGCTGCCCGTCCACCCACTCGCACGTCACCGATCACCAGGAGCGGCACCCCGCCGGCGTCAGCATCGTCGACTCCGGCCAGGAGGGGTCCTCCTACTGGGTCCAGTACCAGAACGACGACTTCTTGCACCCGGGGTCGGTCGATCTCTACCTCACCTGCTCCGCGTAGCCTTCTATCGTCCCGGCCGGCCGCACCGTCGTGGCCGTCACACGACGTCAGGGCCCTCGCCGTCGACGAGGGCGTGGTGGTCGCCGCAGGGCCCGGCGAACAGCTCACGATGTGGCGAACCTCGTGACATCAGCGAAGGGACGAACGCCGGGTCCGCACGATCCCGGCACGGATCGGCGCCGTTCCGTCGCCGATCAGCTGTGCCGGGTCGGCCGATAGGTCAGCACCTGCGTGTGGCCGTCGAAGGTCCGGGCCTCGAGCAGCTCGAGGTCGAAGTCGTCCACACCGTCGAAGATCCGGTCCACGCCGGTCTTCCCGGAGATCACCGGGAAGACCGTCACCTCGATGGTGTCGACCAGACCGGCGTTCAGCAGCGCCCGGTTGAGCGTCAGGCTGCCGTGGGAGCGCAGCGGCACCTCGGATTCGGCCTTGAGGCGCGCGACCACCTCGACAGCATCGCCGGACTCGATGGTCGTGCCCGGCCATTCGAGCGGCTCGGTCAGCCGGCTGGAGAGCACCGTGACCGGGGAGTCGAACATGCGCGTGATCCACTCGTCGAACAGGCTGCGGTCGAAGCCCGGGCCGAGGAACGGCGCGTTCGACGAGTAGGTCTCGGCACCGAGCACCATACGCAGCGGGTCGCGGTAGGCAGCGGCGCGATACGCGAGGAATTCGGGGCCCTGCTTGCCCCAGTAGCCGCCCCAGTCGCCGTTGTGGTTGGCGAAGCCGTCGAGGGTGGAGAAGATGTCGAAGGTGTACATGGCAGTCATGGTGTCTCCTCGCGGGAAGTCGGTCGCGCCCGCCTTGTGGCGGCCTCACCCCTGCTACGAACGCCACCGCCCCGATCCGACACGCCTCCCGGATTTTCTTCAGAATCTCGGCCTTCCCGGCAAGCCCTCCCGTCCATCTCGGGCGGTCTCATCGCCTGCCTGACCCAACCGGTTCACGGACGCGGGCCGGGAGGCCATCATGGGACGCGTGGTCGAAGAGCGACGTCTTCCGGGCGGGAACACGAATGGCGCGGTCCGGGTCGGCGACACGGTCCGCCGTGTCCCCGGCCCCTGGACGCCCGCCGTGCACGCGCTGCTCCGGCATCTGGAGGACGTCGGTTTCGAGGGCGCCCCGCGCGCCCGGGGGTTCGACGACCAGGGCCGGGAGGTCCTCTCGTACCTGCCGGGAGAGGTGGTCGGGACCGCGCGGCCGTGGCCCGCGTGGGTGCACGGTGACGACGCGCTCCGGCAGGTGGCCGGCTGGCTGCGCGACTTCCACGCGGCGGTGGCCGGTTTCGTCCCCCCGGCGGACGCGATGTGGCGGGAGGGAGGGACCTGGCGGCCCGGCCTGGTCGTCGGCCACAACGACGCGGCGCCGTACAACGCGGCGTGGGCCGACGGGCGCCTCACCGGTTTCTTCGACTGGGACTTCGCCGGTCCGGTCACCCCGGAGTGGGACCTCGCCTTCACCGCCTTCTCGTGGGTGCCGCTCCACGCCCGCCATGTGGTTGCCGCGGAGGGGTTCACCGCGTTCGCCGACCGGCCCCGGAGACTGCGGCTGTTCCTCGACGCCTACGGCTGGGACGGCCCGGCCGGGCGGTTCATCGAGATCGTCCGCCGGCGGGTCGGCGCATCCGCCGACGGCATCCGGCGTCTCGCGGCGGCGGGCGACCCGGCGTACCTGAAGCTGGTCGGCGACGGCGTCGACAGGTCGTTGGACACGGCGGTCGAGGAACTGGCCGGCTTCCCCGGCGAGTGAGACCGGCGCCGGCGAGCCCGCGGCTCAGGGGCGGGGCCAGGGCCGTCCGGCGAGGTGTTCGATGTCGGTGTTGAACCGTCTCAGGTAGACGGCGAAGGCCGAGACGTCCTCGGCCGTCCAGTCGGCGAGCACCTTCTCCAGGCCGAGGATGTTCTTCTCGCGCTCCTCACCGAGCCACCGCTCGCCCTCCTCCGTCAGGCGGAACTTGCGGGCGATGCCGCCGTCGGGGTCCGGGATGCGTTCCACCAGCCCGGCGCGCAGCAGGGCCGAGGTGTGCCGGTTGAGGGTGGACACGTCCAGCCCGAGGGCGTCGCTGAGCTGGCCGATGGACATCGGGCCCGTGATGTGGACGCGGCTGAGCAGCAGGTAGGCGCTGCGGTCGAGGTGCCGGTGCCGCCCGAGCAGCATGGTCTCGAACTCTATGAGATGCGTGGGCTTGTCCATCCGGTTCCTTCTCATACAGATATGTGCACTCTACACGAATTGTGCATGTAACACATGATGTGTAGGGTGCACGTCGTTTTGACCATCGATCCCAGGGAGACCACGTGGGAGGCTCCACGTCCGCCGCTCGCCCCGGCGGCATCGTCAGCGTGATGGCGGTGGCCGGCATCGTCGCCTCGCTCATGCAGACCCTGGTGGTGCCGCTGATCGGCGAGCTGCCGAACCTGCTGCGCACCACCGCGTCGAACGCCTCATGGGTGATCACCGCCACGCTGCTCGCGGGAGCGGTCACGACTCCGGTCACCGGCCGGCTCGGCGACCTGTACGGCAAGCGCCGCATGATGCTGGTCTGCTCGGTGCCGCTGATCGCGGGCTGCGCCGTCTGCGCGACGGCGGGCTCCCTGACCCCCATGATCATTGGAAGAGGCCTGCAGGGCATGGGCATGGGCATGATCCCCCTGGGCATCAGCGCCCTGCGCGACCTGCTGCCGCCCGAGCGGCTCGGCCCCTCCATCGCGCTGCTGAGCTCGTCGATGGGAATCGGCGGCGCGCTCGGTCTGCCGGTCGCGGCGGCGGTCGCCGAGTACGCGAGCTGGCGGGCGCTGTTCTGGGGCTCGGCGGTGCTGAGCGTGCTGGTCGCGGTGCTGATCCGGCTCCTGGTCCCGGCCACGCCCGCCCGGGCCTCCGGCCGGATCGACGTCGCCGGTGTGCTCGGCCTGGGCGCCGGGCTGGTGTGCCTGCTGCTGGGCGTCTCCAAGGGCGCCGACTGGGGCTGGGCGAGCGGCACCACACTCGGACTGCTCGCCGCCGCGCTGGCCGTGTTGCCGCTGTGGGGCTGGTGGGAGCTGCGCGTCAAGGACCCGCTGGTCGATCTGCGCGTCACCGCGCGGCGGCAGGTGCTGCTGACCAACCTGGCCTCGATCGTGGTCGGTTTCTCGATGTACGCCCAGGCGCTGATCGTCATGCAGATCCTGCAGCTCCCCGCGGCCACCGGCTACGGCCTGGGCCAGTCGATGCTGGCGGCCGGGCTGTGGATGGCGCCCTCCGGCCTGGTGATGATGGCCGTCTCGCCGCTGGGCGCCCGCTTGTCGGCCGCCCGCGGCCCCAAGGTCACCCTGATCGCCGGCAGCCTGGTCATGGCGCTCGGGTACGGCTCCTCGACGGCCCTGCTGGGCTCCACCTGGGGCATGTTGATCGTCACCTGCGTGTGCAACATCGGCGTCGGCCTGGCCTACGGGGCGATGCCCGCCCTGATCATGGGTGCGGTCCCCCGTTCCGAGACCGCCGCCGCCAACAGCTTCAACACGCTGATGCGCTCCATCGGCACCACGGTCTCGGCCGCGGTGGTCGGCGTCGTCCTGTCGCAGATGACCATCCGGCTGGGAGGGCACGTGCTGCCGTCGGAGGGCGGCTTCCGCGCCGGGATGCTGATCGGCTGCGCCGCCGCCCTCGTCGCCGCCGCCGTGACCATGGCTCTCCCCGCGCGCCCGGCGGGCCGTACGTCCGGTCACGACGTCCCCGCAGAGCCCGTCACCGCCGCGAAGCCCTGAGCGAGGTCGTCTCCCTAGAAGAAGCAGGCGCGGCGGGGAAGCTTGCCCGACGCCTTGATGACGACCGTCTTGTGGCGCCCGCTGTTCGGATCATTGATCCACATGGTCAGGCGGGGGTACTCGTGGGCGCACACCCTCTTCTCGCTCTTCTTCAGGTGCTTGAACCGGTAGACCACCCGCTTCCAGTTCTTGACGGGGGTCTCGACCATCCATCCCTCGCCGTCCTGCATCGCTCCCAGGCAGTTGCGGATCCCCTGGCACGGGCTGCTGTACGTCGTCGCGGCCTCGGCGGGCCGGGCGGCCGACGGCTGCGCGATCAGCGCGGCCAGGGCGACGGCCGCGCCCGCGGCGAACTTCCTCGTCACGTCTGCTGTCCCCACGATGGTCCTCTCAAGAGTCGTCACCACATCGGCCGCACCAGCCTGACGCGCCGCTCTTGTGATCCACTTGAAGGTCGTTGCAGCCTCCGGGCCTGCGCCGGTGGCGCGTCGACGGCATGGACTATGCTCGTGACGTTCGCAAAATGAACCGGCGTTCGCTCAGCGAACAAGAAGGGAACGTCATGGGCTCGGCCTTCGTCTACGCCGCGGCGCGCACGCCGTTCGGCAGGTTCAACGGCGCGCTCGCGGGTGTCCGCCCGGACGACCTCGCGGCCACCGCGTTACGCGGCGTCCTGGCGAAGCTCCCGCGGCTGGATCCGGCGGAGATCGGCGACGTGGTGTGGGGCAACGCCAACGGCGCGGGCGAGGACAACCGCAACGTGGGCCGGATGGCCGTGCTGCTGGCCGGGCTGCCGGTGACCGTGCCGGCCACCACGGTGAACCGGCTGTGCGGGTCGAGCCTGGACGCCGCCATGATCGGCTCGCGGACCGTCGAGAGCGGCGACGCCGACGTCGTCGTCATCGGTGGCGTGGAGTCGATGACACGGGCCCCGTGGGTGCTGCCCAAGCCCTCCCGGGCCTTCCCCGCCGGGGACGTGACCGCGGTCTCCACCACCCTCGGCTGGCGGCTGGTGAACCCGCGCATGCCGAAGGAGTGGACGGTCTCCCTCGGCGAGGCCAACGAGCAGCTCGGCGAGAGGTTCGGCGTCTCGCGTGAGCGGCAGGACGCCTTCGCCGCGCGGTCCCACGCGCTGGCCGACGCGGCGTGGAACGACGGCTTCTACGACGACCTGGTCGTCCCGGTCGAGGGTGCCGACCTGGCGCGCGACGAGGGCATCAGGCCCGGCACGTCGCCGGAGATCCTCGCCGGGCTGAAACCGGCCTTCCGCCCCGACGGCACGATCACGGCCGGCAACGCCTCCCCGCTCAACGACGGCGCCTCCGCGGTCGTGCTCGGCTCGCAGGCGGCCGCGGACCGGATCGGCGCCGACCCGATCGCCCGCGTCGCCGGTCGTGGGGCCTGCGCGCTCGAACCCCAGATGTTCGGATACGCGCCGGTCGAGGCCGCCAACCAGGCGCTGCGCCGAGCCGGGATCGGCTGGGACGACGTCGGCGCCGTCGAGCTGAACGAGGCGTTCGCCGTGCAGTCGCTCGTGTGCCTCGACGCGTGGAAGGTCGATCCCGCGATCGTCAACACCAGGGGCGGCGCCATCGCCGTCGGCCATCCCCTGGGCGCCTCCGGCGGCCGCGTCCTCGGCACGCTCGCCCACGTGCTGCGCGAACGGCGCGAGCGGTGGGGTGTGGCCGCGATCTGCATCGGCGTCGGCCAGGGGCTGGCCGTCGTGCTCGAGAACGTGAGCGCGTCATGACCGCCGTGTTCACCGACCCCGGCGAGGCCGTGGCGGGCATCGCCGACGGCTCGACCGTCCTGATCGGCGGCTTCGGGATGGCCGGGATGCCCGTCCAGCTCATCGACGCGCTGATCCGGCAGGGCGCGAGCGACCTGACGGTGGTCAGCAACAACGCGGGCAACGGCGACACCGGCCTGGCGGCGCTGCTCGCCGCCGGGCGGGTACGCAAGATGATCTGCTCGTTCCCCCGCCAGAGCGACTCGTGGGTCTTCGACGGCCTCTACCGCGCGGGGAAGATCGAGCTGGAGGTGGTCCCGCAGGGCACCCTGGCCGAGCGCATGCGCGCCGCCGGTGCCGGCATCGGCGCCTTCTACTGCCCCACCGGGGTCGGCACGCCGCTGGCCGAGGGCAAGGAGACGCGCACGATCGACGGGCGCGACTACGTGCTGGAGTATCCGATCAAGGGGGACGTCGCCCTCATCGCCGCGCATGTCGGCGATCGGATGGGCAACCTCGTCTACCGCAAGACCGCCCGCAACTTCGGGCCGGTCATGGCGACCGCCGCGACGCTGACGATCGCGCAGGTGCACCACGTCGTCGAGACGGGCGAGCTGGACCCCGAGGCCGTGGTGACCCCCTGCATCTACGTCGACCGGATCCTGGACCTGAACGCGACGGAGGCGACCCCGTGACCAGCGCCGTGAAGGCCGTCGAACACCTCGGCCGCGGCCCGCTCGGCCGCGACGAACTCGCCGCCCTCGTGGCCCGCGACATCCCGCCCGGGTCCTTCGTGAACCTCGGCATCGGCCAGCCGACGACGGTCGCCGACCACCTCCCGGCCGGCTCCGGGGTCGTCCTGCACACCGAGAACGGCATGCTCGGCATGGGGCCCGCCGCGCACGGCGACGACATCGACCCCGATCTGACCAACGCCGGCAAGATGCCCGTCACCGAGCTGCCGGGCGCGTCGTACTTCCACCACGCCGACTCCTTCGCGATGATGCGCGGCGGCCACCTCGACGTGTGCGTGCTCGGCGCCTTCCAGGTCTCGGAACGCGGCGACCTGGCCAACTGGCACACCGGCGCCCCCGACGCCATCCCCGCCGTCGGCGGCGCCATGGACCTGGCCACCGGCGCCAGGCAGGTGTTCGTCATGATGACGCTGTTCACCAAGGACGGCACGCCCAAGCTCGTCCCCGAATGCACCTACCCGCTCACCGGGCTGGCCTGCGTGAGCCGCGTCTACACCGACCTGGCCGTCTTCCACATCGGCCCCGGGGGCGTCACCGTGGTCGAGACGTACGGCACGAGCGTGGCCGAGCTCGCCTCCCGGCTGGAGGTCGGCGTACGCCCCCTCGGCCAGGAGCCATGACGGGACGAAAGGGACGATAGTCTCCCCCTGTGAGTGAGCGAGCAGTCCTCGTTACCGGCGCGTCGCGCGGAATCGGCCGGGCGATCGCGGTGGCCTTCGCCGCCGCGGGCGACCGCGTCGCGATCCATCACCGCGGCTCCCCCGACCTGGCCGAACGGCTCCGTGCCGAGCTTCCGGGAGAGGGCCACGCCGTCGTCCAGGCCGACCTCGCCGATCCCGCCGGCGCGCGGCGCATGGTCGAGGAGGCCGCGGCGGCGCTCGGCGGGATCGACGTCCTGGTCAACAACGCGGGGGTGTTCCTGCACCATCCGATCGTGGAGACCTCCTACGAGGAGTGGCAGGCGGTGTGGCGCGAGACGCTGGCCGTCAATCTCGTCGGACCGGCCAACGTCATCTGGAACGCCGTGCGGCACATGGCTCCGGGCGGCAGGATCGTCAACGTCTCGTCGCGCGGCGCCTTCCGCGGGGAACCGGACAGTCCCGCCTACGGGGCCAGCAAGGCGGGCCTGAACGCGCTGGGCCAGTCGCTCGCCATCGCCCTGGCGCCCCTCGGCATCGCCGTGGGGACCGTGGCGCCCGGCTTCGTCGAGACCGACATGACCGACGGGCATCTCAAGGGCCCGCGAGGCGACGAGATCCGCGCCCAGAGCCCGTTCGGGAGAGTGGCGAGGCCCGAGGAGATCGCGGCCGCCGTCCTGTATTTGGCGTCACCGGACGCCGAGTGGGCCAGCGGCACGATCGTCGACCTGAACGGCGCCTCCTATCTGCGCAGCTGAGCGGGGGGTCAGTTGGGCGGCCCGTATTTGACCAGGACCTTCTCCAGCCTGCTCACGACCGGCTGCCAGGTCGGGGGCAGGGTGTAGCGGGTCGCGTGGTGCCCCTTGTAGGCCAGCCGGTAGACGAGGAAGTCGGCCCCCTGCGGCCGGGGCTCGGAGCGCCCGAGCCGCAGGTGCTTCAGCGAGCCGCGCAGGCCACGCCACTCCGCGGCGGTCAGGCATTTGCGGACGACAGGTCCGGTGCGGCGGCTCAGTACGGCGCAGCCGTCCGTGTAGACGGCCACCCGGCTGCGCAGCCCGGCGAACCCGCCCTCCTCCCGCAACTCCACGAGCAGTTTCCTGTGGGCCGTGGCCGCCTCGGCGGGAGCGGTGACGGCCAGCACGGACAGGGCCGCCAGCGGCAGCAGCGCGATACGCGAGATCCTCATGCTCCCTATGACGCATCACGGCGCCCTTCGGCTCACGAGGACGCGCGGGTGTAGGGCAGCCGATGCCGGGCAGGCGGGTCAAGTCTCCGAGTCGAAAGGTGACGACAGTGACCACTGCTACCGAACAGGACGTCATCGACCTGCTGCTGGCGCAGCACAACCAGATCAAGACCTTGTTCGCGGAGGTCGCCGCCGCGCGTGGCGAGCGCAAGCGCGCGCTGTTCAACGACCTCGTACGGCTGCTGGCGGTGCACGAGAGCGCGGAGGAGCAGGTCGTGCACCCGGCGGCGCGGTCGAAGGCGGGAGACGGGGTCGTCGAGGCCCGGCTGCACGAGGAGGACGAGGCGAAGCACGCCCTGTCGGACCTGTACGGCCTCGGCGTCGACCACCCCGAGTTCGACACCCGGCTGGCCGCTCTGGAGAAGGCGGTCGTCGACCACGCCACGCACGAGGAGCAGGAGGAGTTCCCCCGGCTGCGTCAGGAGACGTCCCCGGAGCGGTTGCGCCGCATGGCCGGCGCGGTCCGGGCCGCCGAGGCGATCTCTCCCACCAGGCCCCACCCGGGCGCCGGAGAGTCCGCGACCGCGAACATGCTGGTCGGCCCGCCGGTGGCCGTGTTCGACAAGATCCGCGACGCCGTACGGGACTGGCGGCAGTCGAACAAGGACTGACTGCGCCCCGCCGGCCCGGCACGAGAGAGGCTCGGCCATGGTGCCGCTCCGGCCGGGGACGCCGCCTCCTTTCGAGGCGATGCGCTGTCGTGGCGCGTGCGGGCCCGTCCTTCGGACGGGCCCGCACGCCTTTCCCGCTAGGTCCGCTCGATGCGGCGCAGTCCCTGCCCGGGGCGCCAGAGGTCCATGACCATGACGGACCCCTCGATGTGCGTCAAGACGACCTCGCGGATGTCGGCGGTGAAGAAATGGGACCCGCTGAAAGCGCCGGGATCGAAGCCGCGCGCGACCAGCATCGGCGCGATCAGGTCTCGATCGGTGACCTCGACCGCATACCCGGACAGCTTCGCGTCGCCCCCGGATGAGCCGGCGGAGTCGCCGGCGCCGAGGAGAACCGGTGGGCCGTGCAGCGCGAAGCGCGGATCACGCTGCAGGTCGCGGGCCTTGAGGGCACCGGGCATCGAGCCGAACCACAGTTCGTCACCGACGATGTAGGCCTCGATGCCGCTGACCCGCGGCGAACCGTCCTTGCGCAGGGTCGCGATGGTCTTGTGCTTGTGCGATTCGAACGACTCGCGGATCCGGGCGGCGAACTCCGGCGCCGATTCGGCGACTTCACGCCAGTCGGCCATGCGGTCTCCCCTTCGTGCGATCGTGGATGGGCGATCAGCCTGCCAGACGGGACCGACAATCGGCCGCAGCGGCACCATCGCCCGGCGTTCCACGCCGCTCCCGGGCGCCACGCCCAACCGCTCGCCGATCCTCCCGGCCAGGGGTTCAGCTGCCGGAGTCCTCGCGTTCCCAGGAGCGTCTGCGGTGCCGCCGGACGCGCCACACGACCAGAGCGGTCACGACGACCGCGGCGAGAACGGCCGCGACCGCACCGCCCACGGCCGACTGCACCTGTTCGTACGCCGCTCCGGCGAAGAAGCCCAGGAGGGTGTAGCCGACTCCCCAGATCACCCCGCCCAGCACGTTGAACAGGAAAAACCGTCGGTAGCTCATGCGCGAGACCCCGGCCAGGGTCGGCATCATGGCGCGGAGGAACGCGGCGAACCGCGCGAAGAACACCGCCTGAGCGCCCCATCGGCGGATCAGCTCCTGGGCCCTCTCCACGCGGTCACGACGGCGGCGCAGGACCCGTGCGTCCAGGACACCGGGGCCGAGGCGGCGGCCGATGAAGTAACCCGCGCTGTCACCGGCTATCGCGGCGAGCGTCACCACGAGCCCCAGCCAGTACACCGACAGCCTGCCCTGAGCGGCGAGCACGCCGCCCAGCACGGCGGCCGTCTCCCCCGGCACGACGAACCCCACGAACAGGGCGTCCTCGGCGAAGACCAGTGCGGCCACGACCGCGTAGAGCACCGTCCCCGGCAGGCCCCAGAGCCAGTTGATGATCGAGTCCACCCGTCCTCCATACGCCTCCCCGTTGTCGTGTCCGCGAGGAGGTGCGCTTACGCGCGCCGCACGGCCGGGCGTGGTCCGCCGGTTTCCCGCCGGACCTCCCGGTCAGGCGTCCATGCCCCTGCGCAGGAGGGCCCACGCGCGTGCGGCGGCGACGCGCCGGGCCGGCGCCGGTCTCATGGTGAGGACCGCGGCGAACATGCCGACGGCCAGGATCAGGTCGTCGGTGGTCAGGTCCGCGCGGACGTGCCCCGCGCGCCGGGCCTCGGCGAGCTTGCCGTCGAGCACCTTGGCCACGCGGTCGCGCACGGCGATGATCCGCGGGTCGTCGGCGTACGCGCTGACCATCTCGATGAACGCGGTCGAGGCGATGGTCTGCTCCGTGATCAGGGTCAGCAGGTCGTCGAGCGTCGCACGGGGCTCGGCGGCCAGCGCCTCCAGCTCGGCGACGCCGTCCTCGAACACGGCCAGGGCGAGGCTGGTGCGGTCGGGGAAGTGCCGGTAGAGGCTCCCCTGGCCGACCCCGGCGGCGCGGGCGACCGCGCTGAGCGGCGCCTCGTATCCGGCGGCGGCGAACACCTCCCGGGCCGCGGCGATCAGCGCCGCCCGGTTGCCCGCCGCGGCGCTGGGCCCCCTGTTCGTCCGGCGCGCTACAGCCATGCGGCCAGGATAGCAACCGGACACCGATGTCCGATTTTTCGACATCTCGCTCGTCGTTACTCGACATGTCGCTGTCAGGCGGGCTACGGTGTTCCGGACAACATTGTCCGGTTGAACCGGTCGTGGGCGTCCCCCCGAGCCCTGGCCGGCACCACCGTCGCCGGTCTCACCAGCTGTCGGAGGGAACGCGATGAACACGCTGGGAAAGTCGTGAACCGGGTCGTGATCGTGGGAGCCTCCGCGGGCGGGCTGGTCACCGCCGAGGCGCTGCGCAGGGCCGGCTACCGGGGTGCCCTCACGCTCGTCGGTGACGAGCCGCATCCGCCGTACGACCGCCCGCCGCTGTCGAAGCAGATCCTGACCGGGGAGTGGGAGCCCGGCCGGCTGCCGCTGCGGCGGGAGGACGACATCGAGGCGCTGGGTCTCGACCTGCGCCTGGGAGTGGCCGCGACCGGGCTGGACGTGGCCGGACGGACGGTGGAGCTGGCCGGCGGCGCCCGCGTGCCGTACGACGGGCTGGTCGTCGCGACCGGGGTCCGCCCCCGCCGCTTGCCGGGCGGCGAGGGGGTGGCCGGGATCCACACACTGCGCACCCTGGACGACGCCCTCGCGCTGAAGGCGCGGCTGCGTCGGGGACGGCGGATGGTGATCGTCGGCGCCGGGTTCGTGGGCGGCGAGGTCGCCGCCGTCGCCCGCGCCCTGGGGGTGGCGGTGACGATGCTGGAGGCGGGCCCGGTCCCGATGGCGCAGGCCGTCGGCGAGCAGGCCGGCCGGTTCCTGGCCCAGGTGCACCGTGACCACGGGGTCGAGCTGCGCACCGGCGCCGCCGTCCGCGAGGTCGTCAGCGCCGGCGGCGCGGTCAGCGGCGTGCGGCTGGGCGACGGGACGGTCCTGCCGGCCGACGACGTGCTGGTGGCCATCGGCTCCGTGCCCAACACGGGCTGGCTGGAGGACAGCGGGCTCCTCCTGGACGACGGGCTGGTGTGCGACGAGTTCAGCGCCGCCGCTCCCGCCGTGTACGGAGCCGGGGACGTGGCCCGCTGGCACAACCCCCTGTTCGGCACGGCCATGCGGATCGAGCACCGCACCAACGCCGCCGAGCAGGGCATGGCCGTGGCCCGCAACCTGCTGTCCCCCGAGGCCCGCCGGCCGTTCGCCCCGGTGCCGTACTTCTGGTCCGACCAGTACGGCATGAAGATCCAGGCGTACGGGCACCTGCGCGGTCACGACGAAGCGGTCGTCGTGGACGGCGACGTCGCGCAGCGGCGTTTCCTGCTCGTCTACCGCACGGGCGAGCGGCTGACCGGGGTGCTCGCCGTCGGCATGCCGCCGAAGACCCTGCGCGCCTGGCGGGCGGCGATCGCGGCCGGCGCGGCGTGGGCGCACGCCGTGAGCACGGTGGCCGCCCATCCCTGACACCGGCTGGGACACCCGTCCCTGAGGCGCCCGGGAGTTTGCGTACAGACGGGCACCGGCACGACCAGCCTTCACGATGACCCGGGCATACGTGAGGGGCGCCGTCCTTCCGATTCGCCGTCCTTCCGATTCGGGGGGTGCACGGCGACCGACCATCGATAAGAGGAGATGCCGAATGAGTGTCGACGAGCAGGTCCTGAGCTACCCGATCCCGAACGACGCGGCGCTGGACCCGCCCGCGGAGTGGGCCGAGTTGCGCACCCGATGCCCGGTGGCCCACGTCACGCTGCCCAGCGGCGACCGGGCGACGCTGCTGACCCGCTACGAGGACGTCAAGCAGGTGCTGGCCGACCCGCGCTTCACCCGCCAGCTCAACGCGCCCGACGCGGCCCGGCTGTCGGCGGACGGCGGCGGGGTGTTCAGCAGCGAGATGGCGAAGATCATCCCCGACAGCGGCGAGGAGCACCAGCACTGGCGGCGCCTGGTCGGCAAGTGGTTCACCGCCAAGCGCATGAACGCCATGCGGCCCGCCATGATCCGGATCGCCGAGGACCTCATCGACGACATGGTCAAGCGCGGCGCGCCGGGCGACCTCAGGGCGGGCCTCGGCTTCCCGCTGCCGGTCTACGTCATCTGCGACATGCTCGGCGTGCCCGCCGCCGACCGGGACCGGTTCTCCTACTGGTCCGACACGCTGCTCAACCTCACCCGCTACGGCAAGGCCGAGATCGAGGCCGCCCAGGGCGAGTTCTTCCAGTACATGTCCGACCTCGTCGCCGCCAAGCGCGCCGAGCCCGGCGACGACCTGCTGAGCGAGCTGATCACGGCCGGCGGCCCGGAAGACGGCGGGCTGTCCGACATCCAGATCCTGGTCACCGGCATGGCGCTGCTGGTCGCCGGGCACGAGACCACCGCCAACATGATCGGCAAGATGGTCGCCATGCTGCTGGCCGACCGCTCCCGATGGGAGCGGCTGCTGGCCGACCCGTCGCTGATCCGCACCACGGTGGAGGAGTCGCTGCGCTTCGACGCCAACTCCGGCTTCGGGCTGCCCCGCTACCTCAAGGCGGAGACGGAGGTCAGCGGAACGGTCCTGCCGCGCGGCACGACCGTGGTGTGCAGCATGGCCGCCGCCAACCGTGACGAGACCGCCTTCGAGAACGCCGGCGAGATGGACCTGACCCGCAGCCCGAACCCCCACCTGGCCTTCGGCTCCGGCGCCCACTCCTGCCTGGGGCAGGCGCTGGCCCGCACCGAGCTGCAGGTCGTCCTTGAGGTGCTGCTGCGCAGGCTGCCGACGCTGGAGCTGGCCGTCCCGGTGGAGGAGCTGGAACGCGTGGAGGGGCTGGCCGTCGGCGGCCTGCGCGAGGTCCCGGTCCGCTGGTGACCCCCGACCACGAAGCTCGATCGGCAAGGAGGACATGGACATGAAGGTCATCGTCGACGAGGAGAAGTGCTGCGGCGCCGGCCAGTGCGTGCTGATCGCACCGGAGGTGTTCGACCAGCGCGACGAGGACGGCATCGTCGTCCTGCTGGAGCCCGAGCCCGCCGAGGACCGGCACACCGCGGTCCGCGAGGCCGCCGCCGTCTGCCCCGCCGCCGCCATCCAGCTGGACGAGGACGCCTGAGTCCCCGCGTACGTGACGCGTGGACCGGGAGCGTGCCCGCCTCAGCAGACGCGGGCACGCTCCCTCGGAGGTTCAGCCGGCGGGCGGAGGGGTCCAGCCGGCCGGGATGCGGGCGATGCGGACGCGCTGCGGGTGGTCGCCGACCGGCACCGAGGTGATCTTCTGCCCGGTCGCGAAGTCGATGGCGGTGACCCGGTCGGCGCCGCTCTCGGAGATGACGCAGGCCCGTCCGTCGCCGCTGACGGTGGCCCAGTAGGGCTTGGACACGCTCACCAGCGGGCCCTCCCGCAGGGTGGCCCGGTCGACGACGGTGGCGTAGTCGTCCATCGTCGCGGCGACGCAGAGCTTGTCGCCGGCGGGGTTGATCGACAGCCCGTGATGCCGGGAGTCGTTCACCCAGGTGGTGCGGTCCTCGCTGGTGGCCGGGTTCTTCGGCAGGGTCTTGATCCGCGTGACCTTGTCGGTGGCCGTGTCGTACTCGGCGAAGCCGTTGAAGAACGAGACCTGGAAGTACAGCTTCGACTCGTCCGGGGTGAAGACGGCGGGCCGCACCGCGTCCGACAGGTCGCTGCGGCCGAAGGCGTCCAGCCGGTCGCGCATGTCGATCGTCCGCACGACCTCGTACGTCGAGGCGTCCGCGATCGTGATGTGGCGGTCGCCCTTCAGCCAGTCCTGCGACGGGCTGTCGAAGTCGTTGTCGACCTCGCCGATCGACATGTTCCAGATGTACCTGCCGCCGCCGGTGAAGATGTTCTCGTGCGGCTTGTCCCCCGTGCCGAACGAGCCGAGCTGCCTGCCGGTGGTGATGTCAAGGACGTGCACGGTCTTGGACGTGGAGGCCGACACCGCGACCTTGGTGCCGTCGGGCGACACGGCCATGTGGTCGGAGCGGAAGCCGGAGACCGGGAACCGCCACCTGATCGCGCCGGTGGCCAGGTCGATCGACACCACGTCGGCGAAGCTCGGGCGCGAGACGACCATGGCCGTGCCGTCCGGGGTCGCGTACATGTCGTCGACGAACTGGTCGTGGCCTTCGCCGGGCCCCTGCCGGATGCCCAGGAAGAAGGCCAGCTTGATGGGGTTGAGGTAGATCTCGGCCAGCCGCCGGGCCTTGTCGGGGATGACGTTGATCCGGCCGATCCTGGCGAAGCTCCCGCTCGACTCGATGACGTCCGCGGTGCCGTCCCAGTTGTTTCCGACGAACATCACCTCGCGCAGTCCGTCGGCGGCGCTCGCGGGACCGGCGGGAACGCCGCAGACGACGGCGCCGGCGACCGCCACGGCGGCGGCGAGCAGGGACCTGCGCAGGCGTGCGAGGGCCGAAGCGTGCATGTTCTTCCTCCGGGGGGTGGGAGGTGAGGGAGATCGAGCATGGCCGGCCGAGGGGCCCGCACGCCTGCGGCGCGTGGACCCGTGCAAGTCTGAATATTTGGATATTCAGACTTGTTACCGAATAGTAGGCACGTGCGACGCCCGCCACAAGGCCCAAAATTCATGCATTACGGAACGGAGGACGCGGTGGCGGGCAGGATCACCCCGGCGGCGGGCCGGTACGGCGGCAGGTCGGCGGCCGAGCGGCAGGCCGAGCGCCGCAGGCGCTTCTTGAAGGCGGGCCTGGACCTGTTCGGCGCCGGCCCCGGCTACCGCGCCACCAGGATCACGGACGTGTGCCGGGCCGCGGGCCTGTCCAGCCGGCAGTTCTACGAGGAGTTCCACACGCTGGAGGACCTGCTGGCCGAGCTGCACCTGTACGTCAACGACGCCGCCCAGCAGGCCGTCCTCGACGTCCTCCCCCAGGTGCGGCATCTTGAGCCCGTCGACCGCTGCAGCCGGCTGTTCCGCGCGTACGCGGCCGGGGCCACCGCCGACCCCCGCCACACCCGCATCGCGTTCGTGGAGATCATCGGCGTCAGCCCCCGGCTCGACCGCCAGCGCCTGGACCGCCGCGCCCGCTGGATCGACTTCCTGTGCGAGCAACTGGACGACGCCGCCGGCCGCGGCGAGATTCCCCCGCGCGACTTCCGCATCACGGCCGCCGCGTTCATCGGAGCGATCAACGGGCTCATGCACGACTGGGCCGTCGGCTGGGTCGACGCCACCCGCGACCAGATCGTCGACGAGCTCCTGCTCATGCTCCTGGGCAGGCTCCAGGTCCCCGATGAGAAAGCAGACGGATGAAAAGGCAAGCGGCTGAACAGGACGACGCGAGGCCGGCCCCGCCTCCTGACGTACGGCCTTCGAGAGGCGCCGGCCTCCGTCCTCGATCGCGATAAACGGTGGCGGCCCCTCCCCCACAGCGTGAGATCCTGCATCACCCGCCCCACCCCCGGACCGGCCAGGCGGCGGAGGTCAAGGAGAGACCGGCATGAGCGACAGGACCGCGCTCGGCGACCGCATGAAGGCGTACGAGCACGCCACCAGGAGTGTGCTGCCCCGCCGGGCGTACACGATCCTCCGCGTCGACGGGCGAGCGTTCCACACCTTCCTCCGCGACGCCCGCCGGCCGTTCGACCGCGCGGTCATGGACGCCATGAACGAGGTCGGCAGAGCGTTGTGCGAGGAGATCACCGGCAGCGTGTTCGCGTACGTGCAGTCCGACGAGTGCAGCGTGCTCGTGACCGACTTCGCCACCCCGTCGTCGCAGCCGTGGTTCGGCGGCGTGACGCAAAAGATCGTCAGCGTGGCCGCGAGCATCGCGACGATCGCGTTCGACGAGGCGTACGTCACCGGCGGCGCCGGCGGCCGGCGTGCCACGTTCGACGCCCGCGCGTTCACCCTCGCCGACCCTTTCGAAGTCGCCAACTACTTCCTGTGGCGGCAGAACGACTGCGTGCGCAACAGCATCACCATGGCCGCGCAGGCGAAGTTCTCCCACCGGGAGCTCCACGGCAGGTCCACCGGGCAGATGCAGGAGATGCTGTGGGCCGGCCACGGCATCAACTGGAACGACTACGACGCCGGTGCGAAGCGGGGCCGCGTCGTCGTCCGGGAGACCGGGCAACGGGAGGTCGCCTACCGGGACGGCCGGACGGGGAGGGAGGAGACGATCGTCGCCGTGCGGTCGTGGTGGGAGCCGCAGGCGGCGCCGCGCTTCACCGCGGACCCTGCCGGATGGCTCGCCGCCGTGATCCCCGCCATGCCGTCGCTGACCGCCGCGAGGACCACATGACGCCCGCGCAGTGGCAACTCCGTACACGATCGGTTATGGATCTTGCCTTTGACACAAATCGATGACGATAAGTCAGCGAGCCGCCGCGCGAACACGCG
>NZ_JBEYWQ010000046.1:0-43005 GCF_040644495.1 Microbispora sp. NPDC046973 | reverse complement strand
GCCGACCCCCCCGCCTTTGCACCGGGGCCGGCCGGCGGGGGCCCGCGCGGGGGCCCCCCCGTACGGCCGCTACGCGGCGCGGGCCGCGGGCGCGCGCCTGGCCTTCCACAGCGACTGGACGCCCATCACGATCAGCAGCGCCGCGCCCACCGCCTTCATCGCGCCGTAGGCGACCTCGGAGGCCAGGACCAGCGCGGACAGGCCGAACACGGCGGCCATCGCCCACAGGAAGATGCCGGTTTCGTTGCCGAGGAGAGCGGCGACTCCGGACGAGCGCCCGGCCTTGAGCGTCTGCCGCAGGATCACCGCGGTGCTGACACCCGGGATCATCGCGAGCAGGAGGCAGGAACCGACGAAAGCGAGCCAGATCACCGGCTCATCGTCCCGGCCCGCGCCCGAGCGTCGCAACCGCTTTCCCGCGCCCACGGCGAAGCGGTCCACGGCGGTGGAGAACCGCCTGGCCGCGGACGCGGGCGAGGTCGTACAGGGGGCTGGTCAACCTGTGGGGACGCACATCGCGTAAAGCTCGACGCTGATCTTCTCGCTCGTCGGGTTCACCACGACGAAGTCCCAGGCGTTCTGGACAGCGCCAGGAGCGTCGCTCGTGCTGCCGGGCGCGCTCACCGGGAACGCCACCGGCTTGTTCACATCATGGGCTCCGTTGAAGGCATGACCTCCGCCCACGGCCCGCAGGCCCTTTCCACACGCCACGTTCGTCGACAGGATGCCCCGGCCGTCGACCTCTCGCGTCTCCTTCACCACGGTCACGTCCGACCCGTGGGACTGCTTCGCCGCAGCGATGCCGCCCAACGCGAGCGCCACCAATGCCAGGGCTCCGACCCCGGCCAGTGCGATCTTCCCGCCCAGCAATCCGTGTGATGCCATGACGCTCCGCCTCCGTCGTCCGTCCTGTTGATCAAATCACGGAAAGCGGGAAGCCGGCCTCGCAACCGACCACTGGGACGCCGGCACCGCAGGAGGCGATGGGAAAGGGGATTATCCGCTCCTTTCCATTTTCAACGTATAGCGCACAGGGGGGCTTGCGGCAAGACCCCGGTCGTGCCGCACAATCGTCGGCCGGAAGCAGCGCCTGCGGAAACGGGGGGAAGCGCGTGCGTGTGTCGTTGTCGGCGTATGGGTCCGGCGCGGTCGGCGGGGAAGGGCCGGTGGTCCAGGCAAGCCCAGTGGTTCAAACGAGCCCAGCGCCCGCCTGAACCACGCGGGATCGTCACGCCAGACGCCAGGAACACGAGAACCTGCGCACGCCGGCGACCTGAACCGGCAAGAGCCACGGGTGCCCACGTCCGTTCGTCATGGCCACCGGGTTCGTCACCGCGGTTCAGGCGCCTTCGTGCGCGTAATGGTCGCAAGCGACCCAGATCGGAGCTGATTACGTGAACCCGCTGCCGACCAGCGCGTTCGACATTCCCGACCACCTCTCCCACAAGGCCGATCCGAGGCTGATCGCCGCCGATGAGCAGCACTTCGCGGCCATCGCCGAAAGCCTCGAACAGTCGATCGCCGAGCTGTCCGACCGCCTCGACACCGAGCTCAGGGCACCCGGCGGCACAGGCCGGCAGGCGCTGGACCGGGACCTGGAGGTCCACCGGCTGACCGCTCGCCTGCGTGTGCTGCGCCGCTTCGGCCTGGACTTGTGCCTCGGGCACATGGTCGGCGCGGACAACTCCGAGCCGGTGTACATCGGACGGCTCGGCCTCACCGACAGCGCGGGCCGCCGGCTGCTGCTGGACTGGCGCTCCCCGGCGGCCGAGCCGTTCTTCGGAGCCACCCACGCCAACCCGATGGGACTGAGCAGCCGCCGCAGGTATCGCTGGACCCGCGGCCGGATCAGCGACTACTGGGACGAGGTGTTCACCCCGGACGGGTTCGAGGGTCACGCCGCGCTCGACGACCAGTCCGCCTTCATCGCCAGCCTCGGCAGCAGCCGGTCGCCGCGGATGCGCGACGTGCTCGGCACCATCCAGGCCGACCAGGACGCCATCATCCGCGCGGGATCCGAGGGCGCCCTCGTCGTCGACGGCGGTCCGGGCACGGGGAAGACCGTCGTCGCCCTGCACCGCTCCGCCTATCTCCTCTACTCCGACCCTCGGCTCGGACACCGCCGGGGCGGCGTGCTGTTCGTCGGCCCGCACCAGCCCTACCTGGCGTACGTCGCCGACGTCCTGCCCAGCCTCGGAGAGGAGGGCGTGCAGACCTGCACCCTGCGGGACCTCGTCCCCGAGGGGGCCGCGGCGGCGATCGAGACCGACCCGGACGTGGCCCGCCTGAAATCGTCGGCGGATCTGGTGAAGGCCGTCGAGCCGGCCGTCCGGTTCTACGAGAACCCGCCCACCACGGAGATGACGGTCACGACCCCCTGGTCCGACATCCGGCTGAGCGCCGACGATTGGGCCGAGGCGTTCGAAGCACCGGAACCCGGCACTCCGCACAACGAGGCGCGCGACCAGATCTGGGAGGAACTGCTCACGGTCTTGGTGGACAAGCACGACGGCGACGCCCCGGCCGAGCTGGTCCGCAGGTCGCTGCTGCGGGACAGGGAACTGCTCACGACCTTCAACCGCGCGTGGCCGCTGATCGAAGCGACCGATCTCGTCGGCGACCTGTGGTCGGTGCCCGCTTACCTGCGGATGTGCGCTCCGTGGCTCGACCTGGACGACGTACGGAAGCTGCAGCGCGCGGACGCCCAGGCGTGGACGGTGTCCGACCTGCCGCTCCTGGACGCGGCACGGCAGCGGCTCGGCGACCCGGAGGCATCCCGGCGCAGGCGTCGCCATGCCGCCGCTGTCGCGGCCCAGCGCGAGGGCATGGCGCGCGTCGTCGACGACCTGATCGAGGCCGACGACTCCGAGATGCTCGTGATGTCGATGCTGCGCGGACAGGACCTGCAGCAGGCCCTGGTCGACGAGTCCGCACTACCCGCCGCCGACCCGGACCGGCTCGCCGGCCCGTTCGCGCACATCGTCGTCGACGAGGCCCAGGAGCTCACCGACGCGGAGTGGCAGATGCTGCTGCAGCGCTGCCCCTCCCGGAGCTTCACCATCGTCGGGGACCGCGCCCAGGCGAGGCACGGGTTCACCGAGTCGTGGCACGAACGGCTGAAGCGGATCGGGCTCGACCGGATCACCCTGGCCTCGCTGAGCATCAACTACCGGACGCCGGAAGAGGTCATGGCGGAGGCCGAGCCGGTCATCCGGGCCGCTCTCCCGGACGCCAACGTGCCGACCTCCATCCGCAGCGGCGGCGTCCCCGTCTCGCACGGATCCGTTTCGGATCTCGGCGCGATTCTCGGCGCCTGGCTCGCCGAGCACGCCGACGGGACCGCCTGCGTCATCGGCGACCCCTCGTTCGAGGAGACCTCACGCGTCCGGTCGCTGACCCCCGAGCTGTCGAAGGGGCTTGAGTTCGACCTGGTCGTCCTCATCGACCCGGACAGGTTCGGCGAGGGCATCGAGGGAGCGGTCGACCGCTATGTCGCGATGACCCGGGCGACCCAGCGACTCGTCATCCTCACCAGCTCCTGACGCCGGCCGTCCGCCCCCTGCCGGAGGAGGCGGTCACCACCCGATCGGGCCGAGGCGGTCGGTGAAGATCCCCGTCGGCCCGTCGGGGCCGATCATCGCGAGTCCGACGATCGAGTCGGTGCCCTCGGTGACCGTCAGCTGACCGGTGTGATTGTTCATGTCGGTGGCGGCGAACGTGCGGTTCTCGACTTCTCCGGGGGTGGTGGCATTGAACTTGATCTTCGGGAGCGCCTGGGCGTACCGGACGGTGATCATGTTCAGTGCCGCCTTCGACGAGCTGTAGGCGAGCTCGTGCATTTTCGAGACGGGCTGCTCCGGATCGGTCACGACCGCGAAGGAGCCGCCCGCGCTGGACACCATCACCACTCGCGGATGGTCCGCCGCCTGCAGCAGGGGAAGGAACGCGTGCGTGACCCTGATCGGTCCGTACACGTTGGTTTCGTAGACGGCGTGGATCTCCTCCACCGTCGCGTCCGCGGGCGCGGTGACCTTTCCCGGTGTGCCAGCGTTGTTGATCAGCACGTCCAGGCGGTCGGTGTGCTCGCGGACGAGCCGTACGGCCCCGGCCACCGACTCGTCCGAGGTCACGTCCAGCGGGACCATGACCACGTCGACGCCACCGGCGGTCAGTTTGTCGGCGGCCGCCCGCCCCCGGTCCTCGTCACGCGAGCCGAGGAAGACCGTCCACCCCTCTTCCCCGAGCCGCCGGGCCGTCTCGAGACCGAGTCCCTTGTTGCCTCCGGTGATCAGCACCGAGGTCCGCTCCGCGTTCGTCATCCGTCCTCACTCCGTGGAGTCGCGTGCCGCGCGAATCGTCCGCGCGGCGTTGACGAACACGAGATGCCGGTGCCCCGATCCTTGTGACAGCACGGCTGTGTGACGTACGCCACCTGTCACCGCAGTCACAGAAGCTCGAGAATCGGCATCTTGTGCGTGTGGCCCAACAGGTGTGGCCCAATCGAGAGCGATCAGGCAGGAGCCGGTGATGAGCGAGGGACAGGTGGACACACCGGCGGATACAGCCGGGCCGTTTGCTCATGGGGAGCCCGTGGACCCGGCCACGGAGGCGTTCGTCGCCCACCGCAACCTTCTGTTCACCGTGGCCTACGAGATGCTCGGCTCGGCCGCGGACGCCGAAGACGTCCTGCAGGAGACCTGGCTGCGCTGGGCGGGCGTCGATCTCGGCACCGTGCGGGAGGAGCGCGCCTACCTGGTGCGGATCGTCACCCGGCAGGCGCTGATGCGGCTGCGCGCGCTCGGCCGGCGCAGGGAGTCCTACGTCGGGCCGTGGCTGCCCGAGCCGTTGCTCACCGCACCCGACGTGGCCGAGGACGTGGAACTCGCCGAGAGCGTCTCGATGGCGATGCTGCTGGTGCTGGAGACGCTGTCGCCGACCGAGCGGGCGGTGTTCGTGCTGCGCGAGGTCTTCGACCTGGACTACGACGAGATCGCCGAAGCCGTCGGCAAGACCCAGGCCGCGGTCCGCCAGATCGCCCACCGGGCACGCTCACACGTCGCCGCCCGGCGCCCCCGCGACACCGTCTCCCCGAACGAGACCCGCGATGCGCTGGACGCCTTCCGGCAGGCGGTCGAGACCGGCGACCTGCAACGCCTGCTCGACATCCTCGCCCCCGACGTCGTCCTACTGAGCGACGGCGGCGGAATCAAGAAGGCCCTGGCCCAGCCCATCGTGGGGGCCGGCAAGGTGGCTCGTCTCCTGGCCGCCGGCCTGGACAGGTTCGGCGCCGAGGTGTCGGTCGAGCCGGTGCAGGTCAACGGCCACCCGGGTCTCGTCATGCGGATCGACGGGGAGATCGACGGCGTCGTGGCGATGCGGATCGAGGACGGGCGCCTCGCGGAGATCTACTTCATCCGCAATCCCGAAAAACTGTCACACGTGGAACGCGAGACCGCGCTGAGCCGCTGAGCCGCTGAGACCGGGACGACCCGACCCGGCGGTCAGCGCCGGCACCCGGCGCCGTCCGCTTCAGCGTCCGGCGCCGGGTTCGTCCTCCGGCGCCGCGCCGTACATCCGGGACAGGTCCGCGACGGCCTCGGCCATCAGCGCGCGCAGGCCAGCCGGCTCCAGCACCTCGACCAGGACGCCCATGCGCAGGAACAGCCACCGGGCGTGCGTGAGGGACTCGATCGGCAGCGTCAGCCGGGTCCAGCCGCCGGGGTCCGGCTGTCCGTCGGCCAGCGCCTTGTCGACGACGTCTCCCCCGAGGGTGAACCGGAGGAGGTCCTCCGCGCCCGGGGCGAGCCGCACCACCGCCTCGGCGGTGTACATGCGTGAGGCGAACTCCGCGGCGAAATCGCGCCAGAACTCGGCGAGGTCGAAGTCCTGCGGCCGTTCGAAGCGCTCCGGCAGCACCTCGGCCTCGATGATCCGGCCCACTCGGTAGGTCCGGACCGTGCCCGAGCAGGCGGCGGCGAGATACCAGGAGCCACCCTTGAGAACCAGCCCGTAGGGGTGCACCAGCCGCTCCACCTCGGCCGGCCCCCACCGGCGGTAGCGCAACCGCAGCACCCGCTCCTCCCACACCGCCTCGGCGACCTCCGTGAGGAACGGCGCCTCGTCGGCGCCGCGATACCAGCCCGGCACGTCGAGGTGGAACCTCTCCCGCATCCTGGCCGCGTGGGAACGCGGCTCGGGCGGCAGCGCGGCCAGCAGCTTCAGCTCCGCCGCCGCGGCGAAGTCGGCGAGCCCGAGCTCGGCGGCCGGGCCGGGCAGGCCCGCCAGGAACAGGGAGGACGCCTCCTCCACGGTCAGCCCGTTCAAGCGGGTGCGGTAGCCGTCGAGCAGCTGGTATCCGCCGAGCGGCCCGCGGTCGGCGTAGACGGGCACGCCGGCGGCCGACAGGGCCTCGACGTCCCTGTAGACGGTGCGGACCGACACCTCCAGTTCTTCGGCGATCTCCGTGGCGGTCATCCTGCCGCGCGTTTGCAGCAGGAGCAGTAGGGACAGCAAGCGGCTCGCGCGCATGTGACCAGTCTGCCACCTTTACAAAGTAGATTTATTTGCTTTCGCACATGGGCTGTGTTCAAATGCACGCATGGAAAGTGCCGACCGGATCCGGGCCATCATGAACGCGCTGCGTACGTCCGACAGCGTCTCGGTGGCCGAACTGGCGCTGGCGTACGGCGTCTCGGAGATGACCATCCGGCGTGACCTGGACGAACTCGCCCAGCAAGGGGTGGTGCGGCGGGTTCGCGGCGGCGCCCTGAGCCTGCTGCTGCGTGGCGAGGAGCCGCCGTTCGGCGTGCGCGAAAGGGAGGCGGTCGACGCCAAGCGCCGCATCGGCGCCGAGGTCGCGGGCCTGCTGGCCGACGGCGAGGCCGTGCTGCTCGACGGGGGCACGACCGCGCTCGAAGTCGCCAGAGCCGTGCGCGAGCGCCGCCTGACCATCCTGCCGCTGGCGCTGCAGGCGGCTCAGGAGCTGGCGGGTGCGCCCCGCATCCGCCTCGTCCTGCCCGGCGGGGAGGTGCGGCACGGGGAGATGAACTTCGTGGGACCGCTCACCGAGACGTCGATCAAGGCCCTCCGGTTCGACACCGCGGTGATCGGCTGCTGCGGCCTGTCGGCCGAACATGGCCTCACCGCACACGACCTGCCCGAGGTGGCCATCAAGCAGGCCGCGATCGCCTCGGCCCGCCGTGTCGTCGTCGCGTGCGACTCGGGGAAGTTCACCCGCACCGCGTTCGGCGCCGTATGCGGGCTCGACCGGCTCGACGTGGTCGTCACCGACGAGAACATCCCCAGGGACCAGCACGACGCCCTCACCGCCGCCGGCGTCGCCGTGCGCACCGTCCCCGCCTCCGTCCCCGTCACCTGAGCACCGCCTATCCTGGGCGGAACCCGGCCGTCGCCCGAGTCTCGGGGTGCCGCTCTCCAGGGATGGCACTCGCGTCGCTTCCGGATCGGACCCGCGTCGGCCCCGTATCGGGCCAGGGCCGCGCGGATGTGCGCGGCGGGAACACACCCCGCAGCCGCCCCTTCCCAGAGCCCTTCCCCACGCAGTCCTGCCCTCCGGACTCCTGGCCTGGAGTCCCGGATCCGGGCCGTCCCTGGGTTTGGCGCCCCTGCGCGCCGGGAGGCGCGAACACCTCGGTTGATCGTTCGCACAACTTGCCGCGACGACACAGACGAACCTTCCAATACGAACCTCCCAGTGCCTCGAGGAGCACCACATGGCCTTGTCCGCCCCCGCCCGCCCGGCGCTTCTGCGCGCCCGCGTGGCCGTCTACGGACTGTTCCTGCTGGCCGGCATGGCCATGGGCACGTGGACCAGCCGGATCCCCGCCATCAAGGCGGCCCTGGGGCTGAGCGACGGCGCGCTCAGCCTGGGACTGCTCGGCATCGCGGCCGGCGCCATCACCGGTATGCAGGCGGTCGGCAGGTTGGTGGACCGCTACGGCAGCTACCGGACCATGCTGCCGGTGGCCATCGCCCAGGGCCTCGTCCTCGTGCTTCCCGCCTACATGCCGAACCTGCCGACGCTCGCGCTCTCCCTGTTCGCGTTCGGCGCGGTCTGCGGCACGCTCGACGTCGCGATGAACGCCAACGCCGTGGTGGTGGAGCGGGCGTCCGGAAAGTCGATCATGTCGTCCTTCCACGCGGTGTTCAGCGTCGGAGGGTTCGTGGGGGCAACCGCCGGCGGCATGTTCGCCCACGCCGGGGTGAGCCCCGGCGTCACCTTCGCGGCGATGGGTGCGGTGATCCTGCTCATCGCCCTGCTGAGCGCCCGCTGGGCGACGCGGGACGACCCGGCGCGGGAGGCGGCGCAGGCGGGCTCCCCCGAGGCGCGACCCGCACGCCGTCGCATCGGCGGCACCGTGCTGCTCCTCGGCGTCCTCGCGTTCTGCTGCATGATCGGCGAAGGCGCCGCGGCCGACTGGGGCTCGGTCTACCTCCGCGACAACCTGGGCTCCTCCCCCGGCTTCGCCGCTGCCGCGTACGCAGCGTTCTCGATCATGATGACGGCGGGCCGGTTCGCCGGGGACCGCCTCGCCGCCTGGCTGGGGCAGGTCACGCTGGTGCGCTGCTGCGGGGGGCTCGCCGGGACGGGTCTCGCGGCCGGGATCCTCATCGACGAGCCGGTCGCCGGGGTCGTCGGATTCGGTCTGTTCGGCGCGGGCCTTTCGTGCATCATCCCGCAGGTGTTCTCGGCCGCCGGGCACCGCGACCCGGCCCAGTCGGGCCGCGCGCTCGCCGCCGTGGCGAGCCTCGGCTACACCGGCTTCCTCGCCGGTCCCGTTCTGATCGGCGGCCTGGCCGAGGCCGTCACCCTTCCGCACGCGCTGCTCGTGCCCGCCGTGCTCGCGCTGTTCGTGGCCCTCACCGCTCCGGCGCTGCGCTCGCCCCGTCCGGAACTCGCGGCCGATCGTCACGCCGAGCCCGCCCGCGACTGAGGCGGTGCGCCACAGCGACCGAATCGCGAGCCACGAGCCGGTGGGGAACGACGAGCCGCGGCGGAGCGCAGGGGTTGGATCGGGCGGGGCCGGGCAGTGGAGGGGCGTGGCCGTCACCAACGATCCCGAGGAACCGGTCCCCGCGCACCGGCGGCTCGCGGCGATGCTTCGCGAGGAGATAGTGCGCGGCCGGATCGAGCCCGACCGTCCCCTGCCGTCCGAGGAGCGCCTCGTGCGTGAGCACGGGTTCGCCCCCGAGGACATACGCCGCGCCGTCGAGGTGCTCAGCGGCGAGGGCCTCGTGTACACGATCGAGGGACAGGGGGCGTACGTGTCCACCCGGGCCGAGGAGACGGGCGGCGGCTGAGCGGTCAGCCGGCCGTCCCGTCCTCCATCGGTACGGCTATCCGGCCTGCGCGGAAGAGCGGGGCTCGCGCCACATGGGGTACATGACCGGACCGCCGGGCAGGCGCAGCAGCTCGGGCATGTCGACGTAGCCGTGGCGGAGATAGAGCCGCCGGCTCGCCTCGCTGCTCGCCTCCAGGTAGGCCGGGATCCCCTCGGCGTCGAGCCTGCGGTGATGCTCCTCCAGCAGCAGGGTGCCCAGGCCGCGGCCGGTCCTCCCCCGCTCCAGCGCGATGAACGCCAGATAGTGGTGCGGCTCCTGCGGGTGGAGCTTTTCCGTCAGCTCCCCGAAGAGGCGGTAGCGCTCGGCGTTGTCTCCGGCGAAGGACGCGATCGCCTCCTGCTCCCCGGGGATCTCGGGGAACGGCGCGGCGAACCAGACCGCCACACCGGCCAGCTCGCCCGACTCGTGGACGCCGTAGACATCGCCGTGCTCGAGCGCGTGCCCGGCCCACAGGGTGAAGAACTGCCGCTGCATCGGCAGCCGGTCCTCCGCCCGTGGAATGAGCCAGCCGGTGATCTCGTCGGTGTGGAAGGTCTCGGCGATGAGTCCGCCGGCCGCGTCCGCGTCCGTCATCCGGGTGATCTCGACGGTCATTTGACACCCCCGCCGACCGCCTGGGCACCCAGGCCGATGTTGGCGTACACCTGGGGCCGGATCGACTTCAGCACCCGGCCCCAGATGAGGCCGAAGACGATCGCGACGACGAAGATGCCGGGCAGGATCCAGCGGAGGATCGAGTCGGGCTCGACTCCGAGGACCGTGTCGAAATTGATCAGGGTGAGGCCAATGATCACGCAGAGCGCCACGATCGACAGGGCCGGGGCGATGCGGGTGCGCCAGGTCGTCTCCCCTCGCGGATCACGGGCGAAGAACACGATCACCGAGATCGAGGTGACGGTGAGCAGGGTCAGCAGTCCGAGACCGCCGAAGGTGCCGAAGATGAAGAACATCTTGGTGACCGGGTCGAGGCCGGAGACCGCGTAAACGATGATCACGATCAGCCCGAGCACCGTCTGCAGCACCGACCCGGAGATCGGAGCGGCGGTGCGGGCCGAGGTGCGCCCGAAGACCGAGGGCAGGACGTTCTCCCGGCCCAGGGCGAAGATGTAACGGGCCGTGGTGTTGTGGAAGGCGACCATGCACGCGATGCTGCTGGTCACGAACAGCACCGAGCCGATCGTCGAGACGGCGGTGCCCAGGTGGAGGGCGGCCTGGTTGAAGATGAGCCCGGTCCCCTGCTTCGAGGCGGCCTTGACGATCCCGTCCGGACCGGTCGGCACCGTCTGCGCCCAGGCGGAGAAAGCGTACAGCACGGCGATGATCGCGATGCCCAGGTAGGTGGCGATGGGCACGGTCCTGTGACGGTCCTTGGACTCCTCGGCGAAGACCACCGACGACTCGATGCCGGCGAACCCCGCGACGACGGTGGCGAGCGCGGCGCCCACGCCGGGCACGAACAGCGCGCCGGGGGTGAAGCCCTCGAGGCTGAGACCGGCCGGGCCGGCGTGGGTCAGATCGCCGAGGTCGAACAGCAGGACGATGGCGATCTCGCTGACCAGCAGGATGGACAGGATCTTCCCGTTGACGTCCACCCGCAGCAGGCCGAGCACGCCGGTCAGCGCCCAGGCCACCAGCGCGATCACCCACCACGGGGGCGAGCCGCCGAACCAGTCGACGAGCAGCGGCTCGGCCGCCGATCCGATGATTCCGTAGAGGCCGAGCTGCAGCGCGTTGTACGCCAGCAGCGCCACCCAGGCGGTGGCCACTCCCTGGGTCCGGCCGAGCCCCTGGGCGGCATAGGCATAAAAAGCGCCCGCGTTCACCACGTGCCTGGCCATCGTCACGTATCCGACGGCGAATAGCGCGAAAATAGCGCCCAGCATCAGGAATGCCAACGGGACGCCGATGACGCCCGTGACCGTGTACGCCGTCGGGACCGAACCCGCGACGACCATCAGCGGCGCCGCCGCGGAGATGACGAAGAACACGATGGACGGCACGCCGAGCCGGTCCTCGGCCAGTGCGGCGGTGACGGCGCTGGGCCGTTGCTGTGTGAGGGACACCTGGAACTCCGTGTGTGGGGGGTGGAGGTCACCGGCGGCTGATGACGGCCTGGCCGACGGCGACCTTGGTCTGGGCGATGAGTCTCCGCAGGGGCATGGGGAGCATGGCGGTCGCGGCGGCCACGAACCGGGGATCGTGCTCGGACAGGATCCGCTGGGCGCAGCCGGCCGCGGCCAGGAGTCCCAGGAGGACGCAGTCCCCGTCCACCGGCGGCCTGCGCCGCTGGACGGCGAGATTCAGGCGGGCGAGCGGCCACGCGGCCGTGTTCATGTCCGCAGGGGCCGGTGGCTGCTGCTTCAGCAGGTGCCTGACCGGGGGCTTGAGCAGCTTCGCGGCGATCATCCTGGCCGTGACGTCGGCGTAGATCGTGCGGGCGAAGAACAGGAGCCATGTGCCGACCGGGTGATGCGGTTCGGCGATGATGTGCCCGAGCACCGCGCGGGTGAGCGGGTCGCCGGTGGCCTCCGGGGCCGTCGCGTAGAGACGTTCCGGATCGGACGCGAAGTCGAGTGCCACGCGCTCGGCGAGCATCAGTTCGCCGAGGATCCCACCGGCCAGCGCCAGCCCCGTGAGCCGGGAATGAAGCAACGGATGGCCCGTCACATTGTCGTGCAGGACAAAGTACAGGTCATCGACAAGGGACGGGCTCGAAAGATCGCTTTCAGCCACGGTCGGCGATGATATAGGCGAAATGTTCCATCTGTCATCGCGCAAAATCGCGGCCGAGCAACCTTTACGCGGAATACGAGAATTGTGCCAGCCGGAACATACTTTTCGGCTAATGCAATTACCGTCCGTCTGGCGGACGGTCACGATGGGCGACGGAAATCGGCCGGAGGCCGATGCGGCGAACGCCGGCGATCGGGCCGGAAGGGCGAAGGAGGTGCGCCGCTGCCGAACCGAGCGCGGTTTGTCCGTTTTGCGGCCGGGCATCGTCGGCCTATGACCACCCAGGACGACAGGGGCGCGACGGCCCTGGCCCGCGCCCACGGGCTCTTCAACATCGCGGGCGGGCTGTGGCCGCTGCTGCACCTGCAGAGCTTCGAGAAGGTGTTCGGCGCGAAGACCGACCGGTGGCTGGAGCGCACCGTCGCCGGGCTGCTCGTGGGGATCGGATGGGCGCAGATCCGGGCCGCGTCCACTCCCGGCGGCGTCGATCACGCGCGCCGTCTCGGCATGGCCACGGCGGCGACGCTGCTCGCCGTCGACCTGGCCTACGTGCCCACGGGCCGCATCCGGCCCACCTATCTGCTCGATGCGGCGGCCGAGGCCCTGTGGCTGCGCGCCTGGCGGGCCCGCGCCGTACAGCCGGAGCCGCCGTCGACCCGCGCCGGCGCGGTGTTCGCCGCGGCGGCGGCGCTGGCCGCCGGATGCGTCACCGGCGGAGTGATGGCCGCGCGGATGCTGCGGCGCCGACGGGCGGAGCCGGGCGAGTCCGAGCTCACCCGGGCCCGCTACATGCGCCACCCCGCGGCGCGGTGAGCGCAGGTTTCGGACCACGACGGCGGGTAGAGCGAACGGCAGTTCGACAATGGAGGAGTCATGGACCGAGGACCTGTGGAGAAGGACCCGGAGGAGTGGGCGACCGGGGACGAGCCGATGACCGCGCCGCAGGAGTCCTACCTGCGCACACTGGCCAGGGAGGCCGGGCGGGACGTGCCGGAGGGGCTCAGCAAGGCCGAGGCCTCCAAGCTGATCGACGAGCTGCAGGACCAGAGCCGCCGCCTGAACGAGAGCGGGTGAAGGACGCCCAGGGGCCGCCCGGATCTGCCCGGGCGGCCCCTGCACTCCACGCACCCGTCACCCGTCATCCGTCATCCGTCATCCGGGCAGCGTCTCGCCGCCGATCGGGGCGAGGACCTCACCGGTGTAGTACGACGACAGCCGGTTGGCGGCGAAGAACACGTACGACGGGGCGATCTCGTCCGGGTCGGCCGGCCGGCCCATCGGCACCTGCTGACCGAACTTCTCCACCTTCTCCTCCGGGAACGTGGACGGGATGAGCGGCGTCCAGACCGGGCCGGGGGCCACGGCGTTGATCCTGATCCCCCGCTCGACCAGCACCTGGGCCATCGAGTAGGTGAACGCGTTGATCGCGCCCTTGGTCGCGGAGTAGTCGATCAGGGTCTTGTTTCCGCGCAGCCCGTTGATCGACGAGGTGTTGACGATCGAGCCGCCCTCGGACATGTGCCGCAGCGCGGCCTTGGTCACCCAGAAATAGCTGTGGATGTTGACCGCGAAGGTGCGCTCCCACTGGTCGTCCGACAGCTCTTCCAAGGACTGCACCGGCGACTGCGTGGCCACGTTGTTCACGAGCACGTCGATTCCGCCGAGTTCGCGGACCGTGCGTTCCACGACCTCCTCGCAGTGGCGGGGATCGGCGAGGTCGCCCGAGATGATCAGGCAGCGGCGGCCCTCCTGCTCCACCAGCTTCCTGGTGTGCTCGGCATCCTCGTGCTCGGTCAGGTAGGCGATCGCGACGTCCGCCCCCTCCTTGGCGAACGCCACGGCGACGGCCCGCCCGATGCCGGAGTCGCCGCCGGTGACGAGGGCACGCTTGCCCGCCAGCAGGTCGCGTCCGGTGTAGTCGCGCATCTCATCCCTGGGCTCGGGCGTCATCTCACCCGTCCGGCCGGGGTAGGGCTGCGTCTGCGGTGGCGGTGTGGAGTTCGGCTGCTCAGACATGCACGTCGGGTACCCCTGCCCGTCCAGGGCAAACGGTCGGCGCTCCGCCCGGCGGCGATCGCCCGATGGATACACACTGTTACCTATCCATCACGCTTTAACGTCCCTAGACGGGACATCGGGTATGACGTTGCCATGACACCCCGGTCGCGGATCGTTCCGCTCGACGTGGTCTGGAGAACGTGCGACGCCGTGCCCGAGTGCCTCGGCGTCGCCCACGAGCCGTACGGCAGATGCCTGGCCCACCTCACGCCGGCCGAGGCGGCCGCGTTCCTGCGGGGCCTGACGCCCGGCCAGGCCCTCGACCTGCGCGGCACCCTCCTGCCGGAGGACCTGCTCGCGCGGGTCCTCGACGGCGTGCAGCGCCACCTGGGCAGGGCGAGGTTCGACCGCGCGGTCTTCACCGGCCCGGCCCGCTTCGGCGGGGTCGTCTTCGCCGCCGACGCGACCTTCGACCACGCCAGGTTCGACCGCCTCGCCTCGTTCTACGGCGCCCGGTTCGTCCGCAACGTCTCCTTCCGCGAGGCCCGGTTCCAGCGCGAGTTCTCCCTGCACGACGCGCGGGTGTGCGGCCACGCGTCGTTCGACCACGTCACGGTGCGGGGCGACGCCCTGTTCGGTGCGGCGTGGTTCGGCGCCCCACCGGCCGGGGCGACGGGGAACGCCTCCGTCCGGGAGGCGTCGTTCCAGAGAGCCTCGTTCCAGAAGGCGCAGTTCCACGGGTTCGCCGCGTTCGACGCGGCCGTCTTCCACGGGGACGCCTGCTTCCGCGGCGCCCGGTTCCACCGGGCCGTCTCCTTCCGCGGCTCCGACTGCGGCGCGAGCGCCGAGTTCCAGGGCGCCCGTTTCGAAGGGGCGGCCTACCTCGGCCCCATGCGCATCGTGCGGCGCCTGTCGCTCGCGGGAGTTCGGGCCTGCGCGCCGCTGCACATCGACACCGGTGGGTGCCGGGTGGTGCTTCGCGCGGCGGCCGTCCTCGGGCGGCTCGCCGCACGGCTGTCCGACGCCGAGGTCGACCTGCGGGACGCGACGCTCGCCGGGCTGTCCGCCGTCACCCGGCGCTCCGGCCGGCTGCGGGTGACCTCGCTCGACGGCCTCGACGCGGCCGCGCTCACGCTGACCGGGGTGGACCTGCGGGCGTGCGGGCTCGGCGGGCTGCGCCGCCCCGAGGGCCTGCGCCTGCGGGAGTGCGTGTTCGCCGCGCCCCCGGGCGGGCTCGGGCTGCGCCTGGGATGGCCGCCCCTGCGGTGGTGGAGCCGCCGCCGGGTCATCGCCGACGAGCACCTGTGGCGGGGATGGGCGGCGCACGGCGCGGACGAGCACGCCGCCGGTCCGGCCGGGGAGTGGGCGCCCGACCCGGCGCGCCTGGCGGTTCTGTACGAGCGGCTGCGGCCGGGCGTCGACGACGCGCGCGTGGCGGCCGACTTCGCGTTCGGCGCCATGGAGATGCGGCGGCTGGGCAGCCCGCGCGGCCGGATCAGGGTGCTGCTGTCGCTGTACTGGCTCGCCTGCGGGTACGGCCTGCGCGCGGGACGGGCCCTCGGATGGCTCGCGCTGGTGGCGGCCGTCGCCGCGGGCGCGGTGTGCTGGGCCGCCGGGGCGCGCCCGGAGGGCAAGCCCGCCGTCCATCGTGCCCGGGTCGCGGTCGTACGGCCCGCGGCGTCGGTCTCCCGCCCGGCGCCCGGTCTCGGGGGCTGACGAACACGACAGTCGTGGTCCGGCCGGCCGCCGGGGCGAGGCAGCACACCAGGCAGCATCGAAGTCTTCGATGCTGAGGACCACAAGCGTTCACGATTGTTACCGCCGTTACCTCCTGTCGCCAGCATAAGCTCAATCGTTCGCAAAACAGGAGGTTCCATGACAAAGCGCCTATATGTGGCCATAGTCGGCGCGCTGGTCGTGTCGGCGCTCGCCGGCGGCTGCGGGCGCTCGTCGTCGGGGGCCGCCGCGGGCGAGAACGCGGCGGCGACGACGGGCAAGACCGCGAAGGACCTGGTTCCCGAGGACGTACGCAAGACCGGCACGCTGCGGGTCGCCACGTCCGAGGGCTACCCGCCGATGGAGATGTACAAGAAGGGCACCCAGGAGCTCACCGGTGTCGACCCCGACCTCGGCGCCGCCATCGCGGCCAAGCTCGGGCTGAAGTTCTCGATCACCAACGCGGCCTTCGACGGGCTCATCCCCGGCCTCCAGGGCGGGCGCTGGGACATCGTGATGTCCTCGATGAGCGACACCGAGGAGCGGCGCGCGGCGGTCGACTTCGTCGACTACTTCAACGCCGGCGGCGCCATCATGGTGAAGAAGGGCAACCCGGACGGCATCAAGAACCTCGAGGACCTGTGCGGCCGCACGGTGGTGCTGGCCAAGGGCAGCTCCAACCTCGCCATCGGCGAGAAGCAGAACGAGAAGTGCGCCACGAAGATGAAGATCATGCAGAGTGAGGACGCGCCCACCGGCCTGCTCTCGATCGACTCCGGGCGCGCGGTCGCCACGATCGTGGACTACCCCGTCGCCGTCATGTACGCCAAGGACACCGGCAAGTACGACGTGCTGCCCGAGCAGTACGAGGCCGGGCCGTGGGGCATCGCCGTCGACAAGCGCAAGACGGCGCTGCGCGACGCGGTCGCCAAGGCGATGGAGGAGCTCCAGGCCGACGGCGGCTACACGTCCGTGCTGGACAAGTACGGCGTGACGGCCAACGCCGTCGACGGTGTGCTGGTCAACACCCAGCCGTGGAAGTGACCGGGGAGAAGGCGGCCGGCGCCGAGCTGCCGATCGAGGCCGTGCGCCCCGTACGGCCCGGCCGGTGGCTGGGGGCGGCGGTCGCCCTCCTCTTCCTCGTCTGGCTCGCTTACACGATCATCGTCAACGAGAACCTGCACTGGGACGTCATCGTCGCCTACCTGGCCGACGGCAGGATCCTCGGCGGTCTGTGGGTCACGATCCAGCTCACCGTGCTGTCCATGGCCATCGGCCTGGCGCTGGGCGTGCTGGCCGCCGTCATGCAGCTGTCGGACAACCCCGTGCTGCGCGGCACCTCCGCCCTCTACACGTGGTTCTTCCGGGGCACGCCGCTGCTGGTGCAGCTCATCTTCTGGTTCAACATCGGGCTGGTCTTCCCCACCTTCGCGATCGGCGTGCCGTTCGGCGGGCCCAAGCTGATCGAGTGGCAGGCGAACGCGGTCATCACGCCGTTCACCGCCGCGTTGCTCGGCCTGGCCATCAACGAGGGCGCGTACATGGCCGAGATCGTCCGCGCGGGCATCCGCTCGGTCGACCCGGGCCAGCGGGAGGCGGCCGAGTCGCTCGGCATGTCGCACCGGCAGGTGCTGCGCCGCGTGGTGCTGCCGCAGGCCATGCGGGTGATCATCCCGCCGACCGGCAACCAGTTCATCTCGATGCTGAAGACCACCTCGATGGTCTCCGTGATCGCCGGGGCCGAGCTGCTGACCGTGGCGCAGCGCATCTACCTCGGCAACTTCGAGGTCATCGCGATGCTCGTGGTCGCCTCGATCTGGTACCTCGTGCTCACCACGATCGCGAGCGTCGGCCAGCACTTCATCGAGAAGCGGTTCGAGCGCGGCCACGTGCGGCTGTCCTCGCGGGTCCGCCGCAACCTGTCGCCGTTGCCGTCCAAGGGGCAGCTGCCGTCCAAGGAGCCCTCGTGAACGCCGATCAGCCGATGGTGCGGATCCGTTCCGTCCGCAAGCGTTTCGGGTCGCTGGAGGTGCTCAAGGGCATCGACCTCGACGTCCCCGCCGGTGAGGTGGTGTGCGTCGTCGGCCCGTCGGGGTCGGGCAAGTCGACCCTGCTGCGCTGCGTCAACCGCCTGGAGACCATCGACTCGGGCCGGATCTGGGTGAACGGCGAGCTGATGGGCTACGCCGAGCGCGGCGGCCGGCTGCACGCGCTGCGCCCCCACGAGCTGTCCCGGCAGCGGCGCGGCATCGGCATGGTGTTCCAGCGCTTCCACCTGTTCCCGCACCGCACCGCGATCGAGAACGTGATGGAGGGGCCGGTCACCGTGCTGGGCTCGCCCGCCGCCCAGGCCAGGCGGCAGGCGCAGGAGCTGCTCGATCGGGTCGGCCTGGCCGACCGGGCGCACCACTACCCGGCCCAGCTGTCCGGCGGCCAGCAGCAGCGGGTGGCCATCGCCCGCAGCCTGGCCATGCGGCCCAGCCTGATGCTGTTCGACGAGCCCACCAGCGCGCTCGACCCCGAGCTCGTGCAGGAGGTGCTGGCCGTCATGCGGGACCTCGCGGCGACCGGCATGACCATGATGGTCGTCACCCACGAGATGAACTTCGCCCGCGAGGTCGGCGACCAGCTCGTGTTCATGGACGACGGCGTCATCGTCGAGCGCGGCGACCCGCGCGAGGTGCTCGCGGCGCCCCGCCACGAGCGGCTGCGCACCTTCCTCGGGCAGGTCCAGTGAGCGGTTTCGACCTCCTCATCCGGGGCGGCCTGCTGGTGGACGGCACCGGCCGCCCCGGCAGGCCCGCCGACGTCGGGATCGCCGCCGGGCGGCTGAGCGTGCTGGCCCCGGGCGGGGCCTCGCGTGCGGGCGCCGCCGAGGTGATCGACGCCCGCGGACGCGTGGTCTCCCCCGGCTTCATCGACGTCCACACGCACTCCGACGGCGTCACGCTGCTCGGCGCGTCCGGCGGCGGCTCGACACTGGTGCGGGCGTCGCTGCTGCAGGGCGTGACCACCGAGATCTGTGGCAACTGCGGGTCCAGCCTCTTCCCCGCCCTGCCGGAGCGGCTGCCCGCCATGCGGGCCGAGAAGCGGATCACCTTCGGCGGCGACGTCGGCGCGTACGCCGACTTCGCGGGCTTCGCCGCCGCGCACGCCGAGGTGCCCCGGGCCAACCACCTGGCCTCGCTCGTCGGCCACGGCACGCTCCGGGCGGGCGTGCTCGGCCCCGTGGACCGGCCCGCCCGGCCCGACGAGCTGCGCACGATGTGCGCGCTGCTCGACGCCTCCCTGGCGCAGGGCGCGGCCGGGCTGTCCACCGGACTGATCTACACCCCGGGCTCGTACGCGGGCACCGACGAGGTGGTGGCGCTGGCGGCGGTGGCCGCCCGGCACGGCAAGCCGTACGTCACCCACCTGCGGGACGAGATGTCGCGCGTCGAGGAGGCGCTGGAGGAGGCGATCGAGATCTCCCGGCGCAGCGGCGCGGCGCTGCACGTCTCGCACCACAAGACCGCAGGCCGGTACGCCTGGGGCCGCACCGAGCGCACGCTGCCGCGCATCGCCGCGCTGCGCGCCGAGGGCATGGACGTCACCTGCGACGTCTATCCCTACACGGCGGGCAGCACGGCGCTGGCCGCGATGCTGCCGCCCTGGGCGAACGACGGCGGCCTGGGGGCGCTCACGGGGCGGCTCGGCGACCCCGCCCAGCGCGACCGGATGCGCCGCGCCATCGCGGAGGGCGTGCCCGGCTGGGAGAACACGGTCGGCAACGGCGGCTGGGACCGGATCTCGGTCGCGTGCGCGCCCCGCCACCCGCAGGCCGAGGGCAGGACCATCGCCGACCTCGCGGCCTCGGCGGGCGCCGACCCGCTCGACGTGGCCGCCGACCTCCTGGTGGCGGAGGCCGGCGAGGTGACGATCATCAGCCACTCCATGGTCGAGGAGGACGTGCGGCGGGTGCTGACCGCGCCGTACACGATGATCGGCTCCGACGGCGTGCCGAAGCCGGGTGGGCGCCCGCACCCGCGCTGGGCCGGGACGTTCCCGCGGGTGCTCGGCCGCTACGTCCGGGAGCTGGGGCTGCTGCGACTGGAGGAGGCGGTGCACAAGATGACCGGGATGGCCGCGGCGCGCTTCGGGCTGACCGGGCGCGGCGTGGTCCGCGACGGCGCGCACGCCGACCTGGTGGTCTTCGATCCCGCGACGGTGGCCGACCGGGCGACGTTCACCGAGCCGCTGCTGCCGCCCGCCGGGATCGAGGCGGTCGTGACGGGCGGCGAGGTCGTGGTGCGCGACGGCGAGGAGAGCGGAGCCCGCCCGGGAAGGGTGCTGGCCCTGTGAGAGGGACGACGTGATGAGCGGTGACGACACGAACGGCGACCTTGCGGGGGCGGTGCGGCTGGAGGAGGTGGCGGCCGCCTGTCCGGGCACGCTGGCCGTCTGCGTGCCCGGGGTGCTCGCCCTGAACGAGGACCTGGTGCTGCCGCTGGCCAGCACCGGCAAGGTGCTGCTCCTCGCGGCGCTCGCGCAGGACGTGGCGGCGGGCGTCGTGGACCCGGACGAGCGGGTGACGCTGCGCGACGAGGACTACGCGGGCGGGTCGGGCCTGCTGACCGATCTTTCGGCCCGCGACTGGACGGCCGGCGATCTCGCGCTGCTCACCGCCGCCGTCAGCGACAACACCGCGACCAACGCGCTGCTGCGGCGGCTCGGGCTCGGCCGGGTGGACGCGGCGGCCGCCGCGCTCGGACTGGCCAGGACCCGGATCCACGACAAGATCCGCGAACCCCGGCTCCCCGGGCATCCACCGGCCTTCGCCACCGGGACGGCGCGCGAACTGGCAGGCCTGATGCGGTCGCTGGCGTCCGGGCGCGAGCCGTGGAAGCGGCTGCTGCTCGGCTGGATGGCGCACAACACCGACCGCGCGCTGGTGCCCGCGCTGCTCCCGCACGAGCCCGAGGACCGCGACCCACCGGCGGCCCTGCCGTACGGCGCGGGGGTCTGGGTGGCGAACAAGACCGGCACGGACGCCGGGACGCGGGCCGACGTGGGCGTGATGGCCGGGGCGCGGTGGGAGGGCTACGCCGTGCTCGCGCACGGGCCCGCGGGCCGCGAGCACGCCCTGGTCCAGGCGATCCGGCAGGCGGGTCTCGCCATCGCCGCCGCCGTCCTCCCGGCCGATTGATCCTCGGGTCGCCTTCGGCTTCGTCCTGCCGGTCGTCTTCACGATCCTGGTGCCGAATCCCCGCTTCGCCGCTCTGTGACCCACGCCACATGACGTTCCTGTCAGCGATCGGGGCGCTGTTCCGCTCAAGTCAGCGGAGCAAGCGAACCGACAGGAGCATCACATGAAGCACCGCATCGTCATCCTCGGCGCCGGCTATGCCGGGGCCTACGTGGCCGGGACCCTGGCCCGCCGGCTGTCCCCGGCGGACACCGGGATCACCGTGGTCAACGCCGTGCCGGACTTCGTCCAGCGGATGCGGCTGCACCAGCTGGCGGCCGGCCAGGACATCGAGGCCCCGAAGCTCGCCGACGTCTTCGCGGGCACGGGGATACGGCTGCGCGTGGCCCGCGTCACCGCCGTCGAACCCGAGCGCCGGGTCGTCGCCGTGGCCGACGCCGACGGCGGCGGCGAACTCGGCTACGACACGCTCGTGTACGCGCTCGGCAGCCACGGCGCCGACCATGCCGTCCCCGGCGCGGCCGAGCACGCCTTCGACGTCGCCGCCAGGCCCTCGGCGCTGCGTCTGCGCGAGCGCCTGGACACCTTGAGCGGGCGGGGCGAAGGCGGGCGTGTGGTGGTCGTCGGTGACGGGCTGACCGGCGTCGAGACCGCCACCGAGATCGCCGAATCCCGGCCCGGCCTGCCGGTGACGCTGGTCGCCCGCGGCGAGCTGGGCGCCCGGCTCTCCGCCGGGGCCCGCGGCCACCTGCGCCGGGCCTGCGACCGGCTGGGCATCACCGTCCTGGAGCACACCGCCGTCGAAGCCGTCGAAGCGACGCGAGTGCTGTGCGCCGACGGCACCGCCCTGGCGTCCGGCGCGACCGTGTGGACGGCCGGGTTCGCGGTCGGCCCCATCGCCGCGGCCGGCGGGCTGGAGGTCGCCGGGAACGGTCAGATCGTCGTCGATCGCACCATGCGGTCGGTCTCGCACCCGGACGTCTACGCCGTCGGCGACAGCGCCTACGCCATCGGGGACAACGGCCGGCCGCTGCCGATGTCCTGCGCTTCGGCCGGCTACACCGGCCGGCAGGCCGTCGAGGCGATCGTGGGACGCCTGACCGGCTGCGCGATCGCGAACACCCGGCTGGTCTACACGTACAACCACATCAGCCTCGGGCGGCGGGACGGGATCCTGCAGATGGTCGACGACGAAGGGCAGGCGAAGCCGACGTACACGGGCGGCCGGACGGCCGCGCGGGTCAAGGCGGGCATCGTCAGGATGTCGCTGTGGGCCACCTCGCACCCGACCTTCGGCATGCCCAGGCGCAGGCGCCGCCTGGCCGCCGCGCCGGATGCGACCACGGAGAAGGCCGGTCGTGCCGGAAAGGCCGGCGGCAGCGGCATCCGCTACGTCCGCGATCCGCAAGAGCCGGCCCGCGCCGAGTCCGAAACCCCGCTCACCCGGCGATGAACTCCCCCTCCGAAGGAGCAGGCATGTCCACTCAGGCCGCGCCCGCAGCCGGCGCGTCGCCCTCACCCTGGCCGGCCGTGGCCGGGGTGGTCGCCGTGCTGACAGTGGGCATCAGCCTGCTGCTCACCGCCTTCGCCTGGCCGTCGGTGCGCTCGTCGGTGCATGACGTGCCGATCGCCGTGGCCGGGCCCGCCCCCGCCGTCAAGCGGCTCACCGCCGCACTCGACCAGCGGCTTCCCGGCGGCTTCGAGGTCACCGAGGTCGCCGGCACCGCCGCCGCCGAGCACCTGATCCGCGACCGCGAGGTGTACGGGGCGATCGACGTCAGCTCCGGCACCCCCCAGGTCATCACCGCATCCGCCGCGAGCGCCGCCGTCGCCCAGGCCCTGAACAGCATCGCGACCGGCCTCGGCCGGGGAACCGGCACGGCGGTCGCCGCCCGCGACCTCGTCCCGCTGCCGGCCGACGACCCGCGCGGCGCCGGACTGGCCGCCGGAGCCCTGCCGCTGGTCATGGGCGGCCTGCTCGCCGCCGTGCTGTTGACCAGGCTCGTCCGCGGCTCCGTCCGCCGCGTCACCGGAGCGTTCGCCTTCGCCGTCACCGGCGGACTCGCCGTGGCGGCGATCCTGCAGTTCTGGCTCGGCTCGCTCGACGGCTCCTACTGGGCCAACAGCGGTGCCGTCGCCCTGGCCGTCGCGGCCACCTCGCTGACCATCCTCGGGCTCGGGTCACTGCTCGGGTACGCCGGTCTCGGCCTCGGCGCCGCCACCATGATGCTCATAGGCAACCCCCTGTCGGGCACCGCAACGGCGCCCGAGATGCTTCCCGGCTGGTCCGGCGCCCTCGGCCGGCTGCTCCCGCCCGGGGCCGGTGGCCAGTTGCTGCGCTCCACCGCCTTCTTCGACGGGCACGGCGCCACCCGCTCCGCCATCGTCCTGGCGACCTGGGTCACGCTCGGTCTCGTGCTGTGCCTGGCCGGCGGCCTGCGCACCCGCCCTACCGTCACCGCCGCGGGCACGGCCGCGCGCACGACGGTTTGACCCCACACCCGCCGGCTTGGAACACGCGCTGAGAGGGTGGTCCGCGTGGACAGCACCGCCACTGATCGTTTCGACACCGGCCGGTTCGAGGCCGGCCGCGACCGGCTGGCCGCACTGGCCTACCGGCTCCTGGGCTCCGCCGCCGACGCCGAGGACGCCGTGCAGGACGCGTTCCTGCACTGGCAGGCCGCGGACCGGCAGCGGATCAAGGTGCCGGAAGCGTGGCTGACGAAGGTCGTCACCAACCTGTGCCTCGACCGGCTCCGCTCGGCGCGAGCCCGCCGTGAGCGCACCGCCGGCGCCTGGCTGCCCGAACCGCTCCTCGACGGCGACCCGATGCTCGGCCCGGCCGACTCGTTCGAGCAACGCGAATCGGTCTCCCTGGCCGTGCTGACGCTCATGGAGCGCCTGTCGCCCCTCGAGCGGGCCGTCTACGTCCTGCGCGAAGCGTTCTCCTACAGCCACGCCGAGATCGCGGAGATCCTCGACATCACCGAGTCCGCGAGCCAGCAGCACCTCCACCGGGCCCGGCGCCGCGTCGCCGCCGCGCGCCGCGGCGGCGAGGTCGACCCGGCGTCCGCCCGCAGGGTCGTCGAGGAATTCCTCGCCGCCGCCTCCTCGGGCCGCACCGAGCGGCTGGTAGCGCTGCTCACCGACGACGCGACCGCGATCTCCGACGGCGCCGGCCTGGCCGAGCAGGTGCTGTGGTACGACACTCCGCAGCGCATCGCCGCCGTCGTACGGGCCGGCTTCAAGCCCACACCCGCGAAGCGGCGATTCGCCGGCGGCACCCCCGCGATCCACTACGCGCTCGTCAACGGCGCCCCCGCCGTCCTCTTCGTGATCGGCGACCAGGTCATCGGCGCCGTGACGTTCGACCTCACCGGCGGCAAGATCGCCACCGTGCGCGGCATCGCCTCCCCCGCCCGCCTCGTCCGCCTCGCCGCAGGGTGGCGGCGGCACGGACCGGACACGCCGCTCGTCAGCCGGTGGTGACCCGGCCCGGACCACGGCCAGGTCCAGCGTTATCGGTCGCCGATACTGGGGGAATGCTCAGCAGCCACCGCCTCAAGGTGCTCCTGGAGGTCTTCAGAACCGGGAGCATCGCCGGAGCCGCCAAGTCCCTGCGGCTGTCGCCCTCCGCCGTCTCCCACCAGCTCGCCCGGCTGGAGGAGGAGGCGGGGGTCGGGCTGGTGGAGCGGGCGGCGCACAGCCTGCGGCTGACCGCGGCGGGCCACCGCCTGGCCGGGCGCGCCCAGGAGGTGCTCGACCTCATCGAATCCGCCGAGAAGGACCTGCTCGCCCAGGCGCGGGCGGACGCCGGGCAGCTGCGCATCGGGTTCTTCGCCTCGGCCGGCTACCGCCTGCTGCCGATGGCGTTGTCGTCCTTCACCGCACGCCACCCGGGCGTCGAGCTCGACCTCGTGCTCGGGCAGCCGCACGAGCTGCTGCCCGACGTGGAACGCGGCGAGCTCGACGTGCTGGTCGTGTTCGAGCACGCGCTGGATCCCTGGAAGGCGCCGAAGGGCGTCGAGGTCGTCCACCTGTTCGACGAGCCGCAGCTCCTCGTCATGCCGCTCGGCCACCCCGCGGGTCACCGGCCCCGTGTGCGGCTGACCGACCTGGCCGACGAGCCGTGGATCACCACGTTCGGCACCGAGACCCCGGTGTCGGTGCTGGAGCGGGCCGGCGCCCTGGAAGGGATCACGCCCACCATCCGCTGCCGCAGCGATCATTACGAGGTGACGCTCGGCCTGGTCAGGGCCGGGCTCGGCGTGGCCCTCGTGCCGAGCCTCGGTGTGCAGGGCGCGGCGGGCATCCAGGTGTGCCAGGTGGAGGGGCCCAGGCTCTACCGGCGGGTGGGCGCCGCCCTGCGCCCGACCAATCCCAATCCCGCGCTGCGTGCGTTCGTCGACTACCTCAGGGACGCCTCGGCCCGCCTCAGCGTCACCCTCCGATAGGTTGGGCGGTGCGGAACATCCGGGCGAACGGGGGTTGAGGGACGTGCGGTGCACGGTGGTCGGAGCCGGCGCCTGGGGACTGTCCGCCGCGGCCGAGCTGTCCGCCCGGGGCCACCGGGTCACGCTGGTGGAGCGGCACGGGATCGGCAACCCGCTGTCCTCCTCTCGGGGGCCGACGCGGTTGTGGCGGCTGGCCGACCCGGACCCGCTGAAGATCCGGCTGTCCCTGCGTGCCCGCGACGCCATGCGGCGGCTGGAGCGCGTGACGGCCGCGACGCTGCACCTGCGCCGGGGGCTGCTGTGGCGGGACACGGAGTCGCCGGCCGGTCTGGCGGCCGCGCTGCGCGCCGCGGGCGTGCCCTTCACCGAGGTGGAGGCGGCCGACGTCGCCCGGTTCTTCCCCGGCCTGGCGGACGACGGCCGCGACGCGGTGTTCCAGGCGGACGCCGGAGTGGTGCTCGCCGAGGCGTACCTGGCCGCGCAGGCGGAGCGGTTCCGGGCGAACGGCGGACGCCTTCTCACGGGCCTTCTCACGGGGGAGGCGGTCGCCGTGGACGCCGCCGCCCGGCGGCCGGAGGTTCGCCTGGCCGACGGCACGACGCTGACCGGTGACGCGGTCGTGGTCGCCGCGGGCCCCGGCACCGGCCCGCTGCTGCCCTCTCTGGGCGTGACGATGACGCTCAGGCCCTACCTCGAACAGGTGGTCCACTACGCGGGCATCGAGCCGTCCGCGCGGGTGCCCGGCCTGATCGACGGACCCGTCCAGGACGGCCCCGCTGTGTACGCAATGCCCACCCCGGGCGTCGGCTACAAGGCCGGGCTGGACGCGCCGCTGCGGCCGCTGGAGCCGGGGGACGACGACCGCACTCCGGATCCGGGGCGGACGGCCGAACTGACCCGCCGCATCGCGGCCATGTTCCCGGGCGTGACGCCGAGGGTCGTGGACGCGCAGGTGTGCAGCTGGACCGACTCGCCGGACGGCCGGTTCGTCATCGACAGGGTCGGCGAATCGACGGTGCTGGCCTGCGGCGACAGCGGCGAGGGTTTCAAGTACGCCGCGCTCGTCGGTGAGGTGCTCGCCGACCTGGCGGAGGGCCGGCCGCCGGACGACGACATCGCGGCCCTCTCCCTTACGCGCCTGCGCGCGCTCGCGGACGAACCCGGCCGGGCGCCGACCGCCCTCGGGCGCACGTCCGTCCCGGACGCCTAGACACGGCGCCCGGCCCACGACACGGCGCCCGGCCCACCCCGGAAGAGTGAGCCGGGCGTCCGTTCGTCACCAGTTGCCGAGCCTGCGCGCGCTCCGCTCGCCCCGCTCGTGCCGGCGGAACGCCTGCGCCATCGCCAGCGCGGCGGCTCCCAGCGCGAAGATCACGATGCCGATCGCGACGTTGTTCCAAATGGTCGTCGTTGTGGCCTCACGTCCCGCGCGCAGCACAAACGGCGAGACGATCGCCCACACGCCGAGCAGCGGGAGAAGCCACCCCATGCCGTAGGTGCGCCCGAAGGCGGACGCGAGCCCCAGGGCGAGAGCGCTGACCACGAGGCCCGTGATCAGGTTGTTGACGGTCATGCCCCGGAATCCGAAGAACCCGACGATCCATGGCGAGAGGGCCAGATACAGGCCGGCCAGGAAGGCTAGCCCCTCCAATACCTGGGCGGGGGCCGTCGAGCCCGCCCGATCGTACGTCTGGCGCAGTTCGCTGACGTCAGGATGACGCTCGAGGCCGGTGGGTCCAACCATGTCTGGTTCCGCCTTTCCTGCTGCGTGCGTTTGCGCCGACGGCCATACCCCATAAAATCCGGGCATTCTCGATTTTAATTAATATTCCCGTATTTATTCTGCAATTACCGGATAAATACGGTTGAGAGCGTCCACGGCGACATGCGGCGGGCATGGCCGGGGAGGGTACCGGTAGGGCCTCGATGGGAGGCCCTGCGACGAGAGGCCGGAGACGGGGCACGGGGGGTCATGATCGCTGTAGTCCTGGCGTTGCTCGCCGCGGCGGCCAACGCCGTCGCGTCCGTGCTGCAGCGCCGGGCCGCCCGCAGCGCCCCGGCCGACGAGGCGTTCCGGCCCGGACTGATCTGGGACCTCGTTCAGCAGCCCGCCTGGCTGGGCGGCATCGCCGCGCTCATCGCGGGCTTCCTGCTGCAGGCGGCAGCCCTGACGTCAGGAGGGCTCGCGCTCGTCCAGCCCCTGCTCGTCGCGGAACTGCCGATCACGATGCTCGTGGCGGGCTGGATGTTCCGGGTTCGCGTCACCGCCCAGACGTGGCTGGCCGTCGGCGCGCTGACGGCCGGCCTGGCCGGGTTCCTCGCGGCGGCGTCACCCACCCCCGGCAGCCGGCTTCCCGGCCTGCTGACCTGGGTGATCTCGGCGGGCGTGACCGCCGGGCTCCTCGCCTGCTGCGTGGCCTTCGCGGTCGCCAGCGGCGGAGCCGCCCGCGCGGTGCTGCTCGGGGTCGCCGCCGGTCTGGGCTTCGCCTACACCGCCGTCCTCATGAAGCGCACGGTGGAGGAGTTGCCGGGGGGCCTGCGGACGCTCGCCGGCTCCTGGTCGCTGTGGGCGATGGTGGCCGCCGGTCTGTGCAGCCTGTTCCTGCTGCAGAACGCCCTGCACAGCGGTCCGCTCGTCGCCGTGCAGCCCGCGCTGACCGTGACCGACCCCGTGGCGAGCACCGTGTACGGCGTGGCGATGTTCGGCGAGGACATCCGCACCGGCCCGTGGGTGCTGCCCGAGCTGACGGGCATGGCCCTCATCCTGTACGGCAGCGTGCTGCTGTCGAGGTACGCGCCGCTCAGGAAGCAGGCTCGCATGGCCGGGACACGGCGCAACCGGGGAGCAGGAGGTCGGGGAGGAGAAGGGACTCGGCCGGCGCCGAGGTGAACAGCGCTGCCGCCCGGGCGGTCAGCGCGGCCCGCCCGGGCAGGCCGGGTTCGAGCCGGTCGAGCGCGCGCAGCAGGTCGGCGCGGCGGCGCGCGTGGACGCTCACCCCGGCCTGCGCCATCGCGAGCACGCCGTCCCTGCCGTGGCCGGCGATGGGCCGGTAGGTGACGACCGGCACTCCCGCCGCGAACGCCTCTCTGCAGGTCAGCCCGCCCGCGTTGTCCACCAGGGCGTAGGCGGAGGCGAGCAGGTCCGCCAGGTCGTCCCGCCAGCCGAGGGCGGCCCCCGCCCCGGCGCGGCCGAGCAGGCGCCCGAGGCGGCGGCGCAGCCGCTCGTTGCGCCCGCACAGCACGACGGGCGCGTACCGGCCCGAGCGGGCCAGGTGCCGGGCGGTCGCCGCGACCCGGCCGACCCCCCAGGACCCCGCGCAGACGAGCACGATCCGGTCGCCCTCCCGCAGGCCGATGCGGGCCCGGACGTCCGCCCCCGGTTCGTGACGGCCGGCACCGGCGCGGGCGAACCCGGGACGGACGATCGGGGCGCAGCGGAAGGCCGGGCGGCCGGCGGCGGCCGTCACGGCGAGGGCCGTGGCCGTGTCCGGGCACAGGTAGCGGTCGTTGCCGGGGTGCAGCCAGAGACGGTGCACGGCGAAGTCGGTCAGCACGACGACGCTCGGCACGGCCAGCCGCCCCCGCGCCCGCAGGTGCCCGGCGGCCTGCGCGGCCACGTGGAAGACCGGCACCACCAGGGAGGGCCGGACGCGCCGCACCACCCGGGCCAGCCCGGCCGCGGCCACGACCGTCAGCGGCGAGGTGGAGGGAGCCTTGCGGGAGACGAAGAAGACGCGGTAGACCAGCGCGTACAGCCAGGGCGCCCGCAGCATCACCGCGCGATACCACCACCGCAGGAGCGCGCCCAGCCGCAGCGGCAGCAGGGCGAGCACGTCCACGACCTCCGCGCGTACGCCGGCGGCGGCCAAGCGGCGGGCCAGTTCGGCGGCCACGGCGTCGTGGCCCGCTCCCATCGAGGCGCTGACGATCAATGCCCTGTCCCTCATGACCCTCCTTCCCGGGTAGGGGGCGGCGTGGCGGACACTGGAATGCGATGAGACCTCACGCGCTCGTCGTCGCCGGGCCGGTCCTGCTGGCCGCCCTGTCGCATGCCGGGCCGGGGGCCGCCTGGCTGCCTCCGGTCCGCCGCCTGCTGCCGTCCCTCGCGGGCGAGGGCGATCCCGGCCACGTGGCGCTGACCTTCGACGACGGGCCCGACCCGCGGTCGACCCCGCTGTTCCTCGACGAGCTGGACCGGCTCGGGTGCCGGGCGACCTTCTTCCTCCTCGGCGAGATGCTCGACCGCCACCCCGAGATCGGGCGGAGCATCGCGCGGGCCGGCCACGAGGTGGCCGTGCACGGCTGGCGGCACGACAACGCCCTGGTCACCCGGCCGGGCAGGGTCGCGGCGGAGATGGGCAGGACCGCACGCCTCGTCACCGCCATAACCGGCGCACGCCCCTCCTGGTATCGCCCGCCGTACGGGGTGCTGAGCGCCGAGGCGCTGCTCGCGGCCCGGTGGCACGGCCTGCGGCCGGTGCTGTGGACGGCCTGGGGCGAGGACTGGACGGAGCGGGCCACGCCCGGGTCGGTGCTGCGCACCCTGGAGCCCGGCCTGCGCGGCGGGGCGACGCTGCTGCTGCACGACTGCGACCACACCTCCGCCCCGGGTTCCTGGCGCTCGGCGCTGGGCGCGCTCGCCGGCGTGGTCGGCCGCTGCCGCGCCGCCGGGCTTCGTGTCGGACCGCTCGGCGCCCACGGCGTGGGTGTACCCGGCGGTGTGCGGCCCCACCGGCTCCCGGTCCCGGCAAGCTTTTACCTGGGGCCGGAAGCATAAAAACCCGGAAAAATAGCCACTTGCTCTCGACGTCATTCTCGACCGCGTTTTTGCCGCTTTTTCCGAGCATCGCCCGGCGGCGTACGGTGCTTTTCCGGTGCGATTGCCCGCGTAAAAGCGACTGCCCGATCTGTCGGGTTTTGTGGTGAATTGCGGTGGAGATTCTTCAGGCATGTCCGCAGCGGACGTACGCGACGCCGCGCGCCGGGAGAACTTCCCGGTGGCCTCCCGCCTGCTTCCGCGGGCGTACCGCCGCGACCTGATGGCGGTGTACGGCTTCGCCCGCTACGTGGACGACGTCGGCGACGAGGCGGACCCCGCCGAGCGGCCCGCCCTGCTCGACGCGGTGGAGGCCGACCTCGGCCGCCTGTACGCCGGAGGGAGCCCGCGACTGCCCGCCGTACGCGCGCTGGCGCCGCTGGTCGCCGGGCGGGGCGTGCCGCGGACGCCCTTCCTCCACCTCGTGGAGGCCAACCGGCGTGACCAGGTGGTGCGGCGCTACGACACCTTCGCGCAGTTGCTGGCCTACTGCGAGCTGTCCGCCAACCCGGTCGGCCGGATCGTCCTGCACGTCTTCGGCGTGGCCACGCCGGAACGGGCGCGGCTGTCGGACCGCATCTGCTCGGCCCTGCAGGTGATCGAGCACTGCCAGGACGTGGGCGAGGACCACGCCCGCGGCCGCGTCTACCTCCCGGGCGAGGACCTGCGCAGGTTCGGCTGCCGCGAGGCCGACCTGGACGCTCCGCGCACCTCCCCCCGGCTCCGCCGGGCCGTCGCGCTGCAGGCCCGCCGCGCCGCCACCCTGCTGGACGAGGGCATGCCGCTGCTGGAGACGCTGAGCGGGTTCGCGCGCACCGCGGTCGCGGGGTACGTCGCGGGCGGCCGGGCGACGCTCGCGGCACTGGAGCGCGGCCGGCACGACGTCCTCGGCGGGGCGGTCCGCGCGCGCCGCCGCGCGGTGCTGAGCGAGTGGGTGCGCGTGCTGAAGGAGGTGAACGGTGACGGTTCCCGGCGCGATTCCTGATCCCGTTCCCGATCGCCCGCCCGGCCCCGCCCCGCGTCGCGTGGGCGACAACCCGCCCGGCCCCGCGCTGCGCCCCGTCACGCCCGTTTCCGCGCCGATGTCCGTGCCGGTTCCGATGGCCTACCGCTACTGCGAGAGCGTCGTCCGGACCCGGGCGCGCAACTTCGCCTACGGCATCCGCCTGCTCGCCCCGCCCAAGCGCCGCGCGCTCAGCGCGCTCTACGCCTTCGCCCGGCGCATCGACGACATCGGCGACGCGGCCGGGCCGGTGGACGCGCGGCTGTCGGCCCTGGAGGAGGCGCGGGCGGGGCTGCGGGCCCCGCGGCCGGACCCCGCCGACCCCGTCCTGGTGGCCCTGCGCGACACCGCCGTGCGCTTCCCCGTCCCCCTGGAGGCGTTCGAGGAGCTGATCGACGGGTGCGCCGCCGACGTCGCGGGCGCGCATTACCAGTCCTACGAGGACCTGGTCGGCTACTGCCGGGACGTCGCCGGGTCGATCGGGCGGCTGTCCCTCGGCGTGTTCGGCCTCGCCGACGGGGCGGCGAGCGGTGCCGGGGCCCTGCGGCGCGCGGCGCGGCTCGCGGACTCCCTCGGGGTGGCGCTCCAGCTCACCAACGTGCTCAGGGACGTGCGCGAGGACCGGTGCGCCGGCCGGGTGTACCTGCCCGCCGACGACCTGCGCAGGTTCGGCTGCACGCTCAACCTGGACGCGTCCGGGGCGTTCGCCGACCCGCCCGAGCGGCTGGCGCGGCTCATCCGCTACGAGGCCGGACGGGCGCTCGGCTGGTACGCCGAGGGGATGCGCCTGATCCCGCTGCTCGACCGGCGCAGCGCGGCCTGCACCGCGGCGATGGCGGGCATCTACCGGCGGCTGCTCGCCCGCATCGCCGCCGACCCCGGGCGGGCGCTGGCCGGGCGCGTGTCGCTCACGCCGTGGGCGAAGGCGATGGTCGCGGCGCGGGCGATCGCGGGAGCGGCCCGATGAACGCCCGGACGAACGGCCCGGGGAACGGCCCGGCGAACGGCACGCGGAGCGGCGTGGAGGGCGCGGCCGTCCCGCCCGTGGCCGTGGTGGGCGGCGGCCTCGCCGGCATCACCGCGGCCCTCGCGCTCGCGGAGGCCGGGTGGCCGGTGACCCTGTACGAAGCGAGGCCCCGGCTCGGCGGGGCGACCCACTCATTCGCCCGGGGCGGTTTGACGGCCGACAACGGGCAGCACGTCTTCCTGCGCTGCTGCACGGCCTACCGCGGGCTGCTGGACCGGCTCGGCGGCACCGGCCGGGTGCGCCTGCAGGAGCGCTTCGACGTGTGCGTGCTCACCCCGCACGGCGGGCGCGGACGGCTGCGCCGGGCCGCGCTGCCCGGGCCGTTCCACCTGCTGCCCGCGCTCGCGGGCTACCGCCTGCTGTCCCCCGCCGACCGGCTGCGCGCGGTGCGCGGCGCGCTCGCGCTGCGCGGGCTCGACCCGGCGGAGCCCGCCCTCGACCGGGCCGCGCTCGGGGGCTGGCTGGCCGACAACGGCCAGCGGGAGACCGTACGGCGGGCGCTGTGGGACCTGTTCGCGGTGGCCGCGCTCAACATCCCCTCCGACGAGGCGGCGCTGGGACCGGCGGCGATGGTCTTCAGGACGGCCCTGCTGGGCCGCGCCGACGCCGCCGACATCGGTGTGCCGTCCGTCCCGCTCGGCGACCTGCACGGCGGCGCCGCGCTTTCGGCCATCGCGCGGCTCGGCGGCCGGGTGCGGCTGACGGCGAAGGTCGCCGGGGTGCTGCCCTGCCTGCCGGGCACGAGCGGGCCTTCGATCCTCGTGGGCGGCGAGCGCGTCGGCACGTCGGCCGTCGTCGTCGCCACCCCGCACGGCCAGGCCGCGAGGCTCGTGCCGCCGGAGGCCGCGCCGGACCGGGACGCGTGGGCGGGCCTCGGGGCGAGCCCGATCGTCAACGTGCACGTCGTCTACGACCGGCCCGTCACCCGGCTGCCGTTCGCGGCCGTCGTCGGCTCGCCGGTGCAGTGGATCTTCGACAGGACCGCCTCGGGCGGGCTCTCCCGGGGCCAGTACCTGACGGTCTCGGTGTCGGCGGCGCGGCACTGGATCGAGGTGCCCACGGCCGTGATGCGGGAGGTGTTCCTGCCCGAGCTGGAGCGGCTGCTCCCGGCCGCGCGGACGGCGCGGGTCGTGGACCTGTTCATCACCAGGGAGCGGCGGGCGACCTTCCGGCAGGTCCCGGGCAGCGGGGGGTTGCGCCCCGGCGCGGCCACCCGGTGGCCCGGGCTGTTCCTCGCCGGCGCGTGGACCGACACGGGCTGGCCCGACACGATGGAGGGAGCCGTGCGCAGCGGACTCCAGGCGGCCCGCCTCGCCAGGCGGCATCTCGAACGGGAGCAGGCGCGGTGACCGGCGTCACCACCGGCGTCACCACCGGGGTCGCCACCAGCGCCGCCCGCGCCGCGACCGCCCTGAAGGCGGCCCGCGACCACCTGCTCGGCCTGCAGGCGCCCGAGGGGTGGTGGAAGGGCGAGCTGCAGACCAACGTGACGATGGACGCCGAGGACCTCCTGCTGCGCGAGTTCCTGGGCGTGCGAACCGCGGAGGAGACCGCCGAGGCCGCCCGGTGGATCAGGTCACAGCAGCGCCCGGAGGGCACCTGGGCGAACTTCCACGAAGGACCGGCCGACCTGTCCACCACCGTCGAGGCGTACGTGGCGCTGCGGCTCGCGGGCGACCCGCCCTCGGCTCCGCACATGCGCGCCGCGGCGGCGTACGTGCGCGGGGCCGGCGGCGTCGAGTCGGCCCGGGTCTTCACCCGGATCTGGCTCGCGCTGTTCGGCCAGTGGCGGTGGGAGGACCTGCCGGTCATCCCGCCGGAGATCATGTTCCTGCCGCCGTGGTGCCCGCTGAACGTGTACGACTGGGCCTGCTGGGCGCGGCAGACCATCGTCCCGCTCACGATCGTGACCGCGCACCGGCCGGTCCACCCGCTGCCGTTCGGCCTGGCCGAACTGCGCACCGGCAGGCCCGCGCGGCGGGTGTCGCGCACCGGCTGGGACGCGGCGTTCGCGGCCCTCGACCGCGCCCTGCACCGCTACGAGCGGCGCCCGGTCGCCGGGCTGCGCCGCGCCGCGCTGAGGCGGGCCGCCGAGTGGGTCGTGGCCCGGCAGGAGGCCGACGGCTCGTGGGGCGGCATCCAGCCCCCGTGGGTCTACTCGCTGATCGCGCTGCGCCTGAGCGGGTACGGCATCGACCACCCCGTCATGCGCGCCGGGCTGGCCGGGCTGGACAGGTTCACCATCAGGGAGAACGGCACGCGCAGGCTGGAGGCGTGCCAGTCGCCGGTCTGGGACACCGCGCTCGCGATGACCGCGCTCCTGGACGCCGGCCTGCCCCGCGACCACCCCGCGCTGGCCAGGGCCGGCGCGTGGCTGCTGCGCGAGGAGATCCGGGGGCCGGGCGACTGGATGGTGCGGCGCCCCGGTCTCGCACCGGGCGGCTGGGCCTTCGAGTTCGACAACGACGGCTACCCCGACGTCGACGACACGGCCGAGGTGATCCTCGCGCTGCGCCGGCTGGGCCGGCCCGACGCCCGGCCGGCGCTGGAGCGGGGCCTGCGCTGGATGGCCGGGATGGCCTCCCGCGACGGCGGATTCGCCGCCTTCGACGCCGACAACACGCGGGAGCTGTGCCTGCGGCTGCCGTTCTGCGACTTCGGCGCGGTCATCGATCCGCCGTCGGCCGACGTGACCGCGCACGTGGTCGAGGCGCTCGCCGCCGAGGGCATGGCCCGCTCCCCCGTCGTACGGCGGGCGGTCGTGTGGCTGCTGCGGGCGCAGGAGCCCGGCGGCTCGTGGTTCGGCCGGTGGGGAGCCAACCACGTGTACGGCACCGGGGCGGTGCTGCCCGCCCTCGCGGCGGCCGGGGTGCGACCCGGCGCCCCCTGCGTACGGCGGGCCGTGGCGTGGCTGGAGGCGCACCAGCACCCCTGCGGCGGCTGGGGCGAGGACATGCGTTCCTACCGCGACCCCGCCTGGATCGGGCGGGGCGAGCCGACCGCCTCGCAGACGGCCTGGGCTCTCATCGGCCTGCTCGCGGCCGGGGAGCGGGGCCCGTCCGTCGAGCGGGGCGTGGCCTGGCTGGCCGACAGCCAGCGCCCCGACGGCACCTGGGACGAGCCCCATTACACCGGCACGGGCTTCCCCGGGGACTTCTTCATCAACTACCACCTCTACCGCCTCGTCTTCCCGGTCAGCGCGCTCGGCCGCTACCTGAGCCTGCACGAGACGGCCGGATCGGAGGCCACGCCATGACCGATCTGATCGTGTGCACCGCGCTGGGGATGGAGGCCCGGGCGGTCGCCCGCGGCCTGCGGTCCCGGCCGGACCTCGGAAGCGACCATCCGCGTGTCCGGGTCGTCCGGATCGGGATGGGGCCCGACCGGGCGGCCCGCGCCGCGGCCCTGCTCCCGCCCGCCGCCGCCCTCGCCGTCACCGGGTTCGGCGGGGCCCTCCACCACGGGCTGCGCCCCGGGGACGTGCTCGTCGCCACCGAGGTCCGCTCCGGCGACCGGGTCTGGCCGTGCCCGTCGGCCCCGCTGCTCGCCGGAGAACTCCTCCGCGCAGGACTGCCCGCCCGCACCGGCCCGCTCGTCACCTCCCCCCGCATCGTGACGAGCCGCGGCCGCCACGCGCTGGCCCGCGAGGGCGCGTACGCCGTCGACATGGAGAGCGCCCCGCTGGCCGCCGCCGCGGGGGCTCGGCCGTTCGCGGCCGTGCGGGTCATCGTGGACACCCCCGACGCCCCCCTGCTGAACCTCGCCACGATGGGCGGCGCGGTCGCCGCGCGGCGCACGCTCGCCCGGATCGGCCCGGTGCTGGCGCGGTGGGCGGCGGCCACGGGCCCGCGGCGGGTCCTGCTGGCCTCGCCCCGCTCGTTCTGCGCCGGGGTCGAGCGAGCCATCGAGATCGTGGAGCGCGCGCTGGACCGGTTCGGCGCGCCCGTGTACGTGCGCAAGCAGATCGTGCACAACATCCACGTCGTACGCGACCTGGAGCGGCGCGGCGCGGTGTTCGTCGACGACCTGGCCGAGGTGCCGGAGGGCGCCGTCACCGTCTTCTCCGCGCACGGGGTCGCACCCTCCGTGCGGGAGGAGGCGGGGCGGCGCGGACTGCGCGTCGTCGACGCGACGTGCCCGCTGGTCGCGAAGGTCCACGCGGAGGCCCGCAGGCTCGCCGCGCGGGGCGACCTCGTCGTGCTGATCGGCCACGCCGGGCACGAGGAGGTCGAGGGCGTGCTCGGGGAGGTGCCCGGCGCGGGCACGCTGGTCGAGGACGAGGCGGGGGTCGCGGGCCTGCCGCCGGGGCGCGGGGTCGCCTACCTGACCCAGACCACGCTGGCGGCCGACGAGGCCGGGCGGGTCGCTGCGGCGATACGGCGGCGCTTCCCCGACGCCGAGGGCCCGCGCGGCGACGACATCTGCTACGCGACGACCAACCGGCAGCACGCGGTGCGTGCCGTCGCCGCGGAGGCCGACCTGGTGCTGGTCGTCGGCTCGGCCAACTCCTCCAACGCCCTGCGCCTCACCGAGGTCGCCGCCCGCTGCGGTCACGATGGGGCGCCGCTCGCCCGCCTCGTCGACGATCCCGGCGACATCGCGCTCGACTGGCTGCGCGGAGCGCGGACGGTCGGGCTCACCGCCGGGGCGTCCACCCCCGGCGGGATGGTGGACGCCGTCGTGGCCGCCCTCGGCGGGCTCGGCCCGCTCGAGGTGGAGGAGCGGCGGGTCACCGAGGAGAACGTCGAGTTCACGTTGCCGAAGGAGGTGCGGCCCTGATGCCGATGCCCGTACGCCAGAGCCTGCGCGTCGGCGCGTACATCCTGGCCCAGCGGCTGCGCCGGCGGGAGAGGTTCCCGCTGCTGGTCGAGCTTGAGCCGTTGTTCGCGTGCAACCTGAAGTGCGCGGGCTGCGGGAAGATCCAGCACCCGGCCGGCGTGCTGAAGCAGCGCATGCCGGTGGAGCAGGCGGTGGCCGCCGTGGAGGAGTGCGGCGCCCCGATGGTGTCGATCGCCGGCGGGGAACCGCTCATGCACCCCCAGATCGGGGAGATGGTCGAGGAGTTGGTGGCGCGCAGGAAGTACGTCTTCCTGTGCACCAACGCGCTGCTGATCCCGCGAAAGATCGACCAGTTCACGCCCTCGCCGTACTTCGCCTGGGCGGTCCACATCGACGGCCTGCGCGAGCGGCACGACGCGTCGGTGTGCAAGGAGGGCGTGTTCGACGAGGCGGTCGCGGCGGTCCGGGAGTGCCGGCGGCGCGGCTTCCGCGTCACCACCAACACCACGTTCTTCGCCGGGGACAGCCCGCGCACGGTGATCGAGGTGCTCGACTTCCTCAACGACGACCTGTGCGTCGACCAGATGATGATCTCGCCCGGGTACGCGTACGAGAAGGCGCCCGACCAGGACTGTTTCCTGGGGGTGCGGCAGACGCGGGAGCTGTTTCGCGCCGCGTTCGCGGGCGGCAACCGCAGGCGCTGGCGGTTCAACCACTCGCCGCTGTTCCTCGACTTCCTCGAGGGGAAGACCGACTTCCCCTGCACGGCCTGGGCGATCCCGTCGTATTCGCTGTTCGGCTGGCAGCGGCCCTGCTACCTGATGGCCGACGGGTACGCCAAGACCTACCGGGAGCTGGTCGAGGAGACCGACTGGAGCTCCTACGGCCGGGGGCGGGACGCGCGCTGCGCCAACTGCATGGCGCACTGCGGCTACGAGCCGACGGCGGTGTTCGCCACCCTCGGCTCGCTGCGCGAGTCCCTGCGCGCCCTGCGCGGCGGCTGACCCTGGGGGGCGGGGCCGATCCGCGCCGTGCTCCGCCACCGGATCCGTCACCGAATCAGTCATGCCGACCGGCCCTGGTGATGAGTTGTCGCGCCCGCACCCGTCACATCTACGACGGGACACGACGAGGCGGAAGGATGACGTGATGGGTGCGGACACGCGGCTGGAGGAGCTGGGCGTGAGCGGTCTGGGCGAGGTCGACGAGCCGGCGTTCTCGGGGCTGGCGGAGCGGCACCGGCGGGAACTGCACGTGCACTGCTATCGGATGCTCGGGTCGTTCGAGGACGCCGAGGACACCGTGCAGGAGACGTTTCTGCGAGCCTGGCGGCGGCGGGAGACCTTCGAGGGGCGGTCGACGTTTCGGGCCTGGCTCTACCGGATCGCCACCAACGCCTGCCTGGACCTGCTCGCCAAGTGCCGCCCCGAGCCTGCGACCGGCGGCGAGGTGCCGTGGCTGCAGCCCTACCCGGACCGGCTGCTCGACGAGCTGCCCGCGGGCGACGCGGACGAGCCGGAGACCGTCGCCGTCGCGCGGGAGACGATCGAGCTGGCCTACCTGGTCGCGGTCCAGCACCTCGCCCCGCGCCCGCGGGCCGTGCTGATCCTGCGGGACGTGCTCGGCTGGCCGGCCAAGGACGTCGCGGAGCTCCTCGGGGACTCCGTCAACTCCGTGAACAGCGCGCTGCAGCGGGCCCGCGCCGGCATGCGCGAGCACCTGCCCGCCGAGCGGCAGGACTGGACCGGCGGCGAGGAGGACGCCGGGACGCGCGAGCTGGTGCGCCGCTTCACCGACGCCAGCGTGGCCACGGACGTCGACGCGCTCGCCGCACTGCTGCGGGACGACGTCCGCTGCTCGATGCCGCCCACGCCGGGCCTGTGCGTCGGCCGCGACACGGTGGTGAACGACTGGATCGAGGACGGCTTCGAGCGCATGAAGCACCTGCGCGCCGTCCAGACCTCCGTGAACCGGCAGCCCGCCGTCGCCTTCTACCAGCGGCGGCAGCGGGAGGGCGGCTACCTGCCGCTGACGATCGACGTCCTGCGCATCACCGGCGGGGCGATCGCCGAGATCGTCATCTTCCACGCCGACCGGTTCCCCCGGCTCGGGCTGCCGGAGCGCCTGCCGGCGGACGGCACGGAGTAGTCCCGGCAGCAGTAGTCCCGGCACGGAGCAGTCCCGGTGCGCACGCTCGCGCTGCCGGGTGCCACGCGTGTCGCGGACCGTCACGCGCGGCCGAAGCGGCGGGCGAGCACGCGGAACGCGCCGGGCGCGGCCCCGTGCAGGCGGGCGGGCAGCCGCAGCCAGGCCGGCACGTACACCTCGGCGCGGTCGCGCTCGACGGCGACCGCGACGGCCCGGGCCACCCGCTCCGGCGGGATGGGCGCGGGCCTGCGACGCGTGTACGGCCGGCCGCGCCGGGCGAAGAACGGCGTGTCGACCACCCCCGGCACCACCGCCGTCACGCCGACTCCGGGCGCCTCGTAGCGCAGGCTCTCGGCGAAGGCCAGCAGGCCCGCCTTGGTCGCGGCGTACACCGCCTCCTCCCGCACGCCCACCACGCCGGCGATCGAGGCGACGTAGACGAGGTGACCCCGGCCGCGCTCCAGCATCCCGGGCAGCAGCAGCCGGGTGAGCTGCACATGGGCCGTCAGATTGACCGCGATCATGCGTTCGGCCGTGCCGCCGGACATCCGCGCGAGCGGCCCGCTCCAGCCCTCGCCCGCGCACGCAACCAGCATGTCCACCCGCCCGGCGCGTACGGCGAGGTCGGCGGAGGGGTCGGACAGGTCGGCGGGCAGGACCTCTCCGCCCGTCCGGGCCGCGACGCCCGCGAGCGCCTCCTGGTCGCGCCCGGACAGCACCAGCCGCGCGCCGCGCGCCGACAGCTCCAGCGCCGTGGCGGCGCCGATGCCCGACGACGCGCCCGTGACGAGCACCCGTGCCCCCGCGAGCCGCATCCGCCCCACCCCCTCGTCCCTGGGTGTACCCGCGCGCGGCCCGCTTGGGCCCTGGTGGCGCTTGTGTGATCATGGCGTCGATGAGCGATATGGATCTGCTCGTGGAGCGGCTTCGCGCCGCGGGGCTGTCGGCCGAGTCCGCGGACGAAGCCGGAGGCGGCGTAGTGGCGGTGGCGGGCATGGTGACCCTCGGCGGCGGCGCCCCGCTGGCCGCGCGCACGGTGTTCGCCAAGACATTGCGCACGCCCGGCGCCGACCTCTTCGAGGTCGAGGCCGAGGGTCTGCGCGTGCTTCGCGACCTGGGCGGTGTGACGACACCGGACGTGCTGGCGGCGACGCCCGACGTCCTCGTGCTCCGGCCGCTCGGGCCGCGACGCGACGACGAGCGGTTCTGGGCCGATCTTGGACGCATGGTCGCGGGCATGCACACCACGGCGCGGAGCGAGCGCTTCGGCTGGCACCGGGACGGCTGGCTGGGCCGCCTGCGCCAGGACAACACGTGGGACGACGACGGGCACTCCTTCTTCGCCCGCAGGCGCATCCTGCGCTGGCTGCGTGAGCCTCAGGCGGAAGCGGCCTTCGACCGCGCCGACCGGGAGGCGCTGGAACGGCTGTGCGCCGCACTGCCCGAGCTCGTCCCGCCCCTGCCCCCGGTGCTCACCCACGGCGACCTGTGGTGCGGGAACGTCCTGTCCGACCTGGGCGGGGACCCCGCGCTGATCGATCCGGCCGTGTCCTATTGCTGGGCCGAGGCGGACCTCAGCATGCTGTGGTGCTCGCCCCGTCCGCCCGTCTCCGACCGCTTCTTCACCGCGTACGAGGAGGTCGCGCCACTTGAGGACGGCTGGCGAGACCGCATGCCGGTGCTGCACCTGCGCGAGTTGCTGAGCATCGTCGCGCACGGCGACGACGACTGGGGAGCGGCGCGGGCGGTGCGTGAGACGGCCGCCCCGTTCGCCCGCCGGCCACGTTCTTCCGGGAACCGGTGGACCGCCGACGGTATGACTGGGTAGCCTCCCAAGTATGACCAAGAAGATTACGATCTCTTTGCCGGATGAACTCGCCGACGAGGCGCAGGCGTCCGGCAACGCCTCGGCCTACATCGCCGCGGCACTGCGGGAGCGGCGGCGCATCCAGGGCGACCTGGCCATCATGGCCGATTTATGGGGGCCGGGCTGGCAGGACGGCATCACCGATGACGACAGCGCCCGCGCGGCGCGGCTGGTGACCGGCGACGCCAAGGCGGACGCCGCGTGACCGACCCCGTCCCACCGGCCGGTGTCCTGTCCGGCCACGTGCTGGACCTCGACGCCGTCGTCCACCTGATCGAGGGCAAGAGCATGTACGGCAGGGCCGTCGTGCGGCAGTCCTCGGCCCACGGCGTCACCCTCCTCGTCCCCGCGCTCGCCGTCCAGGTGCTGTCGCTCGGCCCCGTCCAGCCCCGGCTCGAACGCTTCCTGCGCATGTCGATGGTGGTCACCGGTGCGCTCTCCCCCGACGACGCCGTCGAAGGCGGACCGTACGCGCAGGCGATCATGACGAGCCTGCGTCGCCACCGGCCGTCCGCCGCCGACGCGCTCCTTCCCGACGTCCTGGTGGCCGCCCACGCGGCCGTCCACGCCACCCGCCGCAGCTGGCGGATCATCACCGCCACCCCCTACCTGTACGAGGGCCTCGACGTCCGCCTGGAGATCCTCCCCTAAGCGTTTACGCAGGTCAGACGGTACGCGTCGGCCGTGCTGGGGTACCAGCAGGGCATGGCCGGCCTTCCGGCGTACACGCCGATGATGGCCCGGCTCGGGCGGCTGCCCGAGCCCGAGGGCGACTACGCGCACGAGATGAAGTGGGACGGGGTCCGCGCCCTCGGCTACGTCGAGGACGGCACGCTGCGGCTGATCTCCAGGAACGGCAAGGACGTCACCGCCGCCTATCCCGAACTCGCCGGCCTCGCCGGGGCCACGGGCGGGCACGCGGTGGTGCTCGACGGGGAGATCGTCGCCTTCGACCAGCAGGGCAGGCCGTCGTTCGAGGCGCTGCAACCCCGCATGCACCAGCGCAATCCGCTCAAGATCAGGCAGCTCCTGGTCACCACGCCCGTGACGTACCTGCTGTTCGACGTGCTGCACGTCGACGCGGCCACCGCCATCGCGATGCCCTACACCGAGCGGCGGCGCCGCCTGGAGGACCTCGTGCACGCCGGGCGCCACTGGGCCATCCCGCCCTACTACGCCGACGGCGGCGAGCACGCGCTGGCCGACTCCCGGCGGCTGGGGCTGGAGGGCGTCGTGGCCAAGCGGCTCACCTCGCCCTACCGCCCCGGCCGTCGCTCCCCCGACTGGGTGAAGGTCAAGAACGTCCGCACGCAGGAGGTCGTCGTCGGCGGCTGGCGGGCCGGGGAGGGCCGCCGGGCGAACACCGTCGGCTCGCTGCTCGTGGGCGTCAACGACGACAGCGGGCGCCTGCGGTACGCCGGCAGCGTCGGCACCGGCTTCACCGACGAGGCGCTGCGGCGGCTGGGCGAGCGCCTGGCGCCGCTGCGGCGGGACACGCCCCCCTTCGACGGCATCACCCGGGAGGAGGCCAGGGGCGGCCGGTGGGTGGAACCGGTCCTGGTCGGCGAGGTGCAGTTCGCCGAGTGGACGGGCGAGGGGCGGCTGCGCCACCCCTCCTGGCGGGGCCTACGCGACGACAAGGATCCCGGCGAGGTCGTCCGCGAGGAAGGGTGAGCGCGCCTGGGTCAACTCGTCGCCTTGTCCTGCGTGCCCGCGGTGACGCGACGCCGCGTCCCCAGGACGCCGAGCAGCACCGCGCCGGCGAGGAACGCGACGTTGTGGGCGTACTTGGCGACCGGCGCGACCTCGCCGAGCGGGACCGCGAAGAATCCGACCGCCGCGCGCGCGGTCAGGGCTCCGGCGGCGAGCGCGGCCACGTGGCGGCCGCTCCAGGCCGGCGAGCGGGCCGGCCGGCC
>NZ_JBEYWQ010000045.1:0-45427 GCF_040644495.1 Microbispora sp. NPDC046973 | reverse complement strand
TCTCACTCTACAAAACAACCCCCACCATCCCAACCCCGCCGCCCCCCCCGGGCGGAAACAACCCCCCGCCGCCGCGAGCGGCCGCTCACTCCGGCCGGCCGTGACCGGCTGGAGTGAGCGGCCGCTGCCCGGCCATCGCCCGACTCTCGGATCAGCGGTAGCCGGCGGAGGTGACGTTGGCCTGCACCGCGTTCTCGGTGGCGTCGGAGGGGTAACCCGAGACGATGGCTCCCTCGTAGAAGGTGCCCTGGCTCAGGTTGGTGTTGGTGGCGCAGCAGTCGCCGCCGCTGCCCAGGATGATCGCGCCCTGCTTCTTCATCGGGCTGTAGCCGCGGGGAAGCGCGCCGTCCCACAATGTGGTCATCGCGCCGGTCTGCGCGTTGCCACCCTTGATGGCGAAGCGCGACGTGCCGTTGTTCTTCAGCATCGCGGTGACGAACTTGCTGGTGAACGCCCGCTGGTTCGGGTTCCACGACGAACTGCCGCCCGGATACAGACCGTATTCGAGGTCGGCCTGCACCCAGGGGCCGGAGCCGGAGCAGCCGCCGAACCAGCAGCTCGTGCCGAAGTAGATGGCGTCCATCGCGCCCGCCCCGTCGGCCTTCCTGGTCGTCTCGCTGTTGCCGTAGTCGAAGCAGCAGCCGCTGTTGACGTGCGTGCCGCTGGTCACCATGTACATGCCCTCGGGTGCGCTGCCCGTCGGCACGCCGGTCAGGTGACCGTCACGCCAGTAGCTGTTGCCGGGCTTGATGTAGAGCGAGTAGGCCTTGCTGCCGCCGACGGTCAGCGACTCTGACGTCGCGGTCGCGGGGGTGTCCTTGCCGCCGGCCCCGCCGGGTCCCTGGTAGAGCATGTTGTTGCCGTGCCCGGACTGGTCGTAGATCTGGGTGATGACACACGAGGTGCCGGCGCAGAAGGAGTCCTGCGCCGCCGCGTCGGCGGTGCCGCCCGCGGCCAGGACGCCGATGTTCCTGGTCGCGCTGTCGGAGGAGCGCCTGACCTGGTACAGCGAGCCGTTGTAGTTCGCGTACAGGGCGCGGGTCGTGCTGTGTGCCGCCACACACGGCGTGCCGCCCACGGCGTAGATGTCACACGGCTTGCTCGCTACCGGCGTGGATGACGGGCTGGCCGAAGGACTCGGGGAAGGGCTCGCGGACGGGCTCGACGAAGGGCTGGTGCTGGGTGACGAGGTGACGCCGCCGGTGCAGGCCACGCCGTTGAGGGCGAAGCTCGCCGGGACCGGGTTGGAGCCGTTGAACGCTCCGTTGAACCCGAAGCCGGTGCTGCCGCCGCTGGGGATGGCGGCGTTGTAGTCCACGTTGGTCACCGTGACCTGGGAGCCCGACTGGGTGTAGGTGCCGTTCCACAGCTGGGTGATGGTCTGCCCCGCGGAGAACGACCAGGTGAGCTTCCAGCCGTTGACCGGGTCACCGAGGTTGGTGATGCTCACGTTCGCGCCGAAGCCGCCCGGCCACTGGTTCGTGACCGAGTAGTCCACGCGGCAACCTGTGGCCGCGTGCGCGGCGGGTGCGGTCAGCGCACCGGCTGCACCGGCCACGGCGACGAGCCCGGTGGCAAGCCAGAGCCGCAGGCGAGGGACCTTCATCCGTACTCCCGGGGTTCGTTTCACGTCTTCATGCGGTCAGCGACAACACAGGTGGCTCGGACTTCTCGTGAGCCGGCAGAGGTGGTGAACTCTTGTTAGCGCTAACAATTCTTTGCGGAACCGGTCCTCCTCTGTCGGGGGCATGTGTGATGGTGGTGCGGCGGAGCAAATACGACGCGAGGGAGCCTCGTCAAGGTCCGGGTCTTCTCCGCGCCGGCCCCCGGGCCGCCGGTGGCCTGTCCCACCTGCTCTCATCAGGGCGTGGCCCGGATCACTCGCGACTTTCGCGTAGTGAAAGTTTCACGGCTAAATAGACGTAACGTTCTGAGCGCCATCGGCCAGGTCGCGACCAGTAAGGCGTTCCGCGATGGAACTGCGGAAACTTCCACAGTTCGGGCCGCTCACCAGTGCAGGCCAGCAAGGATGAGGCCCCCGCGCCTCAACGAAACAATTTCGACATTCCCTTGACAGGTTTCTTCGCGGTTTCCAAACTAAGTCCCGAAGCGGCCTCCTGCCGGGGTCGGTGGTGAGCGGCAGGGGTTCCCGGTCGCGACGTCGTAAGCGTCGCGTCCGCAGATGATCGGGCCGCGAATCCGCCAGGTCTGGCTTCCGCTCGCTCTCGTGCACGTCGATGGAGCGCCGGTCGGCCTGAGTTCCCCTCAGTCGGCATCACCGCGCGCGGCGGCGTAGTCGCCGTGTCTCCCCCCTGGAGTGTGAATGAACACGTCCGCACGATTGCGCACCGCGTTGTTCGCCGCCTCGGCGGCCGGGATGGTTCTCGCGGCCGGTCCGCCCGGCAGCGCGTCCGCGGGCACCGTTCCCGGCGCGGCCCCGGCGGCCGTGCTGCGCCTGGCCGCCTGGCCGTCCCCCACCGGTCAGCAGGCGGTCGGCGCCACGATCAACGTCTCGGGCACGCTCGACGGAGGGATGAAGCGCTACTACGGCACCGGCGCCCTCGGCAGCGGCAGCCAGAGTGAAAGCCAGCCCCCCATGTTCAAACTGGCCAACGGCGCGGTGCTGAAGAACGTCGTCATCGGCGCGCCCGCCGCCGACGGCGTCCACTGCATGGGCACGTGCACCCTGCAGAACGTGTGGTGGGAGGACGTCGGCGAGGACGCGGCCACGTTCAAGGGCACCTCGTCGTCGCAGACGATGACCGTCGACGGCGGCGGCGCCAAGGCGGCCAGCGACAAGGTCTTCCAGCACAACGGCCCCGGCACCATGTACATCAAGAACTTCCAGGTGCAGAACTTCGGCAAGCTCTACCGCTCCTGCGGCAACTGCTCTACCCAGTACAAGCGCGACGTCGTCATCCAGAACGTCACGGCGACCACGCCCGGCAAGGTCCTGGCCGGCATCAACACCAACTACGGCGACACCGCGCGCTTCTCGCAGATCACGATCGTCAACGACCCCGGCAGGAACGTCGTCGTGTGCGAGAAGTACAGGGGCGTGACCAGTGGCGAGCCGACGAAGATCGGCAGCGGTGCCGACGGCGTCAACTGTGTCTACTCGTCGTCCACCATCGCCTACCGGTAGACCCGCTACCCGTCGCTCATCCCACGAGGGTTCTCGGTTCCTGTTTTTCGGGCCTCCGATTCCGGGGGCCTCTCCTCGTCATTTCCCATGCACCCGTAACTCATCTCAAGGAGGATTCGTGCGAAAGGTGAGAATTCTGCTCGCCGCCGGCATTCTCGCAGGCGCCCCGATCGCCCTGCAGAACCCGGCCGGCGCCCTGGAGAACGGCGTGGCCCGCACGCCGCCCATGGGCTGGAACAGCTGGAACACGTTCGGCTGCAACATCAACGAGACGCTGATCAAGCAGATGGCCGACACGATCGTCAGCTCCGGCCTGCGCGACCTGGGCTACAAGTACGTCGTGGTCGACGACTGCTGGTTCAACCCCACCCGCGACTCCGCGGGGAACCTGCAGGGCAACCCCTCGCGCTTCCCCAGCGGGATGAAGGCGCTCGGCGACTACCTGCACGCCAAAGGGCTGAAGTTCGGCATCTACCAGGTGCCGGTGGACAAGACCTGCGCGCAGTACTTCGGCAGCTACCCGGGCGCGACCGGAAGCCAGGGGCACGAGGTCCAGGACGCCCGCCAGTTCGCCGCCTGGGGCGTGGACTACCTCAAGTACGACTGGTGCTCGCCCAACGGCACCATCGACGACCAGGTCCGTACGTTCGCGAAGATGCGTGACGCGCTGGCGGCGACCGGGCGGCCCATCGTCTACAGCATCAACCCCAACAGCATCCACGCGAAGACGGGGCCGCAGCGCGACTGGGGCGACGTGGCCAACATGTGGCGGACGACCGAGGACATCACCAACAAGTGGGACACCGGTCAGACCAACGGATACCCGATGGGCATCCAGAACATCGTCAACGTCACCGTCCCACTCGCGTCGTACGCCAGACCGGGGGCGTTCAACGACCCGGACATGATGGAGGTCGGCCGGGGCGGCATGACCGACACCGAGATGCGCAGCCACTTCGCCCTCTGGGCGATGCTGGCCGCACCCCTGATCGCCGGCAACGACCTGCGCTCCATGGACTCGGCGACCCAGACCATCCTCAAGAACCAGAACCTGATCGCCATCAACCAGGACCCGCTCGGCCTGCAGGCCCGCCAGATCAGCAACGACGGGACCCGGCGCGTGCTGGCCAAGAAGCTCGACAACGGCGACGTCGCGGTCGCCCTGTTCAACCAGGGCGGCAGCACCACCACGGTCAGCACCACCGCGTCCGCGATCGGGCTGTCCGGCGGTTCGTTCACCCTGCGCGACGCGTGGACGAACGCCGTAAGCGGCAGCACCGGCGCCATCTCGGCCAGCGTGCCGTCGCATGGCACGGTCGTCTACCGGGTCAGCGGCGGCGCGAGCCCGTCGCCGACTCCCACGCCGTCACCGTCCTCCACCCCGTCACCGTCCTCCACCCCGTCGCCGTCCTCCACCCCATCGCCGTCCCCCACGCCGTCGCCGAGTGCGCGCCCCGGCGGGTGTACGGCGACCTACCGGCTGGTCAACAACTGGGGCGGCGGCTTCCAGAGCGAGGTGACCGTCGGCAACACCGGGACGGCCGCGCTCAACGGCTGGACCGTGACGATGACCCTGGCCGGCGGACAGACCGTCACGAGCCTGTGGAACGGCGTGAACACCGGCACCAGCGGCGCGATCACCGTCAAGAACGCCCCCTACAACGGCGCCGTCGCCGTCAACGGGTCGACGACGTTCGGCTTCACCGCTGAGGGTGACGGCTCGATCGCCCCGGCCAGTGTGACCTGCACGAGCCCGTGACCGAGTGGAAAGCCGGGGCTCGCGAATCATCCACTCTGAGATTGGGGAAACACCTGTGCGAGATGTCAGCTCTTTCCACCGGCGGTTGAGGCTGTCGGCCGCCGCCGTCGCCGCGCTGTTGACGGCCGGCGTCGGGGTGGCCGGCACGCACGCCGCGTCGGCGGCCGCGGCCGGATGCCAGGTCACCTACACGGTCACCAACCAGTGGCCGGGCGGCTTCGGCGCGAACGTGAACATCACCAACCTCGGTGACCCGGTCAACGGCTGGAAGCTCACCTGGTCGTTCTCCGCGGGGCAGACCATCACCCAGCTGTGGAACGGCACCTACACCCAGTCGGGCTCCCAGGTCACGGTGACCAACGTGGACTACAACGCCGCCATCCCCAGCGGCGGCAGCACCGGCTTCGGGTTCAACGGAGCGTTCAACGGCTCCAACCCGGTCCCGGCGAGCTTCGCCCTCAACGGGGTGACCTGCACCGGCGGCGTCACCTCGTCGCCGAGCAGCTCCCCCACCGCCTCTCCCACGGCGTCGCCCACTGTCTCGCCCACGGTGTCGCCCTCCGCGTCTCCCTCGCCGCCGTCGTCCAGGCAGCCGTGTGACATCTACGCCGCGGGCGGCACGCCGTGCGTGGCGGCACACAGCACGACCCGCGCCCTGTACGCGAACTACAACGGCTCGCTGTACCAGGTCAGGCGCTCCTCCGACAACACCACCCGCGACATCGGCGTGCTGAGCCCGGGCGGAGCCGCCAACGCCGCCGCGCAGGACTCCTTCTGCGCCGGCACCACCTGCCTCATCAGCAAGATCTACGACCAGTCGGGCCGGGGCAACCACCTCACCCAGGCACCTCCCGGCGGGTTCTCCGGCCCGGCCGCCGGTGGCTACGACAACCTGGCGACCGCCACCAAGGCGCCGACCACGGTCTACGGCCACAAGGCGTACGGCGTCTACGTCGACCCCGGCGTCGGCTACCGCAACAACGCCACCAACGGCGTCGCCAAGGGCGACCAGCCCGAAGGCATGTACGCGGTCTTCGACGGCACCCACTACAACGGCGGCTGCTGCTTCGACTACGGCAACGCCGAGACCAACAGCCGTGACAACGGCAACGGCACGATGGAGGCCATCTACTTCGGCAACATCAAGGTTTGGGGCTACGGCACCGGCAACGGCCCGTGGGTCATGGCCGACCTGGAGAACGGCCTGTTCTCCGGCGTGAACCCCGGTTACAACGCCAACGACCCGACCGTGAACTACCGATACCTGACCGCCATCATCAAGGGTGAGCCCAACCACTGGGCCATCCGGGCCGGCAACGCCCAGTCGGGCGGCCTGTCGACCTTCTACGACGGCAAGCGGCCCAACGCCTCGGGCTACAACCCGATGAAGAAGGAGGGCGCCATCATCCTCGGCATCGGCGGCGACAACAGCCACGGTTCCGCCGGCACCTTCTACGAAGGCGTCATGACGTCCGGCTACCCGACCGCGGCCACCGAGAACGAGGTGCAGGCCAACATCGTCGCCGCCGGATACAAGTAGAGCGGCGACGACCACGAGGGATCGGGCCGCTCCCGGGCACAACCCCGGGGGCGGCCCGCCGTCGTCTGCGCCCTCTGCGTCATGACGTCGCCGCGGGCGTGCAGATCGCCGTCAGCCGGCGGTGTGGGCGGCTGCCACGGCGGTGGCAGCCGGAAAAAATCTTGGAACTTCGGGGCCGGCGGATGTCGAGAATCCTCCGGCGGCTCCGTCCCCGGGGCAGATCACGACAACGACCCTGGAGGGACGGCTATGCGAGCGAACGAGATCACCGAGATTCTGGACCGGCCGATCAGCCGAGAGCTGCTGGCACGCGACGTGACCCGGCTGGCGTACGTGGCCAAGGACGGCACGCCCCGGAACGTCCCGATCGCGTTCACCTGGAACGGCTCGCAGATCGTCATGTGCACCACGAAGAACGCCCCGAAGCTCCCGGCTCTGCGCGAGAATCCGATGGTCGCCCTGACGATCGACACCGAGGTGCACCCGCCCAAGATCCTGCTGATCCGCGGCCGGGCCGAGCTGGACGTCGTCGACGGCATCCCGGACGAGTACCTCCAGATGAACGGCTCGTACGAGATGACGCCCGAGCAGCGGGTCGAGTGGGAGGCCGAGGTCCGCTCGCTCTACGACGGCATGGTCCGGATCGTGGTGACCCCGACGTGGGCGAAGCTGATCGACTTCGAGACGACCCTGCCGAGCGCCGTCGAGGAGCTGGTCCGGCAGCGGGCCGAGCGTGAGCGCGCCTGAACACGGTCCCGACCACACTGAGGAGAAGACGATGGCCAAATACCTGCTGCTCAAGCACTATCGGGGCGCTCCCGCACCGGTCAACGACGTGCCGATGGACCAGTGGACGCCGGAGGAGGTCGACGCGCACGTGCAGTTCATGCGCGACTTCGCGGCCCGCTTGGAGGAGACGGGTGAGTTCGTCGACGGACAGGCGCTGTCGCCCGAGGGCACCTTCGTGCGGTATGACGGCGAGGGGCGCCCGCCGGTGACCGACGGCCCGTTCGCCGAGACCAAGGACCTCATCGCCGGCTGGATGATCATCGACGTGGAGTCCTGGGACCGCGCGGTCCAGCTGGCCGCAGAGCTGTCGGCCGCTCCCGGGGCCGGCGGCAAGCCGATCCACGAGTGGCTCGAGGTGCGCCCGTTCCTGGCCGAGCTGCCCACCATCACGGAGTGACGCGCGTGGACGAGTCCCTGCTGCGAACGCGGAGGGCGGCAGACGCCGTCCACCGGACGCACGCCGCGGACGCCCTTCTGGCGGCGTGCGCGGGCGGCTCCTCCCCAAGCCGCCCGCCGTAACTCGATGGCCGCGGCGAGGCCGCCTGTGGCACGGTGTGGGCGTGTCCGAGCAGATTTCGCCGCCTCGAAGCGTGGACGAGGCGATCGCCGCCGAGCAGGCGGGCCATTCCCTCCGCTATCTGTACTTCTGGGGCCACCGGCCTGCCAGGGACGGCGGCGTCGGCCCCGGCTGCCTGTCCCAGTGGTGGCCGGTCGCCTTCACCGAGGACGGCCGCACCTTCGCCTCCGCCGAGCACTACATGATGGCGCACAAGGCCTGGCTGTTCGGCGACACGCAGGCCGCCGAGCAGATCCTCGCCGCCGGTCACCCGGGCGAGGCCAAGAAGCTCGGCAGGGCCGTACGCGGCTTCGACGAGCAGGTCTGGAACGCGCATCGGTTCGGCATCGTGGTCCGCGGCAGCATCGCCAAGTTCGGCCAGAACCCGGAGCTGCGGCGCTACCTGCTCGCGACCGCCGGCCGGGTCCTGGTGGAGGCGAGCCCACTCGACCGGATCTGGGGCATCGGCCTGGCCGCCGACGACGAGCGTGCCGCCTCCCCCTCGACCTGGCAGGGCCTCAACCTGCTCGGCTTCGCCCTGATGACGGCCCGCGACGCCCTGGAGGCCGGCACGTGAGCGGCCGCGCCTCCGCCGGCCGGCCGAATCGCGCGGGAGAGCCCGCTCACGGCACTGCGCTGCCGATCACCACTGTGCCGCCGATCATCACTGTGCCGCCGATCACCACTGTGCCGCTGATCCGCGGCGCCGGGTCCGGCGACGCCGAAGACGTCGCCGAGGTCTTCCTCGCCGCCCGGGCCGAGATGACCTATCTGCCCCCGCTGCACTCCGACGAGGAGACCCGGGCGTGGATCGCCGGCGTCATGCTTCCCTCGTCGCAGGTGTGGGTCGCCGAGTCGCACGGCCGGGTCGTGGGGTTCGCCGCCCTGCGCGGAGAGTGGCTGGACCACCTCTACCTCGCGCCCGCCGCTCAGAACGGCGGCGTCGGGAGCGCGCTGCTCGACCACGCCAAGAAGGCGCGCCCCCGCGGGCTCGACCTGCATGTGTTCCAGCAGAACACCGGTGCCCGGCGTTTCTACGAGCGGCACGGCTTCTCCCTCGTCGCGGAGGGCGACGGCAGTGGCAACGAGGAGAACCTGCCCGACGCCCGCTACCGCTGGCGGCCCTGACCGTCCGCTCGCCTCCGGGCTAGAGGAATCGCCACAGGTGGTCGTTCGCTCCGTTGTCGTCGGCGAGCACGACCTGGGCGCCCTGCGCGGTGGAGCCGCCGCTGACGCCGAGGACCCGGCCGCCGTTGGCGCACTGGATGCGGAAGCACCCGTTGGATCCGTACCGCAGCCGCCACCGGTGGTCGGAGGTGCCGTTGTCGGCCCACTGGAGCACGCGGGCGCCCGCGGCCGTGCTCGCGTTCTCGACGCCGAGCACCTTGCCGCTGTTGGAGTTGCGCAGGCGCAGGTAGCCGCCGGAGTCGACGACGGCGGTCCACAGGTGGTCGGCCGTGCCGGTGTCGCCCCATTGGATCACCAGGCCGCCGTCGGCCGTGGACATGTTCTGCACGCCCAGCACCAGCCCGCTGGCCAGGTTCTGGATGCGCCGTGCCCCGTTCGGCACGAACCGCCACTGGTTGTCCGCGCTGCCGTTGTCGGACTCCTGTACGGCCTGCGCTCCGCTCGCGGTCGAGCCGCCCTGGATGGCCAGCAGCTTGCCGCTGTTGACATTGCGGATCTTGTGGGAGCCGTCGCCGGCGTCGACGATCGTCCAGCGGTGGTCGGCGGTGCCGTTGTCGGTCCACTGCAGCACGCGGGCGTTGTCGGAGGTCGACATGTTCTCCACCCCCAGCACCTTGCCGCTGTTGACGTTGCGCAGGCGTACGGCGGTGCCGTCGACGACCATCTCCCAGTCGTGGTCGGCGGTGCCGCTGTCGGTCCACTGCAGGGCGAGACCGCCGTCGGCGGTGGACATGTTCTGGATGCCCAGAACGAGGCCGCTGGCGGCGTTGACCAGACGGTAGCTCGCGGTCCCGCCTCCGCCGCCGCTGCCGCCGGTGTTCCAGTAGACGGTGTAGTTGTACCCGTGGGCGTCGTAGAACGGGCCGAGGTTGACCGACGACCCGTTGGCGGTGGCCGTGAACGCCAGCGTCGTGGTGCCGGTCCGGGTGATCGAGGCGGTGTTCAGCGCGGGCAGCGCCGACAGGGCGGTGTTCCCGTAGTTTCCGGACAGGACGACCGGGCCGTACGTGATCGCCGCGACGTTGGGGTTGTCGTTGGCGGCCTTCATGACCACGCGCATGGGCAGCTGGACCGTGACGGTGTCGCCGGAGGTCCAGGAGCGGGTGAGGGTCGCGTACGCGCCGGGGGTGGTGTCCACGTTCTGCTGCTCGCCGTTGACGCTGATCGTCGCCCCGGTGGCCCAGCCGGGGATGCGCACGCGCATCGACCACGACCCGGCGGCGTTGCCCGTGACCTGCAGCGTGACCGTGTCGCTCGCGGGATAGGACGTCGTCTGGGTGACCGTGATCCCCCGCTGGGTCCAGTCCAGCACCGACGGCGTGAACAGGTTCACGATCAGGGTGGTGCCGTTGTAGAAGTAGACGGAGTCCATCAGCGCCGTGTTGACCTCCACACCCGTGCCCTGGCAGCACCAGAAGGAGTTGTAGTCGGTGCTGTAGGTGCCGCCGCCCCACGCCGGGCCCACGCCGCGGCGGCCACCCGGTTTGAGCGGCGTGAAGTAGGTGACGTGGCCGTGGCCGTCGGACGGGTTCTGCGCGCCGATGACGTGGTTGAACAGCGCCTGCTCGTAGAAGTCGAAGTACGCCGCCCGGTTCGGGTCGAGCAGCCACAGCTCGCGGGTCAGCTTCAGCATGTTGTAGCTGTTGCAGTGCTCGCAGGTGTCGTTGGTGAGATACCCGGCGATGGCGTTGGGGGCCCGGAAGTGCTCGGCCTGGCTGTTGCCGCCGATCACGTAGGTGTGCGCGCCGACGGTGATGTTCCAGGCGTTGGCGGCGATGTCCCGGTAGCGGGTCGTGCCCGTCGCCTTGTACTCGCGGGCCGCGCCGATCCACTTGGGCACCTGGGTGTTGGCGTGCAGACCGTTGAGCTGGTCCTGGTTCGCGGCGAGGGGGTTGAACACGGCCGCGTGGTCGAACCGCTGGGCCGCGGTCAGCCAGCGCCCGTCGCCGGTCTGCTGGTAGAGGTCGGTCAGCACGGCGTTCATGCCGCCGAACTCGGTGCCCAGCATGGCCTGCATCTGGCTGCTGCTCAGCCGGCCGGTCCGCCAGTCCACCCAGCCGGCCAGCGCCAGGAGCACGTCACGCGCCTGCGTGTTGCCAAGGAGACGCCACACGTCCAGCAGCCCGGCCATCGTCTTGTGCACGCAGTAGTACGGCACGTTGCCGTTGCTCAGCGTGCGGGCCTCCAGGGCGGTGAAGTCGGACTCGGGGAAACCGGACAGGTAACCGGCGTTGAATCCGGCGGCGCCGTTGTTGGCCTGGCACTTGGCCAGCTCCGCCACCATGTGGTTCGCCTTGTCCCGGCACGTGGTGTCGCCGAGCACGGCATAGGCCTGCGCCCACGCGGTCAGGAAGTGCCCCTGCACGTGGGTGCGGAAGGGGAAGCTGGGGGCGTCCCACCCTCCGTTCGAGGCGGCGCCGTTGGTGGACAGCCGGTGATTGGCCCGGAAGTTGTACAGCAACCGGTCGGCGTCGACGAACCGCAGATACGACAGCGTCCGGTTCTGGTTGTCCAGCCAGCGGCCCCCCGTCAGCCGCACCTGCCCGAGCTCGAAGGCGTACGCCGACACGCCGATGTCGGCCCGGGCCGGCGCGACCGCGGCTCCGGCCGCCCGTGCGCCGGCGACCTGCCCGACGGCGGAGGCCACGGCGGCGGCCCCGGCGGCCTGGAGCAGCCGGCGCCGGCTGAAGGATGAGGGCGACACGTGGCCTCCTGAACAGTCCCTTTGTTAGCGTTAACAATTTGCCTTGCTCGCCACCCGGCATCGGATGACGTCGAACGAGGCGCGGGACACCCGCGGAATCGACGGCGCGGCCCTGGCGTGGGAGCGTGCGGTGGGCGGCGAGACCGCCGCCCACCACCGCTCCGACAGGAGACCACCCGGGCTCAGTGTGGAAACCGCCCCCGAAATGTGTCAAGACCGGGTCGGAAAGTTTCGCGCAATCATTTGCCGACGCAGTCCTCCTGCCTGGGGCGATGAGGAATGCCGCCGCGGCAACGTTCCAGAGATGCCCCGGCGGTGGCGAGTTCGGCTGAAACTTTCAACGGAGCGCGCGCCCCGGATCGATGACCGCGCCCGGTAGGGGCAGGCGGCGCGGCGTACGCCGGAGCACGGGCGGTGGAGCCCTCTTGACGGGACCGGCGGGGTCGTATTTGCTCCGCCGCACACCACCAACCCATCCGACGTGAGGGCCGAACCGGCGCGAAATGTTATCGGTAACAGGCCCTGAACCGCTCCCGCGGGCGACGGGCGGGGCCATGGATAAGGGAGTCAGATGCACAAGATCGTTCGATGGACGCTGGCGGCGGTGCTGGCCGCCGGGTCCCTGGTCGCGGCCGGCGGCATGACGTCGCCGGCCGCCGCGCTGGACAACGGGCTCGCCCGTACGCCCCAGATGGGGTGGAACGACTGGAACAGTTTCGGCTGCAACGTCAACGAGAACCTCGTGCGGCAGACCGCCGACGTCATGGTCTCCAGCGGCATGGCGGCGGCGGGCTACACCTACGTCAACATCGACGACTGCTGGTCGACCAAGAGCCGCAACGCCAACGGCGACCTGGTGGCGGACCCGCAGAAGTTCCCTAGCGGGATCAAGGCCCTGGCCGACTACGTCCACTCCAAGGGGCTGAAGCTCGGCATCTACTCCTCGGCGGGCACCACGACCTGTGCGGGCTATCCGGCCAGCCTGGGTTACGAGCGGCGCGACGCCGCCCTGTGGGCCTCCTGGGGGATCGACTACCTGAAGTACGACAACTGCGGCGACCACCAGGGCAAGAACGGGCAGCAGCGATACACGGCGATGCGTGACGCGCTCGCCGCCACGGGGCGTCCGATCCTGTTCAGCCTGTGCAACTGGGGTCAGGAGAGCGTCTGGACCTGGGGCATGGCGACCGGCAACTCCTGGCGGACCACGGGCGACATCCAGGCGAACTGGAACTCGGTCATGGGCATCCTGGACCAGCAGGTCGGGCTTGAGGCGTACTCGGGGCCGGGCGGCTGGAACGACCCCGACATGCTGGAGGTGGGCAACGGCTCGCTGACGGCGACCGAGGCCCGGGCGCACTTCAGCCTCTGGTCGCTGCTGAACGCGCCGCTCATCGCGGGCAACGACATCCGGTCGATGAGCGCCGAGACCCGCACGATCCTCACCAACACCGAGGTCATCGCCGTCGACCAGGACTGGGGCGGCAGGCAGGGCCACAAGATCAGCGACAACGGGAACCTCGAGGTGTGGCGCAAGCCGATGGCGAACGGCTCGGTCGCCGTCGTCCTGCTCAACCGGGGCAGCGGCACGGCGACGGTGTCCACCACCGCCTCCGCCCTCGGCCTCGGCGCCGCGGCCTCCTACTCTGTACGCGACCTGTGGGCGCACACCACCGGCTCCTCGTCCGGGACGATCAGCGCGTCGGTGCCCGCGCACGGTGCCGCCATGTACGTCGTGAGCGGAGGAGGCCTGGTCACGCCGTCTCCCACGCCCACTCCCACCGGCACGGGCGCGATCAAGGGTGTGGGTTCGGGCCGGTGCCTCGACGTCGCCGGCGGCTCCCAGACCAACGGCGCCCAGGCGCAGATCTGGGACTGCAACGGCCAGGCCAACCAGCAGTGGACCCCGACCGCCTCGGGTGAGCTGAGGGTCTACGGCAACAAGTGCCTGGACGTGAACGGCGGCGCCACGGCCGACGGCACCAGCGTGATCATCTGGGACTGCAACGGCCAGAACAACCAGAAGTGGCGCCTCAACTCCGACGGGAGCATCACCGCCGTCGGCGCGAACAAGTGCCTGGACGTGTACAACGCGGGCACCGCCAACGGCACCAAGGTCATCATCTGGACCTGCAACGGCCAGAACAACCAGCGCTGGACCCGCGTCTGATCACCGCATACCGTCGCCCGGGGCGCCCTCACCACGAGGGCGCCCCGTTGTGCGCGCAGGCCTCAGCGCAGGAGGGCGTCCGCGCAGGCAGGTCCGGCGCGGACGCGACCTCCACTCCTTTACACTGTTAGACATCCGATGTATGCGGCCTCGTTCGCGAGGAAACAGTGGAGGAGGCTCCGTGGCGGTCACGGACGCGGCGATCGACAAGATCAAGCAGATGATCACGTCGGGCGAGCTCGCTCCGGGTGACCGGCTGCCGAAGGAAGCCGATCTGGCCGAACGGCTCGGCCTGTCCCGCAACTCCCTGCGGGAGGCCGTCCGCGCCCTCGCCCTGATCAACGTGCTCGACGTACGGCAGGGCGACGGCACCTACGTCACCAGCCTGCAGCCCCACCTGCTCCTGGAGGCGATGTCGTTCGTGGTGGACTTCCACCGCGACGACACCGTGCTGCAGTTCCTGGAGGTGCGGCGGGTCCTGGAGCCCGCCGCCACCGCGATGGCCGCGATGAACATGCCGGACGAGGACGTCAAGGAGCTCCGCGCCATCCTCGACGCGCTGCCCGGCGACCCCAGCGTGGAGGAGCTGGTCGCCAACGACCTTCGGTTCCACCGGCACATCGCGGCGGGGTCCGGCAACCCGGTGCTGTGCTCGCTGATCGACAGCCTCTCGGGGCCGACGACCCGGGCCCGGGTGTGGCGCGGCCTCACCCAGGAGGGAGCGCTCGACGACACCCGGGAGCAGCACGTCATGATCTGCGACGCGATCGCGGCCCGGAGGCCCGAGGTCGCCAGGGCATGGGCCACGGTTCACGTGGCGGGCGTCGAGGAGTGGCTCCGCCGCACGCTCTGAGCCGGTGCGGGCCCGGCCGGCACTCGGGCCGGGCGGCGCGGAGGGCGGCGTCGGGCTGAACGGCCGATGCGGCAGGACCACTCAGCCGCAGGACCACTGTGATCGGAGGAATCTGTGGCTCACTCCCCGTCACGACTCCCAGCCGCCCTCCCGGCCGCACGGGCGGCCGCCGAACCCGCCCGGCAGGCGGGCGCACCCGACGACCGCCCCGGAGCCTGTTCCGCGCGCCGGCCTTCCGTCAGCGGCCGTACACCTCCAGTTCGTACACCCGGGCGGCCCGGTCGCCGTCGCCGGTCGGGGTCAGGACGTCGAGCCGGACGTACCGCGCCGTCACCGGCGTGATCGGGTGGGTGGTCACGTCGGCGGTGTTGCCACGGACCGACGCCACGGTCGTCCAGATGGTGCCGTCGGTGCTCGTCCGCAGGTCGAAGTCGCGGGTGTTCCAGCTCGCCTTCTCCCCGCCCGCGCCGGCGTGCCGGACGACGAGGCGGCCCACGGTCACGGCGGAGCCCAGGTCGACGCGCAGCCACTTGGCGGCGCCGAGCGAGCACCACTTGTCGCCGATGCCGCCGGTCCAGCTTCCGTTGACCGCCTTCGCGGGGCCCTCGGACGGCGCGCAGGCGCTGTCCGCCGTGGCGGGCCGGTCGAGCGCGAGGTCGGCCGGCGACCCGGCCCGCCGGTTCTCGAACTCCGTCGTCCAGTGCTTGGTCCTGTCGAGGTAGGCCGTCTCGGCCGCCGCGCCGCTCCTGCCGTACGCGCCCTCGTAGGTCTGGTAGCCGTATCCGGCCGGCGGCGTGCCGGACGCCGGCTCGATCACGCTGCCCTCGTGCCACTCGTTGAACGAGGTGATGGAGACCCACGTGGGCAGCCCGCCCGTCGCGGGATCGAGCGCGTTCGCCCATTCCTTGTCGTACGTCGCGCCGTTCGCCCGGCCGAGCGTGGGCGTGGTGTTGCCGGGCACGGCCCGGTCGTCGACGTACCCGGGGCCGATCGACGGCGCCCAGACAAGCCCGTGCTGCTTGGCGTAGTCGGAGGCGTTCTTCCAACCGGGGGCCGTGGCTCCCGCGATGGCGTCGTAGGTGTACATGCCGGAGAAGTGGGCGATCTTCGTGGTGTCGGTGGTCTGCGCCAGCACGATGTTGTCCCGGTTCACCTGGTCGAGCGCGGACCAGTCGGCGACGCGCAGGCTCTCGAAGACGTAGAACGCCGGCCGGTTCCCCTGGTCGGCGGCCCGGTAGAAGGCCGGGTGGCCGCCGTACGTGGCGTCGATGTAGCGGATGTCGGCGACGGTCGATTCCGCGGTGCGGCCCTCGTACGGCTCCAGATGCCAGGCCACCTTGAGCCCCTGCGCCTGGGCGGCGTCGAGGACCCGCCTGACCAGGCTGTCCTCGTAGCTGCCCCTCCCCCACCAGCTGTAGACCAGCACGCCCACGCCCGCCTGCCGGATCCATTTCATGTGCTGGGCGACCGCCCCCGCGACGTCTCCCGAGTCGTACGCGCCGAGCGCGGGGTACAGGTCGGAGCCGATGTCGGCGGGCGGGGTGTGGCCGCCTTGCTGCCAGTGCCGCCAGCTTCCGTTCCCGGAGGGCGAGCCGTACCAGGGGTAGTAGAAGATGTGGGTGTTCGCCGACAGGTCGGGGGCCGCCGCCTGGGCGGGCGCGAGAGGCAGGCCCAGCAGGCCGCCGGCGAGCAGGAGCGCAAGGACGATGTGTCTCATCACGCCGTCACCTCGTGACCGTGAAGGAGTCGAGGTCGAACAGGTAGTCGCCGCCGCTTCCCGTGAAGACGAGGTACAGCGGGCCGGAGGCCGAGCCGGTCAGCGTCGCCGAGACCGTCCGGAAGGTGTCCCAGCTCCCGGTCACCGGCACGTTCACCGACCCCAGCAGCGTCCCCGTCGCCGAACCCGAACGGACCTGGATCGTCCCGCCGGAGCCCGCCGAGGACACCCGGGCGCCGAACGACTTCAGGCCCGAGGTGCTCACGCCCGCGTACGCGGCCCAGTCGCCGTTGTTGACGTACCCCACCGTCTTGCCGCCGCTCGCCCCGGCGTGGTCGGCCGGCTGGACGCCGGACTGCGCGGTGTACGCCTCTCCTTCGACCGTCGTCGTGGGCGACTTGGTGAGCGAGAACGTGTCCACGTCGAACAGGGCCCCGGATCCGCCGGTGAAGACCAGGTACAGCGGCCCGGAGGCCGATCCGGTCAGCGCGGTCGAGACCGTCGTGAAGGTGTCCCAGCTGCCGGTCACCGGGACGGTGACCGAGCCGAGCAGGGTGCCGGTCTGAGAGCCGGACCGGACCTGGATGGTGCCGCCCGCTCCCGCGGAGGAGACCCGGGCGGTGAACCCCGTCGCGCCCGCCGTGCTGACCGAGGCGTACCCGGCCCAGTCGCCGTTGTCGATGAACCCGACGGTCGTGCCGCCGCTGGCGGTCCCGTGGGAGGTGGGCTGGATGCCCGACTGTGAGGTGTACGACTCCGCTTCGATCGTCCCGCCGCCGCCTCCGGGGGGAGCGCAGTCGGCCTGCACCGCTCCGGCCGCGTACGTGATGCCGCCGAGCAGCAGGCGGCGGAAGTTCGGCTCCGCGTAGGACTCGGCGGTGTGGCCGAGACCGGTGTAGAACGCGCGGCCGGACGCCTGCGGGTGGCACCAGGTGATCGGGTGGTCGCCCATGGTGCCGCCGCTGTAGCTGGACTCGTCAAGGCTCTGCAGCACGTGCACGTCGGGCCGTGGGTTCGTGCGGTAGTTGTACCACTCGTCGGTCCGCGTCCACGTCGCCGGCAGGCCGGAGGTCGCGGGATGCGCGGTGTCCTCGGTCTTGACGTTCGCCTGCTGGATGGAGGGGTGGCTGGCGAACCAGGCGCCCGCCAACTGACCGTAGTAGGGCCAGTCGTACTCGGTGTCGGCGGCGGCGTGCACGCCCACGTAGCCGCCCCCGCCGTCGACGTACGACTGGAAGGCGGCCTGCTGGGCGGCGTCGAGCACGTCGCCGGTGGTGCTGAGGAACACCACGGCCCTGTACTGCGCGAGATTGCTCGAGGTGAACGCGCCGGCGTCCTCGGTCGCGTTCACCTCGAAGTCGCCTGCGGCGCCCAGGTCCCGGATGGCCTGGACGCCCGCGGGGATGGAGTCGTGCCGGAACCCGGCCGTCTTGGAGAAGACGAGCACCTTGAAGGCGGCGGCCTCGGCGGGCACGGCGGGGATGAGGGCGGCGGTGGTCAGCACCGCCGCGGCGAGTATCAGACGTCGCAGCATGGGGGGTCCTTCCGCCGGGTCACTTGGTGATCGTGAAGGTGTCGATGTCGAACAGGTCGCCGCCGCTTCCCGTGAAGACGAGGTACAGCGGGCCGGAGGCCGAGCCGGTCAGCGTCGCCGAGACCGTCTGGAAGGTGTCCCAGCTCCCGGTGACCGGCACGGTGACCGAGCCGAGCAGGGTGCCTGTCGGGGAGCCGGACCGGATCTGGATGGTGCCCCCCGCTCCGGCGGAGGACACCCGGGCGCTGAACGACTTCAGGCCCGAGGTGCTCACCCCCGAGTACGCGGCCCAGTCGCCGTTGTTGATGTAGCCCACCGTCTTGCCGCCGCTCGCCCCGGCGTGGTCGGCCGGCTGGACGCCCGACTGCGCGGTGTACGCCTCGCCCTCGACCGTCTGGCTGGTGGAGGTGGAGGCGTCGAAGGTGAAGGCGTCCAGGTCGAGCAGGTTGCCCTGGCCGGTCACCCCGCGGAAGACGAGGTACAGCGTGGTCGAGCCGGTGGGCGCGCCGCTCAGGGTGGCCGTCGCGTCCACGAAGGTGTCCCAGCCTCCGGTGTTCGGCACGGTCACGCTGCCGAGCAGCGTGCCGGTCGCCGAGCCGGCCCGCACCTCGATCCGGCCGCCGGGGCCGCCGGACGACACCCGGGCGGTGATCCTCGTCGCGTTGCCCAGCGCGTACGGCTGGAAGGAGATCCAGTCGCCGTCGTCGGTGAAGCCGACGGTCTTGCCGCCCTCGGCGCCGCCGTGGTCGGCGGTCTGGACGCCCTGCTGGGCGCCGAAGTGCTCGGCCTGCCGGTGGCGCGGCTGCAGGACGCGCTTGCTGTGTGCGGTGAGCCCGGCGGAGTCGGTGTAGCTCGCGTCGAAGACGCCGTAGATGTTGGCCGCGGCGTCGTGCTCGCCGTCCGTCGGCACCCGGATGCTCCCCGAGCAGCCGGTCGTGGAGGTGATCTGGTGCTCGTGGCTGTCGTGCCCGAGCAGGTAGGTCACGGTGACCTTGGAACAGGCGATCGTGCCGTCCTCGGGGTCGCTCACCTGCACCTGGAACGGCACGGTGTCGCCGAACGCGAACAGTTGCCCGTCGGCGGGGGTGGTCAGCGACACGGTCGGCGCGGTGTTGCCGGCGGTGATCAGCACGTCGGCCGTACCGGTCAGGCCCTGTGGGTCCCTGACGGTCAGCGTCGCCGTGTAGGTGCCCTTGGTGGTGTACGTGTGCGCCGGATTGGCCTCGGTCGAGGTGCCGCCGTCCCCGAAGGCCCACGAGTAGGTGAGCGCGCCGCCCTCCGGGTCGGAGCTGCCGGCCGAGGAGAAGGCGACCGCCAGCGGCGTCGGCCCTGAGGTCTTGTTCGCCGACGCCTTGGCGACCGGGTTGCGGTTGCTCCCGCCGATGTACTCGATGCGGTAGAGCGCCTGGTTGTTGCTCCCGGTGCCGTAGTCGAGCACGTAGAGGGCGCCGTCGGGGCCGAAGGCCATGTCCATGACCTGCGTGCCGGTCCAGGGGAAGGCGGAGATCTCCCCGGGCGAGCCGTCGCTCTTCACCTCGATCGCCTTGATCCACCGCCTGCCGTACTCGCCCGCGAAGAAGCGGCCGTTCAGGGAGGAGGGGAACTTGACGCTGGAGTTGAGGCCGGCGTCGTAGCGGTAGACCGGGCCGCCCATCGGCGACTCCGACCCGCTGCCGAACTCCGGCGGCGAGCCGGCGTCGCCGCCGTACCTGATCCAGCTCGGCTTGGCCGGGGGGAGCTTGGTGAGACCGGTGTTGCGGAAGGAGTCGTTGGTGGGGCCGCCGGCGCAGTCGTACTTGGCGCCGGAGGGGCCGCTCGGGAAGGTGTACTCGTTGTAGGTCTCGGCGGTGGTGTTGGTCCCCGTGCAGTACGGCCAGCCGTAGTTGCCCGGCCCGGTGATCCGGTCGAACTCCACCTGCCCGCCCGGCCCGCGGTTGGGGTCGCTCACTCCCGCGTCCGGCCCGTAGTCGCCCAGGTAGACGATGCCGGTGGCCTTGTCGACGGACATCCGGAAGGGGTTGCGGAAGCCCATCGCGTAGATCTCGGGCCGCGTCTTCGCGGTGCCGGGCGGGAAGAGGTTGCCGCTGGGGATCGTGTAGGTGCCGTCGGGCTGCGGCTTGATGCGCAGGACCTTGCCGCGCAGGTCGTTGGTGTTGCCCGACGAGCGCTGCGCGTCGAACTGCGGGTTGCGGTCGGTGCGCTCGTCGAGCGGGGAGTAGGCGTTCGACTCGAAGGGGTTGGTGTCGTCGCCGGTGGTCAGGTAGAGGTTGCCGGCCGCGTCGAAGTCGATGTCGCCGCCGACGTGGCAGCACTGCCCGCGGTCGTTGGGGACGGTGAGGACGACCTTCTCGCTGGCCATGTCGAGCGTGTCGTCCGCCTTCAGGGTGAACCGCGACAGGTGCAGCTCGCCCTTCCACTGGTCGAACTGCGCCTGGGTGCCGTTCGTCGGCGCGTCGCCGTCCGGGGTGGTGAGCCGGGGCGAGTAGTACAGCCAGATGTAGCGGTTGGCGGCGAAGCCCGGGTCGGCCGCCACGCCCTGCAGGCCCTCCTCGTCGTGGGTGTAGACGTTGAGCTTGCCCGCCACCTTGGTGGTGCCGTTCGCGTCGGTCACGCGCACCGTGCCGTCGCGGGCCGTGTGCACGACCGACCGGTTCGGGAGGACCGCCAGCGACATGGCCTCGCCGAGCTCCGCTCCCCCGGCCGCGAGGGCGACCTGCTGGTAGTCGGAGGCCGGGATGGTCAGCGCGTTCGCCGCGGGAGCGGTCAACGCGACGGCTCCCGGGATGATGAGCGCCAGCGTGGCCAGTGTCGTCAGCCACGGACGTCGGGACATGGGACTCTTCCTTCCTGACCTGAAGACTCATGTCAGGCAAGGCGCGCGCCGCCGCGCTGTTGCCCTTGTGCCGGGTGAAGGGGTGCCGCCCCTGATTCCTTCCTCCACCGCTCTGTCCGCTTCTTGCGGAGAACTGTAGAGAAATTTACCGATTTCTAACACAGGTGGTATCCGTCTGTCACCCCCTCGCGTCGAGCATCCGGCGGTCAGCCCTTGAGCGCGCCCATGAGGCCGTTGACGAAGTAGCGCTGCAGGAACAGGAACAGCGCGACGACGGGCAGAACGATGATCAGGGACGCCGCCATCACCTCGTTGTAGCGGGGCACGTCGCTCGATATCAGCGACTCCAGCCCGATGGGCAGGGTGTAGCGGGAGGGGTCGGACAGCGACACGCGCGACAGCAGGTACTCGTTCCACGTCGGCACGGCCGTGAGCACGGCGACCGTGACGTGCGCCGGCCTGGCGAGGGGCAGGTAGACGGACAGGTAGATGCGCAGGTCGCCCGCCCCGTCGCAGCGCGCGGCGTCGCGCAGCTCCCCCGGCACGGCGCGGAAGGAGTTGGTCAGCAGCAACACCGTGAGCGGCGCCGTGCCGTTGACGAACGGCAGGACCAGCCCGAGGTGCGTGCCGAGGATGCCGAGGTGCTTCTCGAGCACGACCACCGGCAGCAGCATCGTGATCCCGGGGACGAACAGCAGCGAGACGAACATCCAGAACAGCGCCCGACGTCCCGGGAAGTCGAGCACGGCGAAGGCGTAGGACGCCAGGCTGTAGACCACGAGCACGCCCGCGACCGTCAGCCCGGTGACCTTCAGACTGTTGAGGAAGTAGTCGAAGAAATGCAGCCGGCTCCAGGTGGACGTCAAGGTGGCGAAGGTCGGGGCCTCGGGGATCAGCCCGCCGCCACGCAGGATCTCCAGCCGATCCTTGAGGGCACCCGACACCATCCACAGGAACGGGTAGAGGCTGACCAGGGCGTAGCCGGCCAGCCCGGCGTACGCCAGGAGCCGGGCTGTGCGGGAGCCGCTCATCGCACCGCCCTCAGCAGCCGCGCGTTCACGAGCGTCAGCAGCAGCGCCGCCGCGAACAGCAGCCAGCCGAGCGCACTGGCCAGTCCCAGCGTCTGGGCCAGGCCCTTGAAGAACGACAGCCGGTAGGCCATCAGCCCGAGGACGTCGGTGTGCCCGCCCGGCCCGCCGCGCGTCATGACCAGGAAGATCTGGAAGCCGTGCAGCGCGTCGCGGATGCCGAGCAGCACGATCGCGGCCGTGATCGGCCGCAGCAGCGGCCAGGTCACGTGGCGCAGCACATGACGCGGCGCGGCCCCGTCGAGTTGCGCCGCCTCGGGGAGGTTCGGGTCGATCGCCTGCAGGCCGCTCAGGTAGAGCAGGGTCGCGACCGGCACGCTCGACCAGACGAGAACGACGACCAGGGTCGGCAGCGCGGTCGAGGGGTTGCCGAGGAAGCCCTGCGGCTGCGCGAGCGATCCCAGGCCGGTGGCCCGCAGCAGGAGGTTCACCGCCCCGTCGGGCTCAAGGACGTAGCGCCAGGCGAAGTAGACGGCGATGCCCGCGGTCACGTACGGCAGGAAGTAGACCGAGCGGAGCACGGCGCGCAGGCGCCCCACGGAGTTCAGCGCGACCGCCAGCGGCAGCGCGATCGCGACCGTCAGCAGGGGCACGGCCACCATGACCTGCAGCGTGTGTCCGGCGGCCCGGCGCAGCTCGGCCGCGAGAACGGGGTCGGCGTAGAGCAGGTCGAGATAGTTCCGTGCACCGACCCAGATCCAGCGGGGGGTGAAGCCGTTCCACTTGGCGAAGCTCAGCGCGAGCCCGCTCGCGATGGTGTAGACCCCCATCAGCAGGAACAGCGCGACGGCGGGCAGGACGAAGGCGACGCCCGTGAGCCGGGACGACCACCGGCGGGCGCCGCCGGACGCGCGCGCCGCGGTCTTGCGGGTGCGCTCCCTCAATGTGAGGGCGCTCATCCGGTGGCCTTCCACATCGAGGCCATGGCCCTGTCGAGCTCGGCCCCCGCCTGCCCGGGCGTCAGCTCCCCGAGCGGGCTCAGCCGCACCATGACGTCCCCCGGCTTGACCTGGTCGTAGTCGGACGGCTGGAAGCTCACGTCCGCTGCGTCGTACGCGCCGGCCGGCGGCCCGCTGAAGAACTCCTGCATGGCCGCGAGGTCGGGGCCGACCAGCGACTCGGCCCGCGCCCCGAGGTCGGTGGCGGGCAGGTCGAGGGACTTCCTGGCGACCGCGCCGGCGCCGGCCGGCGAGGTGAGCCAGTCGATCCATCGGACGGCGGCCGCGCGGTTCTTCGCGGTCGCCGTCAGGCCGAGCCCGGTCAGCGCGAGCGGCGACATGGAGATCTCCTTGTTCGCCCCCTCGGCCGGCGGCGGGACGGGGAAGGTGAGCAGCTCGGCCGGGGACACGCCGTTCTGCGCGAGGAACGCCAGGGTGAAGGTCCCGCCGACGTCGAAGGCGGCCTTGCCCTGGGCGAAGGCGATGTCGGCCTCGTCGATGCCGAGGGTGGTCGCGCCGGGCATCCAATACGGCGTCAGCCTGCGGTAGAGCTCCAGCGTCTCGACCCCTTCCGGCGAGGCGAAGCCCTGGGGCGCGCCCTTGGCCCACAACGCGTGGAACCGGTCCCTGCCGAGGTAGGAGTGCGCGAGCGGCTGGTAGATCCAGTTGAAGCCGGTCTGGCTGACCTTCAGGCCGAGGGCCAGGCCGCCCTGCCGCGGATCGCGGGCCGTGGTGGCCTTCAGCGCGCCGAGGAAGTCCTCCCAGGTCTTCGGGGGCGTGCCGGGGTCGAGCCCGGCCGCCTTGAGCTTGTCCTTGTGGGCGTAGACGATGCCGAAGGCGCCGGCCGTGAACGGCACGCTGAACCGCTGCCCGGCGGTGGCGTTCTTGAAGGGGGAGTCGGCGGCCGCCTGGTCGATGCGCTGCCGGGTCAGCACGCCGCTCTCCCGGGTGGTCGGCAGGAGCCGCTGCTTCCATGCGTCGGTGACGTCGTCCCGGATGTCCTGCAGCAGGCCGGAAGCGCCCATCTCGAGGTCTTCGCCGCCGGAATGCACCTCGAGCACGTCGGGCAGCCCGCCCGTCTGCGCGGCGCTCTGCACCTTGCTCACGAAGACGTCGTCGGGGGTCACGGCCTCGACCTTGACGGCGATCCCGGTCTCCTTGGTGAACTGCGCGGCCGCCGCCGTCAGGGCCTCCGCGTGGGATTTCTTGAACATCCACATCGTCAGCGCCCGGCCACCTCCCGGGGCCGGCTCGCCGGTGTCGCCCGCACAGCCCGCCGCGGCGACCGCCGCCGCGAGCACGAGCGCGGGTGCGAGCAGGCGGCGGAGCCGCCCGCGTGCCACATCCATGGATCTTCCTCTCTCCGTCGGCCTGTCCGTCCCCGCCCGGGCCCGCCGCCCGGCCGCCCGGTGCCGCTTCCGGGCCGGCGGACGAGGCTCCCCGCGATCCGCGGGGCCGGTGTCCGGGTGGGCGACGTCGTCTCCGGGTGCCGCCGGAGGTGCACGTCACGCCTGGTTCTCGTCGTCGAGAGCGTCGTGCAAATCGTTAAGACTGATCCCGAAAGTCGCACGGGACCATCCGGGTGTCAAGGGGGCGGGTCAGGCGGATCCGCGCCGCACGAGGCGGGCGGGGATGACCACCTCCGCGGACGGCCCGGCGCCGCCCGACAGCCGGTCGAGCAGCCGCCGCGCGCACGCCCGGCCGATCTCCCTGGCGGGGTTGGCCATGGTCGTGAGACCGGGCACGACCATGGCGGCCGCCTCGATGTCGTCGAACCCCATGACGGCGAGGTCCTGCGGGACGCGCAGGCCGCGAGCGCGGGCGGTGTCCAGCGCGCCGATGGCCATGATGTCGTTGGCGCACAGCACGGCGTCCGGCGGGTCCGGCAGATCGAGCAGCGCGGCGGCGCCCCGGGCGCCGCCCGCGCGGTCGAAGTCGGTGTGCACGATCAGGCGCGGGTCGGGGGGCGTCCCGGCCGCCGCGAGAGCGGCCCGGTAGCCGGCGACGCGCTCGGCGGCCGGCCCCTCGGCCGGGGGGCCGCTGACGAAGCCGATCCGCCGGTATCCCCACTCCAGGAGGTGACGGGCCGCCTCGCCCGCCGCGCCCTCGTCGTCGCTGCGCACGACGTCGACGCCGTGCTGCGCGAGCCTGCCGCCGAGCCGCACGACGGGGATGCCGGCCTCGATGGCGGGTGCCAGATCCTCGGCGTGGGTGTGGAACACGGCGAACGCCAGCCCGTCGACCTGCCGGGCGATCATCCGCTCGATCGCGGCCCGCTCCCTGCGCCGGTCGCCGTCGGTGTTGCTGATGATCTGCTCGTAGCCCGCGGCGCCGAGCACGTCCTGCATGCCGCGGGCGAGCGCCGGATAGAAGGGGTTGGTGATGTCGGGGATGGCCAGCCCGATCGTCTGGCTCCTGCTGGTGCGCAGGCCGCGGGCGAGCGCGTTCGGCCGGTAGCCGAGCTGCTCGATCGCTTCGAGCACCCTGCGCCGGGTGTCCTCGGCGACCGGGCGGCGGCCGTTGAGCGTGTGGGAGACCGTCGTCGCGCTCACCCCGGCGAGCCGCGCCACGCCCCGGATGCTCGGCCGCTGCCCCCTCGCCGCCGCAGAGCCGGGGGCGGGCTCGGCGGGGGTCTCCCCTGTGGGGGTCACGGGGCCTCGATCCCGCCGTCCGGCCGCCTCACCCGCGCCGCCCAGCGCTCGTGCAGGTGGGTGAGCGGGGGATGCCGGGCGGCCGCGGCCTCGTCGACGTCGATGCCCCATCCGGGTCGCTCGCTGGGGTAGAGGTAGCCGTTCACCGGGCTGATGGTCCCGGGGAAGACCTCGTGGACCGCCTCGGGGTAGACGTGCCCCTCCTGGATCTGGAAAGCCGGGGATGTGACGTCGAGAGCCACGTTGGCCGCCGCGCCGATCGGCGACACGTCCGCGGGCGCGTGCCAGGCCGTGCCCACCCCGGTCAGCTCGCACAACGCCACCAGCTTGCGCGCCGGGGTGAGGCCGCCGACCGCGGAGACGTGCAGGCGCAGCAGGTCGACCCCGCCGTCCCTGACCAGGCGGGCCGCGTCGGCGACCGATGCGACCTGCTCCCCCGCCGCGATCGGCATCGGCGCCGCCTCGCGCACCTCCGGCAGCCGGTCGTACAGCTCGGGCGGGATCGGATCCTCCAGGAAGAACAGGCGGTACGGCTCGAGCGCCCGCGCCAGCGCCACGGCCTGCTTGACGGTGAGCCGGGAGTGCACGTCGTGCATCAGGCCGGGATCCTCCCCCAGCTCGGCCCGGGCCCGTTCGAACAGCTTCGGGGTCTCCCGCAGGTAGCGCTGCACGTCCCAGCCGTCGGGGTACGGCGAGGCGGGGTAGCCGCCCGGAGATCCGGGCGCGCCGTAGTTCCCGAGCCCGGGCGCCCCCGTCTGCAGCCGGACGTGACGGTAGCCGTCCGCCAGGATCGCGGCCGCGTGCTCGATCGTCTCCTCCACGCTCGCCCCGCCCGCGTGCAGGTAGGTGTCGGCCGCCGCGCGCACCCTGCCGCCCAGCAGCTCGTACACCGGCATGCCGGCCCGCTTGCCGGCGATGTCCCACAGCGCCTGATTCACCCCTGACAACGCGCTGTTGAGCACCGGCCCGCCGCGCCAGTAGGAGGACAGGTGGACCATCCGGGTGATGTCCTCGATGTCGGCGGGATGCCTGCCGGTCAGCATCGGCCCGACGTGCCGGTCCACCGCGGCCGCCACGGCGTGGAAGCGCTGGGTGAAGGTGGCGCAGCCCAGGCCGTACAGGCCGGGGTCGCTGGTGTCGACGCGGACGACGACCAGCGGCACCCCTTCGGGGGCCGTCACGATCGACCGGACCGCGGTGATCCGCAGGCCGTCGCGGGCCGGCCAGGGAGCCTGCGTCTCCCGCATGACCGCCGCGCCGTCGACGGGGCGGGTCACGACGCCTCCCCTGCCGGAACGGGCTCGTACAGGTGCTCGGCGGTGAAGCCGAGCAGGGTCTCGGCCGCCGTCAGGTCCACCGGCGCGGTCCTGCCGGGCAGCGGGGCGCGTCGTTCCGCGGCCGGGTGGAAGCGGGCGAGCAGGTCCTCCGTCCGCTGCGGGGCGAGCGTCACGGGGGCGGTCACGAAGACGACCCGGAAACCCTCGACCGGCCGGACCAGCGACAGCCAAGCGGCCCGTGCCGCGTCGCGGGTGTCCAGGTAGGTCCACAGCTCGCTCGCGCCGCGCCCCGGGTCCTCGGCGTATCCGGCCGCCCTCTCGTCCAGCTTGTCCCCGGGGCCGCCGAGCAGCGGATAGCGCAGCGCGACGACCGTCATGCCGTGGCGGCGGGCCATCATGGCGGCGGTCGTCTCGTCCACCTGTTTCGACAGCCCGTACGGATCCTCCACCTGCAGCGGCAGGGCCTCGTCCACCGGCACGTACGCAGGGTGGAGCGGCCGCGCCGCCCACGGCAGGCCGAGGGCGCTGAAGCTGCTCGCGACGACGGCCCGGCGGACGCCGGTCGCGCCCGCCTCCTCCAGCACGACGAACGTCGCCCCCACGTTGCCCAGGAACACCTCCTCGGGGGTGCCGAGGGTGGGTGCGGGGATCGCCGCGAGGTGGATCACGGCGTCGACGCCGTCGAGCGCCTCGCGCACCGCCTCCGGGTCGTCGGCGCGCCCGGCGACGACGCGATCCGCCCTCAGGTCGCCGGGATCGCGCAGGTCCAGTGCGCTGGCCGGCACGCCCTCCCGGGCGAGCAGGTCGAGCGTCGCACGGCCCACCCGCCCGGCGGCGCCCGTCACCAGGACCCGGCGCGGCAGCTCCGCCATGTGCCCCCCACTTCTGTCCGTTGACCCGCAAAACGTTTTGTGTACGGTGAGAGCAGCATGCGTGCGCCCGGCGACGGGAGTCAAGGCGAGATTCGCCGACGGTCGATCGCCGCTTACATCCGACCTCTCTTTCTCCTCTTTGTGAACGATCACAATTAATCGGGGCATTACAAACCCTTGACGGATGGAAACATCCGATGTTAACTGCGGCTGACAGTTCGGAGACTGCGGTTGTGCGCCACCTCGTGCCGGAGGCGGGGCATGCAGCCCCGGGCTGTGACACACGGGGAGAGGCCCGCGCGGCGTCCATCCGGTCGCCGACAGCCGGCACGGCGCCGCGCGGCCTCTCCACCCCGCGATCCCCCGTCCTCACCCACTGCCGCACCGACTCCCCGTCTCCCGCCGGATCGCGGGAGGCGGATCCGCCACGCCGCGACGCGTCCACCCGTCAGGGGGCGGCCACCACCACGAAAGGGTGAGCCATGTGATGAGGCTCCTGCGGCTCCTGCCGCTGCCCGCGCTCCTCGCGGGGCTGCTGACCGGCGGGGTCGCCGCCCCGGCGCGCGCCTCGGCCGCCGACGCCGCCTTCGATCAGGCGAGCGGCACGCTGAACGTCGACTACGCGAGCTACCTGTCCAAGCACGACGTCGTCTACAACCGGCCCAACACCAACCCCCTGTACGGCCTGACCGTGGGCAACGGCCGCACCGGCGCCATGGTGTGGAGCCAGAACGGGCTGACGATGCAGACGTCCGGTGCCGACCTGTCCGAGCAGTCCGCGTACGCCGCCGGGCTGGTGAACCTGGCGACCACCCCGGCGATAGACTCGGGCTACTCCACTTACCAGCAGCGGCTGTCCCTCTATGACGGCACTCTGGTCACGAAGTACGACGACAACCGGACCGTCACCGTCATGGGGTCGCCGAACTCCGAGGTGATGGGGATCCACGTGGACGACGCACGCGGCGGCGTGTCCGGTGTGGCCCTCACGCTGAGTATGTGGGACCCCGCCACCGTCACCAACAGCGGCGACGTGCCCGATCTGAACACATGGAAGACGATATCCACGTTCGCGGACGCCGGCATGGTCGGGCTGAGCCGGGGGCAGTCCGATCCGAACGGCTTCGGCTACACGCTGGCCGCCACCGTCGAGGGCGCGAGCTTCTCCACCCAGGTGGTCGACGCGCGGACGGTCCGGCTGACCGTCACGCCGGCCTCCAGCTACACGATCTGGTTCACCGCGGCGAGCCGGATCAACGCCCCCGGCCGCGACTCCGTCGCCCAGGCCCGCACCCAGCTGAGCTCGGTCAAGTCGGCCGGGTACGCCACCACGTTCACCGGCTACAAGAACTGGTGGCACGCGTTCTGGGCCAGGTCGTTCGTGCAGTACTCCGGCCTGGGCGGCGACGCCGACTACCTGGAGAACCTGTACTACCTGTCCACCTACATGATCGCGGCCGGCGGCCACGGAAACTACCCCTTCCACTTCATCAACGGCGTCTTCCGCGCGACGCGGGACGAGACGAAGTGGAGCAACGCGTACTGGTACTGGAACCAGCGCGACGTCTACCTGTCCTTCCTCGCCTCCAACCACACCGACCTCGTCGACCGGCACGACAACCTGTACAGCCGGAACTACGCCGCCCTGAAGGCGTACACCCAGACGAGGTACGGCGTGGACGGCCTGTGGGTGCCCGAGACCATGGGCTGGGACGGCAACGCGCGCGGCACGGTCGGCAGCGACTACACCAAGAACATCCTGTCCACCGGCTACGAGGCCGCCTACAGCATGTACATGCGGTACCGCTACACCGACGACGCGGACTACCTGCGGAACGTGGCCTACCCCTTCATGCGGGAGACCGCGAAGTTCTACTCGGCCATGCTGTCCCGTGACGCGGCCACCGGCACCTACTTCATGGCGAACTCCAACTCGCACGAGACGTACTGGAACGTGCGCAACGCGATCACCGACCTGGCGGCCGTGCGCAGCCTGTTCCCGCTGGCGATACGGGTGAGCGCGCAGCTCGGGACCGACGCCGGCCTGCGGTCGACGTGGCAGGACGTGCTCGACCACCTGACGCCGTACGCCGTCTCCAACGGCGCCTACCAGCCGCACCAGCCGCCCGTCTCCCAGACCCGCAACAACGAGAACGTGGCGGCCGAGCTGATCTGGCCGTACGAGGTGACCGGCATCGGCTCCCCCGACTACCAGACGGCCCTGAACACCTGGAACCAGCGGCCCTTCCCCTACGGCAACGTGTGGTCCAACGACGCCGTGCAGGCCGCCCGGCTGGGCCTCGGAGACCAGGCCTACCAGGGCATGAAGACCATGCTGCAGAAGTACCAGAACTACCCGAACGGCATGACGAACAACACCAACGGCGTCTTCGAGTACCTGGGGGTACACCTGACGGCGCTGAACGAGTCGCTCATGCAGAGCTACAACGACAGGATCCGGGTGTTCCCGGCCGTGCCCGGCGACGCGTCGTTCGCCGGGAAGTTCACGCTTCTCGCCAAAGACGGCTTCCTCGTCAGCTCCGAGCGGGAGGCCGGCGAGGTCAAGTACGTCGGTCTGAAGAGCCTGTACGGCAAGCAGGCCACGGTCGTGAACCCGTGGAACGGCCAGCAGGCGCGGGTCCGGCGGGTGTCCGACGGCGCGATCCTGACCACGGGCTCCGGCGCCGAGATCACGTTCGCGACGGCCGCAGGCGCGGTCTACGTGGTCGAGCGCACGGCCAAACCGCTGAACGCGTACGCGCAGGCCCGGTTGACCGGCACGGCGAACGGGGGCGTGAAGGCCCTGAGCGGCACCGCGTCCGCCCTGGGTCTGGGGGCCACGCAGAGCGGGCTGGTGAACGACACCGAGCTCACGTACGACGCGAACTGGCACCACACGACGTCCCGCGGCTACGGCGACTACAACGACGACACCCACCACACGACTACGGCGGGGGCGACCGCGCGATACACCTTCACCGGCACCGGCGTCGACTACCTGTCCGAGCGCAACGGCGACATGGGCAACGTGGACGTCTACATCGACGACGTCTTCCAGGCCAACGTCAACCTGTACGCGCCGGGGGCGCGGCAGGCCCAGCAGGTCGTCTACAGCAAGACCGGCCTGGCGAACGGACAGCACACCATCAAGATCGTCAACAGGACCACCTCGGTCGGCATGGTGGACGCCCTCCGGATCCGCACGCAGCAGGGCGGCTCCCCTGCCGTCAGCCTGCGCTCCCGGGCCAACAACCTGTACGTCACCGCCGCCGCGTCGCCGCTGATCGCGAGCAGGTCCGGCGTCGGTGTGAACGAGCAGTTCGACCGGATCGACCTCGGCGGCGGCGACATCGCGCTGCGCGCCCGGTCGAACGGCAAGTACGTGACGGCCGAGAGCGCCGGGGCACAGCCCCTGATCGCCGACCGCGACGCGATCGGCCCCTGGGAGACCTTCCGGCAGGTCGCGAACCCGGACGGCACGATCAGCCTCCGGGCGCAGGCGAACGGCAGGTACGTGTGCGCCGAGAGCGGGGGCGCCCAGCCCCTGATCGCCAACCGCGACGCGATCGGCCCCTGGGAGTCGTTCGATCTCGTGTCCACCTGACGCCCTCGTGGGCCCGACGCGGAAGCGGGACCTCCGTGCCCCTCCCGCGCCGGGCCGCCGCCGGGCCGCCGGGGGGCCGCCGGGGGGACGGCGCGGACGGCGCGGACCGGCCTGGGCACCGCCCGGTCTCGACCCAGGAAACCCGTGTCCTCGTGAAACTTCCATCCTCACGTGATGGGGTGTGGCTGCTCAACGCGTGGCCGCGGTGCTCCCGCCGACCGCGTTCTTGTTCCCCGCCCGGGTCTTGGCCAGCGTGATGGCCTGGCCGCGCGACGGGTGCTCCCCTCGCATCCGGCGGCTTCAGGACGTCCAGCATCCCCCAGGGACTCGAGAGGAGACCCGTGCGAACGCGAACGCTCCCGATAGCCCTCACCGCGGCGATCGCCCTGTCGATCGGCGCGGCCGGGCAGGTGCCCGCCCTCGCGGCGGCGGACGGCCCGGCGCTGACGGTGGACACCACCACAGGCCGGCACCCGATCAGCCCGTACATCTACGGCATGAACTTCGCCGACGAGGCGCTGGCCAAGGAACTGCGTCTCCCGGTGCGACGGTGGGGCGGCAACGCGACGACCCGTTACAACTACCTGTACGACACCAGCAACCGTGCCTCCGACTGGTTCTTCGAGAACATCGCCGAGGACAACCCCGACCCGTCGAAGCTGCCGGACGGCTCCACCGCCGACCGGTTCGTCGAGCAGGACAGGCGCACCGGCACCGACACCATCCTCACCGTCCCGCTGATCGGCTGGGTCCCCAAGGGCCGCGACACGTCCTGCGGGTTCTCCGTCGCCAAGTACGGCCCGCAGCAGCAGACCGACCAGTGGCGTCCCGACTGCGGCAACGGCGTGAAGCCCGACGGCACGAAGATCACCGGCAACGACCCGCACGACACGAGCGTCGAGGCCGGCGCGGCGTACGTGAAGGAATGGATCGGCCACCTCACCGGCAGGTACGGCACGGCCGCGAACGGCGGCGTGAAGTTCTACAACCTCGACAACGAGCCCGACATCTGGCACGGCACCCACCGGGACGTCCACCCCGAGGGCGCGAGCTCGGTCGAACTGCGCGACAAGGCCTACCTCATCGGCGTCGCCGTGAAGGCCGCCGACCCCGGCGCGAAGACCCTCGGCCCGGTCGGCTGGGGCTGGTCCTCCTGGGACTACTCCGGCCTCGACCAGGAGACCTGCGGCCGGACCAACTGCTGGTCGAACCCCCCGGACAAGGAGGTCCGCGGCGGGCTTCCGTTCACCACGTGGTACCTCCGGCAGATGAAGAAGTACGAGGACGAGCACGGGCTGCGCGTCCTCGACTACTTCGACGAGCACTTCTACCCGCAGGCGTCCGGCGTCTCCTTCGGCTCCGGCGGCGACCCGGCCACCGACGCCCTGCGGCTGCGCTCCACCCGGGCGCTGTGGGACCCGTCGTACACGGACGAGAGCTGGATCAACACGCAGGTCCGGCTCATCCCCCGGATGAAGGAACTGGTGGCGGCCGAGTATCCCGGCACCAAGACCGCCATCACCGAGTACAACTGGGGAGCTCTCGACCACATCAACGGAGCCCTGGCGCAGGCCGACATCCTCGGCATCTTCGGCCGCGAGGGCCTCGACCTCGCCACCCTGTGGGGACCGCCCACGGCCTCCCAGCCCGGCGCGTACGCCTTCCGGATGTACCTGAACTACGACGGCAAGGGCGGCCGGTTCGGCGAGACGGCGGTCGGGGCGACCAGCGCCGACCAGGGCAAGCTGGCGGTGTACGCCGCCGAGCGCGCCTCCGACGAGGCGCTCACGCTCGTCGTGGTGAACAAGACCGGCGACGACCTGACCAGTGAGGTCGCCGTCAAGGGACGCGACGGCGGAGCGACCGCCCAGGTCTACCGGTATGCGGCGGCCGACACGTCGGCCATCAGGCGCGACGCCGACGTGCGGGTCGGGACCGGCGGCTTCACCGGCACGTTCCCGGCCAACTCGATCAGCACCGTCGTGATCCCCGCCGGCGCCGGCCCGTCGCCGTCCCCCTCGCCCTCCGCTTCACCGTCCCCCTCGCCCTCGCCCTCTCCCTCACCGTCCCCCTCGCCGTCGCCGAGCCCCTCCCCCAGCCCGTCGCCCAGTCCCTCGCCCAGTTCCTCGCCGACTCCGGCCGCCGCCTGCACGGTCACGTACACGGTCACCAACCAGTGGCCCGGCGGATTCCAGGCAGGGGTACGGATCATCAACCGGGGAACCACGGCCGTGAAGGGCTGGAAGCTCGGCTGGACGTACGCCAACGGGCAGACCGTGACCCAGCTGTGGGACGGCTCCTACACCCAGAGCGGGTCGAAGGTGACGGTGACCGACGCCGGCTACAACGCCACGATCGCGGCGAACGGCGGCAGCGTGACCTTCGGCTTCCTCGGCCGCTGGGACAACGGCGCCAACCCCGCGCCCAACCAGTTCACCCTCAACGGCTCGCCCTGCGCGACGGGCTGACCCGCTGATCCCGGTGCCGGCCTTCCCCCGGCCGGCACCGCCGGGTGTCAGTCCACCATGGCGCCCTTGTCCCGCCCGCACACGCTGACGTCGTCGTGCCGGCCGCACGCTCTGACCAGGGTGAAGTCACGCCAGACGGCCATCGGGGAGGAGACCGCCTGGCCGTCGCGGCCCACCGGGAAGGGGCCGCACCGATGCCACGGTCCGCCACCCGGCGGCCAGACGTCGAGCCAGACCGCGTCACCCGGACGGGTGCGACCGGTGAGGGTCGCCCAGTAGTGCCACTCCCCACGCGGACCCGCGTCCCCGCGCCAGAGCGTGACGTCCACCTCGCCGGCCCACTTTCCACTCGTGAGCGAGTACACGGGCTTGGCGTTCCTCACCGTGTGGAGATCCGGCCGCGACCAGGCGCGGCAGTCGATCGGCCGATCACCGGCGGGACCGGCGGAGGCCGCGCCGGGCGAACAAGGGAGAGCCAGGAGCACGATCGCGGCGACGATCGCCGTGGTGGTCCTGGCACACATGGTTCGAATCACCTGGACCTCCCGAGTGCGGCCGCCGGCCGGACGAGTATCGATGGCAACGCGTACGGCCACAGTCGCAGAGCGTCGGCAACGGCGGAAAGAAAAGCGGGCGAAATCCTGTCGCCACAGGCACGAGAACAATAAAAAAGCAATCGTTGACCGCCATTTGACAAAAAGTTACATTACGTCGGCAGATCGGGGGTCCGGGCTCTCGAAAGGAGACCCTCCTCATGGTGCGACGATTCCTGATCACCGCGGCGGCGGCCGTGCTCGTCCTCGTCGGGGGCGTTCCGCCGGCCGCCCACGCGGTGGACGGGACCAGGACGCCGGGATCGCCCTCCTACACGGTCACCCTGACCAGCAACGCCTCGGGCAGCACGTGGACGGGGCACGAGAGCGTCACCTTCGCCAACCCGTCGGCGGACCCCCTGACGGAGGTCTACCTCCGCCTGTGGGACAACTATCACGGGGCGTGCCCCTCCACACCGGTCACCGTGACCAACGTGACCGGCGGCACCCCGTCCCCGCTGTCGGTCTCCTGCACCGCGCTGAAGATCACCCTGCCCGCCCCGCTCGCCCAGAACCAGAGCGCATCGATCGGATTCGACCTCAGCATCGTCGTGCCCAGCGGCGCCGACCGGTTCGGGCGCGACGGGTCCTCCACCTTCATCGGCAACGCGCTGCCGGTCCTGGCCGTCCGCGACGCGAGCGGCTGGCACCTCGATCCGTACAGCAACAACGGAGAGTCCTTCTACGCGCTGATCAGCGACTACTCGGTGACGCTCGACCACCCGGCGTCTCTGCTGGTGCCCGCGACCGGCACCTCCGTCGACACGCCGGGAACGTCCGGCCGCACGATCACCAAGGCGACCGCGAAGAACGTGCGCGAGTTCGCGTGGGCGGCCGGGCCGTTCGTCAAGACCACGAGCACCACGACGACGGGCGTCGTCGTGAACGTCTACCGGGTGAGCTCGATCAGCTCCGGCAGCGCGAGCTCGATGATGACCACCGCGAAGAACGCGCTCGTCGCCCACGCCGGACGGTTCGGCGCCTACCCGTACGGCGAGGCGGACGTGGTGCTGGACAACAACTTCTGGTTCGGCGGGATGGAGTATCCCGGCTTCGTGCTCGACGTGGTCAGCTCCACCGCGCTCGCCCACGAACTGGCCCACCAGTGGTGGTACGGGATCGTCGGCGACGACGAGTACACCAGCCCGTGGCTGGACGAGGCGTTCACCGACTATGCCACCGACCTCTACAACGGCCTCTCGGGCACCAACTGCTGGAACAACGTCTCCTGGCAGTCGTCCGCCGAGAAGATCAGCAACTCGATGGCCTACTGGGACGCCCATTCGAGCCGGTACGGCACCGTCGTCTACACCTACGGCAAGTGCGCGCTGCACGACCTGCGGCGCACGATCGGCACGACGGCGATGCAGAACCTGCTGAAGAACTACGCCGCCGCCCACTGGTACGGGATCTCGACCACCGCGGACTTCAAGGCCGCGGCGCAGGCCGCCGCCTCCGTCGACCTGTCGTCGTTCTGGACCACGCACCGCATCGACGGCTGACCGCGCCGAGCGTCCCGCTCCCGGCCCGGCCGGGGGCGGGAGCGGGACGCATCGCTGCGACCCCGGCCTCGCACACGCCGAGGGCGAAGACGGCGCCGACGCGCTCCGGCCGCCTATCCTGGCCGAATGAAGATCGGCAAGCTGGTCGGCGGCGCCCTCCTGGCGGTCGTCCTCCCGGGATGTTCGGCCGAGGGCGCCCCGCCGGCGGACGCTCTGAAGGTGAGCACCCCGGCCTTCGCCGAGGGCGCGGCGATCCCCGGGAAGTACGTGTGCACCCGGCAGGGAGGCCAGGACGTCTCGCCCCCGCTGGCCTGGAGCGGCGTTCCCGCGTCCGCTCGCGAACTGGCGATCGTGGTGGACGACCCGGACGCTCCCGGCGGGACGTACATCCACTGGATCGTGACCGGCATCCCCGTCACCGAGACGAGCGTGCCCGAGGGTCTCGCCCCGGGGAAGGTTCTGCCGGGCAGCGACGGCAGGGCCGCCTACGCCGGCCCCTGCCCGCCGAGCGGGGTGCATCACTACCACTTCATCGTGTACGCGCTGCGCGGCCCGATCACGCCGGGCGGCGACGCGACAGCGGTGCACCAGCGGATCAAGGACGCGGCGATCGCCTCGGGCGAGACCGTCGGCACCCGGAGTAGCTGACGGGCGAGATGCGGGCTCGCCGCGAGGAGCCCGGACAGGCCCCCGGCCTCGCCGGGTGCGGCGTGGCCGGGGACCCCGCGGCAGGTCTACGAATCAGGAGGCGTAGGTGGTGACCTTCCACAGATAGCCGTCCGGGTCGCTGAAGTAGCCGAAGTACCCGCCCCACTGGGCGGGGGCCGCCTCCTTGACCACGCTGCCGCCGCCGGCCACCGCGTTGCGCATCATCTCGTCCACGACCTCCCTGGAGTCGGGGTTGAAGTGGAACGAGGCGCCGCGGAATCCGGATCCCTCCGGGGAGACTCCGGCGTCCTGTGCCGCCGCCTCCCATTCGTAGAGGGCCAGCTTCGGGGATCCCTCGCCCAGGCTGAGCGAGACGAAGTGGCGGGTGTCCTTGTCGATCTCGCAGCCCAGGCCTTCGTAGAACTTCTTGGCCCGGGTCAGGTCCTTGACGCCGAGCATGATGGCACTCACCTGCAATGACACGATTCTCTCCTGGTGATTTCGGTGTATTCGCTGCCTGAACCGGCAGGCCGGACATCCGGAGCCGGTCCGGATGTCACATCGGCGCGGGTTCGCCGGTCAATCGGTATGACAGGCGGGGACGGAGGAATGTGACCGATGGTGGAGCACGACTGGCTGAGCGAGCGGTTCGCCGAGCACCAGGGCCGCTTGCAGGCGGTGGCCTACCGGATGCTCGGCTCACCGAGCGAAGCCGAGGACGCGGTGCAGGAGGCCTGGCTGCGGGTCAGCCGCGCCGACACCGGTCAGGTGGACAATCCCGCCGGGTGGCTGACCACTGTCGTCGCCCGGGTCTGCCTGAACATGCTCGAGGCGCGCAGGACCCGGCGTGAGGAGTCGGCCGGGGCGCTGCCGCCCGAGCCGGCCGCGCCGCACGCGAGCCTCCACCCGGCGAGCCAGGCCGGCCCCGAGGACGAGGCGCTGCTGGCCGATTCGGTCGGCGTCGCGCTGATGGTGGTGCTGGACACGCTGACTCCCGCCGAGCGGCTCGCGTTCGTCCTGCACGACGTCTTCGCGGTGTCGTTCGACGAGATCGGCGCCATCATCGACCGCTCCTCGGCGGCGGCCCGGCAACTCGCCAGCCGGGCCCGGCGCCGGGTGCAGGGAGCGGCCATGGCATCCGATGCCGCGCGATCCCCGAAGCGGGAGGTCGTCGCCGCCTTCCTCGCCGCATCCCGGACCGGGGATTTCGCCGCCCTGCTCGAGCTGCTCGACCCGGACGCCGTGGCCGGCGAGATCCGCGGCGCCCACGCGGTGGCGGCCTTCTTCGCAGGACGCGCTCAGGCCGCCCGGCTCGCTCTGGTCGACGGCGTGCCGGCGGCGGTGTGGTCGCACCGCGGCCGGCCGAGGGCCGTCTTCACGTTCGCCGTCAGCGGCGGGAGGATCACCCGCGTCACCGTGGACGCCGACCCGGACCGGCTCCGCGACCTCGACATCGTCTTCCTCGGCGCGGACGCCAAGGAGCGACGGTGACTCCGGAGCGACAGTGACTTCAGAGCGGCGGTACGTCGGAGCGGCGGTGACTCCGGAGCGGGGTCACAGTTCGAGGACGAGGCGGGGGGACCTGGCCCGCGACACGCAGATGAACATGACGTCCCCGGCCTCGCGCTCCTCCTCCGTGAGCAGGTCGTCGCGGTGGTCGGGGACGCCCCCGAGCACCGCCGTCTCGCAGGTGCCGCAGGTGCCTTCGCGGCAGGACGACAGCACCGAGACCCCCGCCTCCTCGACCACCTCCAGGATGGAGCGGCCCTCCGGCACGGTCAGCGTCGTGCCGGTCAGGGCCAGCTCCACCTCGAAGGCTCCCCCTGCCGCACCCTCCGCCGTGCCCTCCGTCGTGCCCGCGCCGCTCCGCGCCGTGGGCACGAAGCGTTCGACCCGCAGCGCTCCCTTCGGCCAGGAGGCGCACCGCTCCTGCGCCGCCGCCAGCAGCGGCTCGGGTCCGCAGCAGTAGACGAGGGTGTCCGCACGCGGAACGCCGAACAGCGCGTCCAGGTCGAGCAGGCCCGTCTCGTCCTGCGGGCACAGCTCCACCCGGCCCGGGTGCCGCCGCACGAGCCGGTCGGCGAACGCCATCGAGGCCCGGGTGCGCCCGCCGTACACCAGCCGCCAGTCACATCCGCGCCGCGCCGCCTCCTCGATCATGGGCAGGATCGGGGTGATGCCGATGCCGCCGGCGACGAACAGGTAGCGGGGCGACTCGGCGAGGCCGAAACGGTTGCGGGGACCGCGCACCCGGATCGTGTCGCCCTCGGCGAGCCGGTCGTGCACGTACGCGGAGCCGCCCCGCCCGCCGGGCTCCCGGAGCACCGCCACCTCGAAGACCGAGGAATCGCCGGGGTCGCCGCACAGCGAGTACTGCCTGACGAGTCCCGGGCCGAGCAGCAGGTCGACGTGCGCGCCAGGCGTCCAGGCGGGCAGCGGGCCGCCGTCGGGACGGACGAGACGCAGGAGGACGACGCCCTCGGCGGCGGGCGTCTTGCCCGCCACCTTAACGTCGAGCTCCGGTTCCGTGACGGGCATGGTCGCCGAGGCTTCCTTTCTCGAGGATGTCGCGTCTCAGACGAGCGCGGCGGCCGGGGCCGGGGAGTCGTGCGCCGCCGCGGGGCGGGGCCGGTGGCCCTCAGGGTGGCCGAGCAGCCAGTCCCACAAGGTCACCGGGTCCTCGAACTCGCGCTCCGCCCCGCAGAAGCAGGAGGCGTGCAGCCGGTCCGTCCCCGGCAGCCAGCGGATGCGGTAGACGGTGCGGCCGGCCTCCGCGCCGGAGTCCCGCGCGTTCATCGAACGGGGGTCTGCTGGGGCACGGAGCCGGCCATCCGGGCGAGCAGGCGGCGGGCGGCCAGCCCGCCGGTGTCGATGTTCACCGACAGCTCCTGGTAGCGGTCCGGCTCCCGGGCCAGGACCTCCTCCAGCGTGTTGAGCGCGGCCACGTCCTGCAGCACGACGGTGCGGTTGCTGTCCCGCAGGAAGTCGGAGACCTTCTCGTCGTCGAGCGCGAAGTCGCGCGCCACCGCCCAGAAGTCGTAGGTGGCGTTCTCCGTCGACGGGGTGATCGCGTACACGACCTCGACGTGGAAGGCGTGCGGGTCCGTGCCGTCGGCGGCGGGCGGGGGCGACCCCACCGGGGCGACGCGGCTGTGCAGCAGGTACAGGCACGGCGGGTGATACTCGATGTCCTGCCAGCGGGTGATCCGGCCCTTGATGCCGGTCGACTCGGCGTAGAACGGCGGGCAGGCCGCGTCGTCCATGTGGCGGCTGACGTAGACGACGCCCGCGTCCTCGTCGACCTCCGTGGTGATCGGGGTCTCGGCCACCTCCGGGGTGCCGATGTACCCGCCGTGCAGGTACGTCTCGTGGGACAGGTCGAGGAGGTTGTCCACGAGCAGGCCGTACCTCGCGTTCAGCGGCTCCATCCCGCACACGGTGGCGTAGTCGGGCGAGACCAGCCAGGGAGCGCGCGGCGGCAGCGTGTCGCCCGGTTCGCGGTCGCCGATCCACACCCAGACGAAGGAGTCCTGCTCCACCACAGGGTAGGTGCGCAGCCGCGCGGTGCGCGGGATGCGCTGCTGCGCGGGCACGGCGACGCAGACGCCGTCGGGGCCGTAGGTGAAGCCGTGGTAGCCGCAGACCACGCGGTCGCCGACCAGATGGCTGGGCGATTCCGACAGGGGGAACCGGCGGTGCACGCAGCGGTCGGCCATCGCCACGGCCCGCCCGTCCTCGGTGCGGTAGAGCAGGATCGGCTCGTTCAGGATGGTGCGGCCGAGCTGGCGCCGGCCCACCTCGTGGCCGTAGGCGGCCACGTACCACTGGTTGCGCGCGAATTCGGTGACGATCACAAGTCACTCCTCGGGGCCGGCGGGCAGGGGCCGCCGGCGCAGGTCGGGTTTGCGGATCTTGCCGGAACCGGTCTTCGGCAGCGCGTCGACGACATCGACGTAGACCGGGATCTTGTACTTCGCGAGCCGGGGGCGGAGGAAGTCGCGCACCTCGCCGGGGGTGACGGCCACGCCGGGGCGCGGCACGACGAAGGCCCGGCCGACCTCGCCCCACGTGTCGTCGGGCACCCCGACCACGGCGGCCTCCGCCACGGCCGGGTGCTCGAAGAGCACGCCCTCGACCTCCGCCGGGTAGACGTTCTCCCCGCCGGAGATGTACATGTCCTTCACCCGGTCGACGATGTAGAGGTGGCCCTCGTCGTCCAGGGTGGCGATGTCGCCGGAGTGGAACCAGCCGCCCTCGGTCAGCGCGGCGGCGGTCGCCTCCGGGTCACGCCAGTAGCCGGGGGTGACGTTAGGCCCCTGCACGAGCACCTCGCCCGGCTCGCCGGGCGCCACGGGGGTGAGGTCGGGCCGGACCACGCGCACGTTGGCGAAGAACACCGGCACCCCGGCGGAGCCCACCTTGCGCACGCTCTCGCCCGCCTCCAGGAAGGTCGCGCCCGGAGCGGTCTCGGTCATCCCGTAGCCCTGGCAGAAGACCAGGCCCCGCTCCTGGTAGGCGCGGATCAACGCGACGGGAATGGCCGCGCCCCCCGACATGAGGGTGCGCAGCGAGGACAGGTCGGCGCCGGGCCACCGGGGCGACCGCGCGAACGCGGCGAACATCGCGGTGACCCCGAACATCCAGGTGACCCGGTGCTTCTCGATGAGGTCGTAACACCGGTCGACATCCCATGACGGCATGATGACCGAGATGCCGCCTTTGAGGAAGGTCGGCAGCAGGGTTTGATTCAGGGCCGCCACGTGGAACAGCGGCGCGCTGATGAGCGTGACCTCGGTGCTCGTCACGTCCACGCCGATCATGATGTGGAAGCAGTTCCACACCAGGTTGGCGTGGCTGAGCATGGCACCCTTGGGCCGTCCGGTGGTGCCCGAGGTGTAGAGGATGAGGGCGATGTCGTCGAGCGCCACCGGGATGTCGATCGGCGTGGGGTCGCCCTGCGCCAGCCACGTCTCGTAGTGCCGCTCCCCCTCCGCCGGGGACTCGAGCGCCACGACCGTGCGCAGAGTCGGGAAGCCGGGAAGATCGCGGACCACCGCCGCGCACTCCGGCCCGTAGACGAGGACCGAGGCGCCCGAGTGCTCGAGCATGTACGCGATCTCGGGCGCGGCCAGCCGGAAGTTCAGCGGGACGAAGATCCCGCCGAGCACGTGGGTGGCGAACATCGTCTCGGCGAAGGCGAGGTGGTTGGGACCGAGGTAGGCGACCCGGTCCCCCGCCCGCACCCCCGCCTCACGCAGCCGCGACGCGAGCCTCGTCGTCCGCTCGTGGACCTCCGCGTAGCTCAGTGGCCGGTCCGCGTAGACGAACGCGGTGCGGTCCGGGCTCATCTGGGCCCTGCGGGCCGGCCAGCCTCCCAGTCCGGCGTTGCGCATGTGTGGCACTCTCCTCGTCAGGCGGAGGACGGTTTCGCCGTGTCGGCGACGCGACCGGACGCGGGCTCGGCGGCGCTGACCGAGGTCAGGTCCTGGCGGCTGGTCTCGCGCAGCGCCAGGACGCAGACCACGGTCAGCAGGCAGCAGGCCGCGATGATCACGGAGATCGTCGTCGTCCCGCCTCCGGTCGACGCGTCGAGCTGGGCGAACAGCAGCGGTGCGAGACCGGCCCCGAGCCCGGCGATCTGGTAGCCGAGCGAGGCTCCCGTGTAGCGGCTCCCGGTGGCGAACAGCTCGGTGTACAGCGCCGCGAGCGGGCCGTACATCAGCGGGTGGACGAGCGACTGGCCGAGCACGAGCGCGACGGCGAGCACGGCCGTGCTGCCGGAGTTCACCATCGGGAAGAGCGCGAAGCCGTACGCCGCCATGAGCACCGCGCCCACGAGCACCACCGGCCGGCGCCCGACCCGGTCGGACAGCGCCGACCAGCCGACGATGCCCACGACGGCCAGCGCGGACGAGAGCGTGAGCGCGTTCAACACGGCCTGCCTGGGGAAGCCGGCGCGCACGCCGTACGCGATGAGATACGTGGTGAGGGTGCCCTGGGCCACGAAGGCGGACAGTCCGACGCCGACCCCGAGCAGGAGGGCCTTCGGGTGGTCGCGGAACACGTCCAGCAGCGGCAGCCTCGATGTGCGCTTCCCGGCGGCCTCGAACACCGGGGTCTCCTCGACCCGCAGCCGGACGAACAGGCCGACCGCCAGCAGCGCGATGCTGATCAGGAACGGCACCCGCCAGCCCCAGCTCAGGAACGCCCGCTCGTCCATGACGGCGGCGGTGCCGCTGAGCACCGCCGTGGACAGCACCATGCCGAAGGGTGCTCCGGCGTTGGTGAAGCTCGCCCACAGGCCGCGCCTGCCGGTCGCGTGCTCGGCGGACATCAGCACCGCGCCGCCCCACTCGCCGCCGACGGCGACACCCTGCAGGATCCGGAGCGCGATGAGCGCGATGGGCGCGAGGCTGCCGACCTGCGCGTAGGTGGGGAGCAGGCCGATGAGGAAGCTGGCGACGCCCATCAGGGTCATGGTCAGCACGAGCATGCGCTTGCGTCCCAGCCGGTCGCCGTAGTGACCGAAGATCACGCCGCCGAGCGGCCTCGCCAGGTAGCCCGTGGCGAACGTGCCGAAGCTGGCGACCGTCGCCGTGAGCGAGTCGAGGGAGGAGAAGAAGACCTTGTTGAAGACCACGGCCGACGCCGTGGCGTACAGCAGGAAGTCGTAGTACTCGATGACGCTGCCCAGGAAGCTGGAGGTCACCGCGCGGCGGAGCTGAACCGGGCTGGGGGGTGAAACTGAAAGATTCGGCATGACCGAGCTCCTCGTCCGGGAGCGAGCTGAGACTCTCGCCTTCTCGTCCGGAGGTTAGGCAGATTTCTAACGGAGGTCAATACTTTGCCCAATATGGGTACCGGCGGCCGTTCCGGGCGCAGGCGGGAACGGCCCTCCCTTCCGGCCTACCCTCCCCGGGCGCGAGGCCCACGGGCCGCGGGCGTGCTGTGCCACGACCGCCGGAGAGACGCAGGTCACACTCGGCCGCTGTCAGATCCGTGCCGCGTTGCGTGTCTAGGGGGTGAAACAGCAAGACAACCGCAGAAAGAACGGAAAGACATCATGAGCAAGGTCTGGTTCGTCACCGGTTCGTCCCGCGGTCTGGGCCGCGAGTTCGTCGAGGCCGCCCTGTCCCGCGGTGACAAGGTGGCCGCGACCGCGCGGAACATGGCGAGCCTCGACGAGCTGGCCGCCGCCTATGGCGACGCGGTGCTCGCGCTCGAACTGGACGTGACCGACAAGGCGGCCGTCTTCGAGGGCGTGAAGCGGGCCAAGGAGCACTTCGGCCGTCTCGACGTCATCGTGAACAACGCCGGCTACGCCCAGATCGGCGCGATCGAGGAGCTGACCGAGCAGCACCTGCGCGACCAGTTCGAGACCAACCTGTTCGGCGCGGTGTGGGTGATCCAGGCCGCGCTGCCCTACCTGCGCGAGCAGGGATCGGGACACGTCATCCAGATGTCCTCGGCCGCCGGGCTCATCGCGATGCCGCTCGGCGGCGCGTACCAGGCCTCCAGGTGGGCCCTGGAAGCCCTGGGCGAGACCCTCGCCCACGAGGTCGCGGACTTCGGCGTCAAGGTGACCGTGATCGAGCCCGGCGGCTTCGCCACCCGGTCGGGCAAGAACCCCGATCCCCTCGACAACGGCCACGTGGCCGAGGCCGACCCGGTCTACGACGGTGTCCGCCGGCGCCTCGCCGCGTTCGCGGGAAAGCAGCCCGCCGGCGACCCCGCCGCCGCGGCCCGGGCGCTTCTCAAGATCGTCGACTCCGACAACCCGCCCCTGCGGGTGCTCTTCGGCCTCGGCTTCTACCCGATGCTCCAGCAGGTCTACGCCGACCGGCTCAAGACCTGGGCCGACTGGCAGGACCTTTCGAGGGAGGCGCAGGGCACGCTCGACCAAGAAGATCGGTGACGGGGCTCCGCTGGACGGCGGCGGCGGGGAGCCCCTTCGTCGCCTCCGTGTCGCTCACTTCTCCTTGAGCGCGAGCAGGCCGATCAGGTCGTAGGCCACATGGGAGGCCGCGACGGAGGTGATCTCGGCGTGGTCGTAGGCGGGCGCGACCTCCACGACGTCGGCGCCGACCAGATCGGCGCCGGCGAGGCCGCGCAGGATCTCCAGCAGTTCCCGGCTGGTCAGCCCTCCGGCCTCGGGCGTGCCGGTGCCGGGCGCGTGCGCCGGGTCGAGCACGTCGATGTCGACCGAGAGGTAGAGCGGTCGGCTCCCGATCCGCTGCCGAAGCGCGTCGGCGACCTCGTCCACGCCCCTGCGCATCACGTCGGCGCTGGTCACGATGCCGAAACCCAGCCGGCGGTCGTCGTCGAGGTCCTTCTTGCCGTACAACGGGCCGCGGGTGCCGACGTGGCACACCGCCTCGGTGTCGAGGATGCCCTCCTCGGCCGCCCGGCGAAACGGCGTGCCGTGGGTGTACTCGGCCCCGAAGTAGGTGTCCCAGGTGTCGAGGTGCGCGTCGAAGTGCAGCAGCGCGACCGGGCCGTGCCGCCGGGCGGCCGCCCGCAGCAGCGGCAGCGCGATCGTGTGGTCGCCGCCGATCGTGACCAGCCGGGTGCCGCCCTCCATGAGCCCGGAGGCGGCCTCCTCGACGGTCTCGACCGCCTCCCGGATGTCGAACGGGTTGCACGCGATGTCGCCCGCGTCCGCCACCTGCATCGCCGCGAACGGCGAGACGTCCAGGCCCGGGTGGTACGGCCGCAGCAGGCGGCTGGCCTCGCGGACGGCGGAGGGGCCGAACCGGGCGCCGGGGCGGTAGGAGACCCCGCTGTCGAAGGGCACGCCCACCACCGCCACATCGGCCTGCCCGACCTCGTCCAGCCGCGGCGAGAACAAACGGACGACCCGGCGGCCGGGGCGACCGCCGGGTGGCCGGTGCCAGGCGGGACAGGTCAGGCGTAGTGCCGGTAGATCGCCCGGGCGACGCAGGCGGGCTTGGCGGACCCGTCGATCTCGACGGTGAAGTCGAGATGCATCTGCACCCCG
>NZ_JBEYWQ010000044.1:0-49302 GCF_040644495.1 Microbispora sp. NPDC046973 | reverse complement strand
ACCTGGGGCATCACCCCCACCGCCGTCGCCGGACACTCCATCGGCGCCATCGCCGCCGCCCACACCGCCGGCATCCTCACCCTCCCCCACGCCGCCGCCCTCGTCGCCACCCGCGCCCGCCTCATGCACACCCTCCCCCCAGGCGGCGCCATGACCGCCATCAACACAGGAGAGGCGGACATCACGCCCGAACTGGCCCGCTACCAAGGCCGGGTCACCATCGCCGCCCTCAACACCCCCACCTCCACCGTCATCTCCGGCGACACCGAGGCGGTCACCCAACTCACCCAACACTTCCGCCACCATGGGCACAACGTCCGGCCCCTGACCGTCAGCCACGCCTTCCACTCCCCCCACATGGACCCCATCCTCGAGGAGTTCCAACACGCCGTCGCCGGGCTGTCCCTCACCCCGCCCACCGGGCCGGTCATCCCCTTCGTCTCGGACCTCACCGGCCAGGCCGCCACCCCCGCCGACCTCACCGACCCCTCCTACTGGGCCCGCCACCTGCGCAACCCCGTCCGCTTCGCCGACGTCGTACGGCGACTGCACGAGGGCCGGGAGCCGGGCGAGGAAGTGCGGACGTTCCTGGAGATCGGGCCCGACAGTGTCCTCAGCGGTCTGATCCGGGAGACCCTGGACGGTGAGCAGGACATCGTCGCCGTCCCCGTGCTCCGCCGCGACCGCCCCGAACCCCACACCGTCGTCACCGCCGCCGCCCACGCCCACACCCACGGCACCCCCACCGACTGGACCACCCTCCACGGCCAAGCCACCACCGTCGACCTACCCACCTACGCCTTCCAGCACGAACACCTCTGGCTCACCCCACCGGCCACCCACACCGACCCCACACACCTGGGCCTGACCACCACCGCCCACCCCCTGCTCGGCGCCGCCCTCACCCTCGCCCACGACCACACCACCGTCTACACCGGCACGCTCTCCCTCACCACCCACCCCTGGCTCGCCGACCACACCGTCTTCGACACCCCCGTCCTCCCCGGCACCGCCTACCTCGACCTCGCCCTCCACGCCGCCGACCACACCGGCCACACCGCCATCGACGAACTCGTCCTCCACACCCCACTGGCCCTGCCGGAGAACGGCGGCGTGCAGGTGCAGATCATCGTCGCCGGCTCCGACCGGCCCACCGTGGAGATCTACTCCCGACCGGACGGCGACACCGGAGACTGGACCCGCCACGCCACCGCCGTACTGGTCAAGGACGACATCGAGCCCGGCTTCGACCTCACGACCTGGCCTCCGGCGGGTGCAGAGCGGATCGAACTCGGCACCGCGTACGACCGCCTGCACGAGGCGGGGCTGCGGTATGGCCCGGCGTTCCGGGGGCTGCGCGCCGCCTGGCGGCGCGGCGACGAACTGTTCGCCGAGGTCTGCCTCCCCCAGGAGGAACGCGGCGACGTGACGGACTACGGCGTGCACCCCGCGCTGCTCGACGCGGCACTGCACGGGGCCGCCCTGCGCTGGCTGGACGGCACGCCGAGCGGGCACAGCAACCTGCCGTTCGCCTGGAGCGGGGTCCGCCTGCACGCTGTCGCCGCCACCGATCTTCGGGTGCGCGTCCGGCTGGGCGACGCCGGATCGCTGTCGCTCCAGGCCGCCGACCCCACCGGTGCGCCGGTCGTCTCGATCGACCGGTTGCAGGTCCGTCCTGTGGCGGCCGACCAGCTGGACGTCGGAGCGACGAAACACGACGGGCTCTACCGCGTGGAGTGGTCACCGCTTGATCTCGTGCCGGCGGCGCGCGAAACATGGGCGGTGCTCGGCGACCGCACGCTCTACGACGAACTACGCCAGACCACCACCGCGGCGTACTACGACGACCTGACCGCCCTGACCGACGCGATCGGCGCCGCCGACAGCGCCACCGATCCTGTGCCCGACCTGATCGTCCTGCCGATCCACGCCCATCTCGGCCACAGACCCGACCACGACAGCCCAGTGGGCGCCGCGCACGTGGTGGTCGAAGACACGCTGCAGACCCTGCAGACCTATCTGGCCGACGACCGCCTCGCCGGCTCTCGCCTGCTGGTCCTCACCCACCACGCCGTCGCCGCCCGCGACGACGACCCCATCGACCTGGCCACCGCACCCGTCTGGGGCCTGGTCCGCTCCGCCCAGACCGAACACCCCGGCCGCATCCACCTCATCGACCACGACAACCACCCCGACTCCCTCACCACCCTGCCCCAAGCCACCACCACCGCCCACCACCACGACGAACCCCACACCGCCATCCGCACCGCCACCCTGCTCACCCCCCGCCTCACCACCCACCCCACCCACAACGCCGACACCGCTCACCCCCGCGCATGGAACCCCGACGGCACCGTCCTGATCACCGGCGGCCTAACCGGCATCGGCGCCCTCCTCGCCCACCACCTCACCACCCGACACGGCATCCGCCACCTCCACCTCCTCGGACGACGCGGCCACCACACCCCCGGCGCCGACACCCTCATCCACCAACTCACCACCGCCGGAGCCCACGTCACCGTCACCGCCACCGACATCACCGACCCCAACGCCGTCGCCGACCTCATCACCTCCATCCCCAACGACCACCCGCTCACCGCCGTCATCCACGCCGCCGGCATCACCCACGACACCCCCCTGCAAACCCTCACCCCCGACCACCTCCACCCCGTCCTCGCCCCCAAAATCGACGGCGCCCACCACCTCCACCACCACACCACCCACCACAACCTCGCCGCCTTCATCCTGTTGTCCTCCATCAGCGGCCAACTCGGCGGCGCCGCCCAAGCCAACTACGCCGCCGCCAACACCTTCCACGACGCCCTCGCCCACCACCGCCACACCACCGGCCTGCCCGCCACCAGCCTCGCCTGGGGACTATGGGCCCACACCAGCACCCTCACCACCAACCTGACCTCGGTAGACCACGCGCGGATCAAGCGGACCGGGCTCAGCCCGCTCAGCGTCGCGCACGCTCTCGCCCTGTTCGACGCCGTCGCTTTCCGCGACCAGGGCCTGCCCCTGGTCGTCCCGACCGCCCTGACGGCCACGGCCGAGACCCCGCCGCCGTTGCTGCGCGGGCTCGTACGGCAGGCCCGCCCCGCCGTACGCGACGCGGCGGCCGGGGGACCAGCCCTCGCCGCCCGGCTCGCCGGGCTCGCGCCGGACCAGCGGACCCACGCCCTGCTCGACCTGGTCCGTACCGAAGCCGCCACCGTCCTCACCCACCCCAACCCCACCGCCATCCCCGCCGACCGCCCCCTCATCGAACTCGGCCTCGACTCCCTCACCGCCGTCGAACTCCGCAACCGACTCACCACCCAAACCACCCTCCGCCTCCCCGCCACCCTCACCTTCGACCACCCCACCCCCCACGCCATCGCGGCCTACCTGGACCGGGAGCTGCCCGGCTCGGCGAGCGGCCCGGCCGGACCGGCCCGCCGTACGGGCGCGGGGTCCGGCGGAGGCCTGGCCGCCCTGCACCGGCGGATGCACGTGACGGGCAAGCACGACGAGGCGGCACAGCTGCTCGTGGCGGCGTCGCACGCGCGAAGCCATTTCGGCGCACCGGACCGGGACCGCTACGCACTGCCGCCGGTCAGGCTGGCCACGGGACCTGGCAGGGTCTGCGTGGTCTGCTTCCCCGCGCTCAGCGCGATCTCCGGGCCGCACGAGTACTCCCGGTTCGGTCAGGCGTTCCGCGACGACCGGAACGTGTACGTGGTGCCGTCACCGGGCTTCACCGACGGGGATGACGACGCGCTGCCCGACTCGCTGGAGACGCTGGTCCAGATGAACGTCGAGGGCCTGCGCGAGTGCGTGGGCGACGAGCCGTTCGTCGTCGTGGGCCGATCCATGGGCGGCTGCGTGGCGCACGCCGTCACGGTGGCCCTGGAGGAGCAGGGCCTGCGGCCGGCCGGGCTGGCACTGATCGACAGCTACCCGATCGACGCCTCCGCGCAGGACGGCATGGACTGGTGGCAGGGCGCGATGATCGGCGGCATGCTCGAACGCATCGACCGGTTCGACATGACCCTCCACGACGCACGGCTGACGACGATGGGCGTCTACAACCGGCTGTTCATCGGCTGGCAGCCGAAGCCGGTGGACACCCCGATCCTGCTGCTGCGTGCCGTCGAGCCGCTGCGCGGCACCACGGTCGAGGCGGACGACCCGACCCGCTGGCAGGCGTACTGGCCAGTGGCGCACGATGCCGTGGACATCCCCGGCGACCACTTCACCACGCTGGAGGAGCACGCGGGCACGACCGCCGAGGCGATCCGCGCCTGGATCGGCACGCTCCGGATCGAGGGACCCGAGGAGACCGAGGAGCGCGAGGAGCCCGCCGCGTGACAGGATCCGCGGCCGTCGTCACCGGCGCGGCGGCGGGCATCGGGCGGGCGGTCGCGGAGCTGTTCGCCGAGCGCGGCCACGGCGTGGTCGCGGTCGACCTCGCCGAGCCGCCACTCGCCGAGCTCGCGCGAGACCCCGGGATCGTGCCGCTGGCCGGGGACGTGGCGGAGGAGGCCGTCAACGAGGCGGCGGTCCGCCTCGCGCTCGACCGCTTCGGGGGCCTCGACGCAGTGGTGCTCAACGCGGGCGTCGGCGGCACGCCTCCCCTGGAGTCCCCCGGCGCGATGGAGCGGTTCGACCGCATGGTCGCGGTCAACCTGCGCGGCCCGGTGCTCGGCATCCGTGCCGCCGCGCCGGTGCTGCGCTCCCGGGGAGGTGGCGCGATCGTGCTGACCGCGTCGGTGTCGGGGCTGGGCGGCGACCCGGGCGTCTGGGCCTACAACGCGACCAAGGCCGCGCTGGTCAACCTCGTGCGGGGCACCTCCATCGACTACGCGGCCGACGGCGTCCGGATCAACGCCGTCGCGCCCGGGCTCACCGACACCCCGCGTACGGCGGTGCACCACGACGACCCGGGCCTGGTGGCGGAGCTGACGAAGCGCATCCCCATGGGCCGCTGGGCACGGCCCCGCGAGCAGGCGGAGGCCATCTGGTTCCTCGCTTCGCCGGCCGCGTCCTACATCACGGGGGTGACCCTGCCGGTGGACGGCGGGCTGACCGCGAGCACCGGTCTGCTGCCGCCGCCCCGGCGGTGATCGCGAGCGCGGCGGCAGGCCGAAACCGGCGGTCCGCCACGCTCGCGTACGCGTGTCCCGGTTCACCTGCGGCGAGAAGACGGCCCGATCGTGGTCGGGATCGGGCAGGACCCCCGCGTGACGGCACCTGCGTCGCCGCCTCGTGAAAGTTTCGAGTCGTCCGGCGGCGGCGGACGACCAGGGCCGAGGTCAGCGCGGGCGGACCGGCAGGAGGGTGAGCCGGGCATTGCCCCGTCCCCGGACCGTGGCTATGGTCCGGGGACGCCCGAAGCCGGAAGCCGGCGTTCGGTCCCCCGCGGGCCGGGTGATGCCGCAACACCCCGATGCGGCATCCCGGGCCCGGGCGGTCCGGCTGCGCCGACCGTGACCCCGGCCGCCCCTTCCACCAGACAAGGCGACCATGAGACGAATACTCGCGTGGTTCACGGCGCTCGGCACGGCCGTCCTGACGATGGCCGGGCTGTTCACGCCCGCCCCCGGGTTCGCCGCCGCCGCGACGCTTCGCCCCGGCGTCCTGTGGTACGACACGGCGGGCAACCGGCTGCAGGCGCACGGCGCCGGCGTGTTCAAGGTCGGTTCGACGTACTACATGGTCGGGGAGGACAAGACCGCCGGGGCCACGTTCACCGCGGTCGCCTGCTACTCCTCCACCGACCTGGCCACGTGGACCCGGGTGGGCAACGCGCTGAGCCGGCAGAGCAGCGGCGATCTCGCCGCCGGGCGCATCGTGGAGCGGCCGAAGGTGATCTACAACTCCGCGACCGGCCAGTACGTGATGTGGGTGCACATCGACAACACCTCCTACAGCGACGCGCGTGCCGGGGTGGCCACCAGCTCGACGCCCTGCGGGCCGTACACCTACCGCGGCTCCTCCCGCCCGCTCGGGTACGAGAGCCGGGATCTGGGCCTGTTCAAGGACGACGACGGCACGGCCTACCTGCTGACCGAGGACCGCAGCCACGGCCTGCGCATCGACCGGCTCTCCACCGACTACACACAGGCGGTGAGCACGACGGCGGTGCTCGCCGACCTGGAGTCCCCGGCGATGGTCAAGGTGAACGGACGCTACTTCCTGTTCGCCTCGCACCTGACGGGCTGGTCCACCAACGACAACGTCTACGCCACCGCCGGCTCGCTATCCGGGCCGTGGAGCGGATTCACCACCTTCGCCCCCGCCGGCAGCCGCACGTTCGACTCCCAGACCTCCTCCGTCGTGCCCGTCTCGGGTTCGTCGGGCACCACGTACGTCTACATCGGCGACCGGTGGAACCCCACCGACCTCAACAGCTCCACTCCTGTCTGGCTGCCGCTCACGATCAGCGGCTCCACCGCCTCGATGAGCGCGTTCTACGACTCCTGGACCATCGACACGGCGACCGGCACCTGGGCGGCCGCACCGGCCCCGCAGAGCTTCGCGCTCGTCGGCGGCCAGTCGGGCCGCTGCCTCGACGTCGCCGGCGGCGCCGCGGTCAACGGCTCGCTCGTGCAGATCTACGACTGCAACGGCGGCGCGGGCCAGAAGTGGTCCCTCACCTCCTCCGGCGAACTGCGCACGTTCGGCGGGACCAAGTGCCTCGACGTGTTCGACCAGAGGACCACGGCGGGCGCCACGGTAGGCGTCTGGGACTGCAACGGCGGCGCCAACCAGAAGTGGACGCTCAACAGCTCCACCGGCGCCGTCGTCGGCGTCCAGTCGGGCCTGTGCCTGGACGTGAACGGCAACCAGACGGCCAACGGCACCAAGGTGCAGACCTGGACCTGCAACGGCGGCGCGAACCAGAGGTGGACCCGCACCTGAGGCTCGGCCGCCGCGCCCCCTTCCGGCTCAGGCCGTGAGCTGCTGCACGATGCCCAGACGGTCGGGGAGGACCTCGTACTCGACGATCCGGCCGTCGCGGAACCGGATCGTGCTGATGCTCTGGCCGGTGAAGCGGCGGCCGCTCGGCGGGGCGCCGAACACCTCGCCGCGCTGGATCCCCTCGATGGTCCAGTAGACGACGACCCGGTCGCCCTCGGCGAGGGTGTCCGTCACGGTCGCGGTCACGCCCTCGACCGCCGAACGCAGCCAGGTGATGTGCCGGACGAACCCGTCCCGCCCCAGGTTGCCCCCGGCCGGCCCGGCGGCGTCCGTCGCGTCCTCGGCGATGATTTCGCCGAGGACGTCGAGCCGGCCCTGCGAGACGACCTCCTCATAGAAGCGTCTGGCCACCGCGCGGTTGATCTCCGTGGTGCTCGTCTCCGTGGTGCTCGTCTCCGTGGTGCTCGTCTCCGTGGTGCTCACGGGCGATCTCCTTTTCTGGTCGGTACGAGGGTCACCGGCGTACGGCCGGCAGCGGGAGGATTCCGAGGCTCGCGTCGAGGCCGCCGTCGACGACCAGCGTGGTTCCTGTGACGTACGAGGCGGCGGGCGAGGTGAGGAACCAGACGGCCTCGGCCTGCTCGCGGGGCTCGGCGAACCGCTGGAGCGGCACGCGGCGCTCGATCTCGGCGGTGAGCACCGGGTCCTGGCGGACGCCCGCGTTGATGCGCGTCCAGGTGAGCCCGGGGGCGAGGGCGTTGACCCGAATGCCGTCGGGCGCGTGGTCGATGGCCGCGGCGCGGACGAGATTGATCACCGCGCCCTTCGAGGCGTTGTAGGCCCAGTTGCCGGGGTCGGCGCGCAGACCGGCGACGGAGGCGGTGACGACGATCGCACCGCCTCCCGCCGCCCGAAGCGCGGGCGCGGCGGCCCAGATGCCCAGGATCGGCCCGCGGAGGTTGACGGCGAGGATGCGGTCGGCGGCCTCCACCGCGCCGGGCGACTCCCACGGCCGGGTGCCGCCGATGCCGGCATTGAGCACGACCGCGTCGAGCCGGCCGAACTCCCGCTCCGCCAGCGCGACCGCGGCCACGTTGGTCTCCTCCAGGGACACGTCGCCGGCCAGCGTCACCACTCGGTCGAGCCTCGCGAGTTCCTTGAGCGCGCGCTCGTCGTGATCCACGGCGAGGACGGCGACGCCGCGCTCGGCGTACAACTCGGCGGTCGCCCGGCCGATGCCCGAGGCCGCGCCCGTCACGAGGACGGCGTGCGGGCCGGGGGTGGATGAGGTCATGGCAGGCCCTCCAGATTCATTGCGGGTGCGGCTCGTCCCGCCGCCCGCCCCGCGTCGATCCTCGGGACGGCGGCGAGCAGTTCGGCGGTGTAGGCGGCACGCGGGGCGTGGAAGACGTCCGCGACGTCGCCGGTCTCGACCAGGGCCCCGTCCTTCATCACCGCCACCCGGTCGCAGACCTGGCGGACGACGCCCAGGTCGTGCGAGATGAACAGCAGCGCCACCCCGGCCTCGCGCCGCAGCCGGGCGAGCAGGGCCAGGATCTGCGCCTGGACGGTGACGTCGAGCGCGGAGACCGGTTCGTCGCAGACGATCACCTCGGGCCCCGGGGCGAGCGCCCGGGCGATCGCCACCCGCTGACGCTGGCCGCCGCTCAACTGGGCAGGGCGCCGGTCCAGCAGGGTGTCGTCCAGCCCGACCTCGGCGAGCAGCCCGGCGACCCGGTCGCGCCGCAGGCGCCGCGGAATCCGTCCCGGCACCGCCTCCCCGACAACGTGCTCGACAGTGAACCGCGGGTCGAACGAGCTGAGCGGGTCCTGGTCGACGAGCTGGATGCGGGAGCGGCGGGCGCGGCGGGCGCGCTCCCGTGCCCCGCTCCACGCCTCGCCGCCGAGCAGCACGGTCCCGGCGTCGGGAGCGATCTCGGCCAGCACGATCCTGGCGGTGGTGCTCTTGCCCGACCCCGACTCGCCGACCAGGCCCAGCGCCTCGCCCGCGCGCAGGTCGAACGACACGTCGTCCACGGCCGTGCGCCACGAGCCGTCCGGGGAGCGGTAGCGCTTGGTGACCCCCCGCGCCGAGACGACCGCATGCTCCCTCACCCGGGGCGGCGGCGCCGGTTCGCCGGAGGCGGGCGGGGCGGGCCGGTCCCGCCCGGCGTGGAAGCAGCGGACCTCCCGTCCCGGCCCGTACGGCACGAGCGGCGGCGGCTCGGTGCGGCAGCGGTCGTCGGCCAGCGCGCATCGCGGCGCGTAGGGGCAGCCCTCGGCGGCCGGAGGGCCGGTGCGGACGAGGGGCAGCTTCAGCGCCGGGCCGTCCACGGCGGGCACGGCGGCCAGCAGATCGGCGGTGTAGGGGTGGGCGGGGGCCCGCAGCAGCGCGTCCGCCGGTCCCCGCTCCACGACGAGTCCCGCGTAGAGGACGGCGACATGATCGGCGAGCCGGGCCACCACCGCCAGGTCGTGACTGATGAGCAGCACCGCGGTGCCCGCCCGCGCGCGCTCCCCGAGCAGGTCGAGCACCTGCGCCTGCACGGTGACGTCGAGGGCCGTGGTGGGCTCGTCCGCGACCAGCAGCGACGGGCGGGCGGCGATCGCGGAGGCGATCAGGGCGCGCTGCCGCAGCCCGCCGGACAGCTCGTGCGGATACTGCAGGAACCGCACGCCGGGGTCCGGCACACCCGCCTCGGCGAGCAGTCCGATCACCTGGTCGTCGAGGTCGTCGCGGCCCGCCAGGCCGTGCACCTCCAGTGCCTCCGCCACCTCGTGCCCGACCCGGCGGAGCGGGTCGAGCGAGGTCAGCGCGTCCTGCAGCACATAGCCGATGCGACGCCCGCGCAGCCGCCGCCACTCTCGGCCGCTCAGCCGGCGCAGGTCGCGCCCCTCGAAGGACAGCGTCCGCGCCCGCACCCGCGCGCCCGGACCGGCGAGGCCGAGCAGCGTCCGTGCGGTGACGCTCTTGCCCGAGCCCGACTCGCCCACGACCGCGAGGCACTCCCCCGCGCGCAGGGACAGGTCGACGTCGCGCACGGCCCGCACGACGCCGCGCCGGGTGGCGAAGTCGACCGACAGCCCGGCCACCTCCAGCAGCGGCGCCTCGGTCATCCGGCCTCCCGCCCTTCGTAGCGGGCCTGCAGGGCCCGCCCCACGACGGTGGCGGACATGACGGTCAGCGTGATGGCCGCCCCGGGGAACAGGGCCAGGGTCCAGCTCACGTCGAGGTAGTCGCGCGCCTGTGCGAGCATCGCCCCCCATTCGGGGGCGGGCGGCTGCGGGCCGAGCCCGAGGAAGCTCAGCGAGGCCCCGGCGATGAGCGCGGTGCCCACGTTGATCGTGGCCAGGATCAGCAGCGGCGCGACGACGTTGGGCGCGATGTGCCGCAGCAGGATCCTGGCAGGCGTCAGCCCCAGGTTGACCGCCGCCCGCACGTACGCCGAGCCGCGGACCACCAGCGCCTGCGCCCGCACGACGCGGGCGAAGCCCGGTGCGAGCGCCACAGTGATGGCCAGGACGGCGTTGCGCGTGCCCGGCCCGAGGACGGCCACGACGAGCAGGGCCATCAGGATCGCCGGGAACGACAGCAGCACGTCGGCCAGCCGCATGGCCGCCTCGCCGGCGAGGCGGCCGCCGAGCACCGCCAGCAGGCCCCAGGCGGAGCCCGCGAGCCCGGCCAGCAGGGTGGAGCCGACGCCGACCAGCAGCGACGGCCGGGCGCCGAAGACCAGCCGGGCGAACACGTCACGGCCGAGCTGGTCGGTGCCGAGCGGGTGGCCCGCCATCGGACCGCGCAGCGCGAGGGCGGGGTTCACCTGGTCCGGTCCGTGGGCGAGCAGGCCGGGGGCGAGGGCGGCGAGGCAGACGATCGCGAAGAACGCGACGGCCAGTGCCAGGCCCACCTGCGCGGCCTCCACCCGCACGCGTGGGAGCGGTACGCCGTACGAGCCCGGGGCGATCACGCGACGGCCTCCCGGATGCGGGGATCGACGAGCCCGTAGAGCAGGTCGAGTCCGGTGTTGATCAGCGAGAACGTGAGCGCGGAGAGCACGACCACGCCCGTCACCACCGGGAAGTCCCGCCCGCGCACCGCCGCCACCACGACGTGGCCGAGGCCCTGGCGGGCGAAGACGGTCTCCACGACGACCGTCCCGGCGAGAAGCTCCCCGAGCACCCAGCCGGAGAGCGTGAGCACCGGCAGCGCGGCGTGCCGCAGCGCGTGGCGCACCCGGATGCGGTGCTCGGTGGCGCCCCTCGACCTGGCGGTCAGCGCGAACGGCTGGTCGAGGGCGCGTTCGAGACCCTCCCTGGTGACCTGGGCCAGCACACCGGCGATGGGCAGCGCGAGCGCGGCGCACGGCAGCACCAGCGCGGCCGCCCCTGCGTCGCCGAGCACCGGGAACCAGCGCAGGTGGAAGGAGAACCCGGCCAGCAGCAGGATGCCGATCCAGAAGTTCGGCGTCGAGATCGAGCAGAACTCCAGGGTGCGGGAGATCGCCCGCACGCGCGGCCTGCCCGCCGTCATCAGGGCCAGCGCGACCGCCAGGCAGAAGCCGAGGAGGGCCGCCCCCGCCGCGAGGGACAGGGTAGGGCCGATCTGCTCGCCGATCACGCGGCTCACCGGCCTGCCGAGCTGGTAGGAGCCGCCGAGGTCGGCACGCAGAAGCCGCCCGAGGAACAGGGCGTACTGCACGGCGACCGGCTCGCGCAGGCCGTACTGGTCGCGGATCGCGTCGAGCACCTCGGGGGTGGCGTTGGCCTGGACCCCGCCCGCGATGATCCGGGCGGGGTCTCCGGGCACCAGCCGCATGCCGGCGAAGGCCAGCGTCGCGGCGCCCCACAGCACGAAGAGGGTCAGCACCAGCCTGCGGGTCAGCCGGCGAGCCAGCGGAGCCATCGAAATCAGGCCCCCAGCCAGGCGCCGTGGAAGACCGGGTAGGTCTGGGCGTCGAAGGCGACGCCGCGCACCTTCGCCGAGAAGGCGGTGAGCTGCACGGGAGTGTAGAGCGGCAGCACGTACGCCTGCCGGAGCACCTCGTGCTGCACAGCGGCGTAATCCTTGTCCGCCGTGGCCGGGTCGGAGGTCTCCGCCGCCTCCTCCACCCATGTGTCGATCTGCGGCGAGTCCACCAGCGCGACGTTGCCGCCGGCCTTGGCATAGGTGTTGCCCGAGGCGAACGCGAAGCGCAGCACGTCGGGTGTGGGCCGGGCGAAGCTCACATCCACCAGGTCGTAGGCGCCCCCGATGAGGTACTTGCCGACGAACGCCCCGGTGTCCACGGGCGGTCGTTCGATCCTGATGCCGACGAGCTTGGCCTGGGCCTGGATGCCCTCGGCGAGCACGTCGCGCTGCTCCTTGTTGCCTTCCGCCCAGTAGGGCCAGGTGAGGGTGAGGGTCTTGCCGTCCTTGGCGCGGTAGCCGTCGGCGTCCGTCTTCGTCCAGCCCGCCTCATCGAGCAGCCGCTTCGCCTCGGCCGGGTCGTACGACGCCAGTTCGCTCTCGGCCGTCGGGTCGTAGGCCGCCGTGGTGCGGCTGAGCGGATTGCGCGCGACCGGGAAATGACCGAAATAGATGTTGCGCACGAGTTCTTCGACGTTCACCGCGGCCGACAGTGCGCGCCGCACGCGCACGTCCCGCAGCGGCCCGCGGGTCTGGTTCAGATAGAGGTTGTAATTCAGGCCTGGAGTCTCCTGGGAATTCAGGGTGAAACCGGCGAGGGAACGGAGCTTTCCCGCGTTCACCGGGGGTACGCCGGCGATCGCCTGCACCTGCCCGCTGGTGAGGGCGCCCCACCGGGTGGCGTCCTCCGGGACGAACTCGAACACCAGGGTGTCGAGGTAGGCCGCCCCCTGGTGGGACGCGCCGGCGGGAGGCGAGGCGTATCCGGCGTTCCTGCGCAGCGTGACGCGCTTGTCCTTCTCCCAGGATGCGTAGGAGAAGGGGCCGGTGCCGACCGGCCGGTAGTCCGCGACCGGCTTCGTGAGCGCCGCCGGGCTCTGGATGCCCAGGTAGGGCACCGACAGCGCCTGCAGGAACGGGGTGAAGGGCCGCTTCAGCGTCACCTCGACGACGTGGTCGCTCACCACACGCGACTTCTCGTACGGCGCGATCAGCGAGGCGGCGTAGGCGGACTTGGTGGCCGGGTCCACCACGTGGTCGAGGCTCGCCTTGACGGCCTCGGCCGTGAACGGTGTGCCGTCGTGGAAGGCGACGCCCTCCCTGAGGGTGAACGTGTAGGTCTTCCCGTCGGCGGACACGGTCCACTTCGTCGCGAGCCAGGGCCCGAAGGTGTCCGGGCCGATCTGCACGACCAGGGAGTCGAAGATGTTGCGGTCGATCAGGCCGGTCACCGCGGTGGCCGCGACGGCCGGGTCGAGCGACACCTGCGTGCCGGCCAGGGCGTAGGTGAGGGTGCCGCCGGTCACCGGGCCTCCGCCCGCCGCCCGGCCCGCCGGCCGCTCCTCCCCGCCGCCGGCCGAGACGGCCACTACGACGGCGGCGACGGCGATCACGGTCAGCACGGCCCCCAGGACGGCCGGGCGTCTGGAGCGCAGGCTGCGCCTCCTCCTGACCGGTCCGTCGTCGACGCGGATGGCGGTGTCGTCGCTCAGTGACATCGGTGGAACCTTCTCTGTCGCACGTGGGGGCACAGGGAGTCGCGGAGGAAACAGGCGTGCGCAGGCACCCGGGTCAGGCCCATGCGGCGGGACCGCACCATCCCGCACGGGCCCGCCGCACGGGTCCGCCGCATCGGCCCGTCACACCGGCTCGTCACACGGGCGGAGCCCAACCCTGCGAATGCCCCGGGAAATACCGTTCGGCGGATATTCTTATTTCCGATCCGGCGGCTAGATCACACCATATTCCAGCGGTGCGGTCAATATAAGACTTCTATTGTCGCAGCCGATCGGATTCGCCGATCGACATCAATTCGAATTCCCGATGGGAATCTGACCGGAACGCGATCCGGGGAAATGCGCGACAGACGAGAAGAAGGCGTTGAGGGCCTCTCCCGCCCGTGCCTCGATGGCCGGGTCGAGACCCTGCCGGCTCACCAGGCGCAGCCCGACGGCCTCCTGCGGGGGAAGCGGCGCGATCTCCTCCAGGCCGTCCGGGACGCCGTACGCGATGGGCAGCAGGGCGAGACCGAGGCGCGCGCGGGCCGCCGCCAGCACGCCTTCGAGGTTGCTGGCCTCCGTCGTGATGCGAACCGACCAGCCGAGGCGTTCCAGCACGCGTACGGCCTGCCCTCGCAGGGCGCACGGCTCCTGGAAGGCGACCAGCGGCACCGGCCGGTCCGGAAGCGGGAGGAACAAGCCCGGGGCCCCGAGCCAGCGCAGTGGCAGTGTGGCGACCTGCCTGCCCCCGACGTTGGGCACCACGCCGAGGATCAGCGCCATGTCGAGCGTGCCGCGCAGGGTCGCCTCGGCCAGCGTCGTGCTGCGGTCCAGCCGGAACACGACATCCTGGGCGGGCAGCGCCGACATCAGGGCGCCGAGGAGGTCGGGCAGCGCCCCGTATCCCGCGTGCTCGACCGCGCCCACGGTCAGGGTGGCGGGACGCTCCGCACCGAGGCGGCCCATGGCCTCGTCGTGCACGGCGAGCAGCCGCCGCGCCTCCACCAGCAGCGCCTCGCCCGCGACCGTGAAACGGGTCGACCGGCCGGTCCGCTCGACCAGCGGCTGCCCGATGACGCGTTCCAGCGATCGGACGTGCTGGCTCACCGTCGGCTGGCTGGTTCGCAGTGCGGACGCGGCCCGTCCGAAGCCGCCGCACTCGGCGATGGCCACGAAAGTTCGCAGTTGCACGAGATCGAGCAATGCTCCCATGGCCGCATCATAGCCTAAAACCCACATTACCTACATAGAATTGGGGCTGTTATTTCGCGGCCCATCGGCGGACGGCCGCCGCGAACTCCTCACGCGTCACCTCGTCGCCGCTCTCCAGCGGGTGGGAGACGAGCCGCCTGCCACACCGGTCGATCGGCGGCACCCGGGCGGAGAGGCCGTGCGAGACGAAGATGCGAGGACGGCCGGGCCCGGATCACCGGCGCTGCGGATCCCGCCGAGAATCGGCGCCGCGAACCCCGGCGAGAACGCGAGCACGGTGTGGAACGAACCACCGTCGCCCATAGTCCGAAGGAGCTTGACGGAGGCTCATCCGGCAGGTTACGGTCGGGACCGAAACTGAAGATCAAGAACGGGGCGCGTGGTCTCGGGCCCGCCGGTCCTGCCGTCACCGTGCCCGGCCCGCGCGCTCCCGTCGTGACGGCGACGCCACCGGCGGGGCCGGGGCGAGGGCGCCGCATGACGTCTCCGGTGGAGGCGTTTGCTCACCCTCCTCACGCTGCGCGGGCCAGGGAGGGGCGCGCGGAGTCGGGACGGCGGTCTCGGCGCGCGGACCGGCCGGCGCGGCTCGAGCTACCGACTAGCGAAAGGGACCCGGCACTGTGCGGAAAGTGCTCTCTGTGTTACTCACGCTACTGGCGGGAACGGTCTTGGGGGTCATCACTCTCCCGTTTCCGGCCCAGGCCGGAATTTGGCACGAATATCCGGTGGCGGCCAACAGGACCTGCAGCGCCACCGCGGTCTACAACGGGACCAGCTACCAGACGTGCCTGGAGTTCAACGACGCCCGCACGCAAGTGCGCGCCATCGTCTTCGTCAAGCCGGGCGCGTACACCAACTTCCAGGCCAACCTCACGCTCTCGTTCGGCGGCGGCGGTCCCGTCATCTCCGACTCGTGCCCGACGATGACCGGGAACTCCCCGCGCGCCTGCTACACCGCGTTCACCGATCTGCGGCGGCCGTACGCGGTGGTCGACGCGAACGTGGGCATCGCGGGCACGTGGATGACGCCCCTGCGCGCGCTCGACATGCGGCTGTCCCCTAAGGAGCAGGAGAACTCCAACTGGTGCGGACCCGGCGCCGTGCAGACCATCATCGCCACGATGGGCCTATCCGCTCCGCCCCAGTCCACCCTGGCGAACCTCATGGAGACCACGGCCCTGGGCACGATGCCCTGGATGATGAAGCTCGGTCTCAACGGGTACGTTTCCCAGGACTTCCCCTACGGCGACTACCGCGTGCCCAGCACCGGGCTCGCCCGCATCCGGGGCCTCGAGGTCGTCGTGAAGTCGCTCTCGCGGGGGCGGCCCGTCGCGGTGCTGGTCAAGCCGGGGCAGCTCCCCTGGTCCCCCGGCAGTTCGGCGTACTACCGGCACTACATCGTCATCCACGGGTTCGGCGGGCACCAGTGGTCCGAGCCGGGCTTCTGGCCCTGGGTGCCGGACAACTTCAAGGTCTGGGACCCGGGTTCGGGCCACGAGGGCAACCTCACCATGGACCAGTTCTTCCTCGCCGTGCTCGGGGCCGACAGCAGCGACGACGCCTGGGTGATCTCCACGTAGGGCCTGCTCTCTCCGGGACCTGTTCGCCGGGGCCGGGTCACCCGGCCCCGGAGCGCCCGCGTGCGCTCACTCGGGCGCCAGCCACCAGCGGACCGCGGCGGCGGCCGTCTGCGACGGCGCCTGGTGCCCGCCGCGGAACTCCTCGTACGTCACCTCGTAACCGCTCTCCCGCAGCTCGGGAACGAGCCGCCTGCTGCACCGGTCGATCGGCAGCACCCGGTCGGAGACACCGTGCGAGACGAAGATCCGGGGACGGCCGTGCCGGATCATCGGTGCCATGAACCCCGGGGAGAACGCCAGCACGGCGTGGAACAGGTCGCCGTTGGCCAGGCCCAGCGACAGGGCGTAGGAGGCGCCGTCGGAGAAACCCGCCACGGCCACGCCGCCGAGATCGACGGCCGCGCGGGAGAACACCTCCTCCAGCGCGGCGTCGACCCGTGACACGTCCGCCCCGTATCCGCCGACGATCACGTCCCAGGTGGCGGACACGGCCTGCGGCGCGAGCAGCAGCACGCCGAGCTCCTCGGCCTGGGGCCGCAGCCACTCAAGCGCCTGCTCCGCCGCGCCGCCCGCGCCGTGCAGCACGACGGCGAGCGGGGACGGGCCGGGTCCCGGGGCGGGCGGCACGTAGAACAGGGCACGTCCGCCCAGGCGATGCAGTCCCGGCACGAGAGGCGCGGCGTGCTGAGGCGGCACCGCGACGGGACGGGCGGACAGCCGGCCGTGTCGCACACCCTCCTCAGGCTCCGGATGGGGCCGGCTGCGCTCCGGAGTGGCCATCGGCCTCACCCCCCGCCCAAGGTCTACCCCTCCTGACCGCCGGTCACCTCGTCCCGCATGGCCTCACCGGCGCTGCCGTCCTCCGCCTCCCCCGCCGCTTCGTGGGCGGCTCGGCCCCGCCGTCTCCCCGGACATATGGGCGACATGCTCGGCCGCCGCCACTTCCAGCCGCTCGTTCTCGTGCCGCTCGGTCATGCCGATCCTCCCTCCTCTGCCCACTCTCGTCCCGGTGCGGGCAGGGAGGGGTCACAGCCCGGCGATTCCTGCCTCACGCGCGCCCGGTCATCCGCCATGCCTGGCGGGTGGTAGCCGTCGGCGACGTTCCCGGGCCGGGCGGAGCGGGCGGCGGCCGCGGCGGCGCGGCTGACGTGTGCCTTGACCGTCGTCTCGGTCATGGTCGGTCTTCGAGGTGTCGCGCCGCTCGGCGAACACGCTGATGGGCCGCCTGGTCATGGTGGGGGCGAGCATGGTCGACCGCATGGTGGCGCACGACGCGGGCGGGCCGGCCGCCAATGTCAAGGGCATCCGCGGCGTCGGTGGCCGCGAACGACCATGCCTGGGCGCATGTCTAAACCGCCCGCACTGAAGCAGTCCCCTTCTGTTGCCCGGCCTGCGACGGCCGATGTCCACGCCTCGCGCATCCTTCCAATCACCATTTGTGCCCATTCACGCGCGGAGCGGCGCTGGCGAGAGACGATGCGTCGGTGAACGGGCGTAGATCGTGGTGGCCGATCCTGGTTGCTGGAGCAGTAGTTGCCGCACTGGCCGTCGCGGTGGGCATGGTGGCACATGTCCTCGACCCCGACGACAAGGTCAACCGTGCCGATCTTGTGTCCCTCGTCCTGGCTGCGCTGGCACTCGCGGCGCCGGTGGTCGTGTGGGCCAGAGGCAAGGCCGCTCGTACGCCGCCCGCAGCCGGGGAGATCATTATCCTTGCGAAGACGGCTTTGACCGACCAGGTCGCCGAGCAGTGGCGCACCGAGGCGACGATCCGATCGCTGGGCGACCCCGAACCGATCCCCGTCTCCTGGCAACTGACCGACAACCCGGGCCTGATGGATCACCCCCGCCTGATCGGCGACCAGCCGCTGACCTTCATCGCCACCAGCGACCGGATCCCGCAGCTCGCCGAGAACTTCCGGGCGTTGCGCCGCCGCCGGCTGGTCATCACCGGCGGCCCGGGCAGCGGCAAGACCACACTGGCGGTGCAGCTGCTGCTGCACCTGGCCGACGATCGCCGCCCCGAGGAGCCGGTCCCGGTACTGTTCGCCATCGCCGGCTGGGACACCACCGTCCACCCGCGGCTGCACGACTGGCTGGCCACCCGGCTGGCCCAGGACTACCCGGCCCTGACCCACCCCGCCTACGGGCCCGGCGCGGCCAAGACGCTGGTCGACCGCGGCCACATCCTGCCCATCCTGGACGGGCTGGATGAACTACCCGACGACGCCCGCGCCGGGGTGATCGCCGCACTCAACGGCTCCCTCGCCGACCGCGACCAGTTCATCCTCACCAGCCGGACCGGCGAACTGGCCGCCGCCCTGGACCAGGCCGGGGACGTGCTGACCGCCGCCGCGGTCATCGCTCCCCGCCCCCTCACCCCGCAGGCCGCCGCCACCTACGTGCGTACCTGCCTGCCGCCGCGCCCCCGCCACGACTGGACCCCCATCCTGGAGGCGTTGGAGCGCGCCGACCCGCCGGGCCTGGCCGAGGTGGCCTCCAGTGCGCTCGGGCTGTGGCTCATCCGCACCGTCTACATCACCTCCGTCACCGACCCCGCCCCGCTGACCGGCCCCTTCGCCGACGACCCCGGCAGGCTGCGCGCCCACCTGCTCGACCACCTGATCCCCGCCACCATCCACGCCCGGCCCCCCACCCGCAACCCCGCTGAGCACTTCCGCCCCCGCCACGCCTGGGACCCCGACCAGGCCCGCCACTACCTGGCCTACCTCGCCCGCCAACTGACCGCACACGACACCCGCGACCTCGCCTGGTGGAACCTGGCCAACCTCACCACCACCCCCGCCCAGCAACGACGGATCGCCCGCGGGTTCGGGCTCGTGGGCGGGCTCGTGGGCGGGCTCGTGGGCGGGCTGTTGATCGGGGCCTTGCTCGGGCTCAGGACCGGGCTCGTGGGGGGGCTCGTGACCGGGCTCGTGGGCGGGTTCATGTCCGGGCTCGTGTTCGAGCATGTCGCCCAGCAATGGGTCAACGAGACACCTGGCTATGCCGATCTGCGACTCCATGGAAGAACGACCAGCCTCATCAAACGCATCGCAAGAAACCTCCCTGGCGGGCTCGTGCTCGGGCTCGTGGGCTGGCTCGTGTTCGGGCTCGTGGGCTGGCTCGTCTTCGGGCTCGTGTTCGGGCTCGTGTTCGGGCTCCTCGAGTGGGCGGAACAACCCGCGTCCACGACCATCGCGATCACGCCCCAGTCGACATGGAACGCCGACAGAACTCTCACCCTTTTACGAACACCGGCGCTCTGGCTCGTGGGCGGGATGCTGCTCGGGCCCTTGTACGGGCTCATGGCCGGGCTCGGGAGCGCGCTCACGTTGGGGCTCGTGGGCGGAAAACATCATGCGTGGTTGGGCGGCGAAATCACCATCCGACGTCTCGCCCGGGCGGGACACGTCCCCCGCACGCTGATGGCATTCCTCGACGACGCCCACCGCTTGGGTCTGCTGCGCACGGTCGGCCCCATCTATCAGTTCCGTCACGCTGACCTGCACGACCATCTTGCCGCCCTGCCTCGCGAACACGCATGACACCAGTCGCGGGATGAGAGGCACCTCAGCTATCGCCGCATATCCGCTGAATGGCCTGATCACAACGGCCAGGCGATCGACCTGACCGGGCTGACGACCGGTGAGGCAGTGCCGCACCGGTCGTCAGCGGGGACTTCGGAGGGCGCTACCCGGGTGGTCGGTGTGTCGGCGTGGTCGTCTCCCAGCACCCGGCGGCGCGCCCCGCCCGGCGCCTTCGCCTCACGCCCGGGTGGCGGTGATCACCTCCGCGACCAGGGCGGGCGAGGTGACCCGGCGGACGTACTCGGGCTGGCGCAGCTCACCGCCCATGAAGGGGTACGGGTTGCGGTGGACGGCCGGGCTGGGCTCGTCCACCAGGGCGGCGAAGTGGATCTCCCTGGCCCCGGTCGTCTCGACCACCCGGCTGACGTTGCGCGGCGTGATGCCGCCCCCGGGCATGACGACCAGCCGGTCGCCGGCCCGCCGCACCAGTTCGGCGATCAGCGGTGCGCCTTCCAGGGCCGAGCTGTCCTGGCCGGAGGTGAGCACCCGGTCGACCCCCAGGCCGGCCAGCGTCTCCAGCGCGGCGAACGGGTCGGCCGTCATGTCGAAGGCCCGGTGAAAGGTGACCGAGAGCTCCCCGGCCGCGTCGATCAGCCGTTTGGACACCTCGGTGTCCACCTCCCCGGCCGGGGTGAGCGCGCCGATCACGACGCCCTGCGCCCCGGCGCCGCGTACGGCCGCCACGTCGCGGACCATCGCCGCGACCTCGTGCTCGTCGTAGACGAAGTCGCCGCCGCGCGGCCGGATGATCACGTGGACCCGGATCGAGGAGACCGCCGCCAGCGTGGCCTCGACCGTGCCCAGGGTGGGCGTCAGGCCGCCCTCGAACAGCGCGGCGCACAGCTCGACACGGTGCGCGCCCGCCCGCTCGGCGGCCAGCGCCCCGGCCGTGCTGTCGATGCAGATCTCGTACGTCAGGCTCATGCTCTCCCCCACTGGAAAACGGCCGTTAGAAAGCCGCATGGATCTCGCCGACCGGGACGCCCCCGCCCAGCACCGGGACGGTCGTGAACTCGGCCGCCGCCGAGACGTCGGCGCCCGCGGCCCGCAGCGCGGCGAGCGCGACGGCGGTCGTCGCCCGGGGGCCGCCGTCGATCGCCTTGACGGCCGCCGCGTGCCCGGAGGCGAGCGCCACGACCAGCACTCCCTCGGCGCCGCCCTTCACCAGGGCGCCGGGCAGCGCCCGCATCAGGCGGGTGTTCACGTGGCCGGTCCCGCCGACGTACTCCGGGTGCGCCCGCATGGCGTCGGCGACCGCGCGCGGCGGCGTCCCCGGCGCGGACACGACCATGGCGCGAACGGCTCGGGCCAGGCCCGTCAGCGAGATCCCGAACAGCGGGGCCCCGCAGCCGTCGACGGCGACGTGGGCGGCCTTCTCCCCCGACAGCTCCTCCACCACCGACCTGACCCGCTCCTGCACGAAGTGGCCGGGGTCGAGATAGGAGGCGGTGGGCGCTCCGGCGGCCACGGCGGCGGCGAGCATCGCCGCGTGCTTGCCCGAGCAGTTCATCCGCTCCCGCGACGGCCCGAGGCCGGCCCGCACCAGAGCCTGCCGGGCGGCCTCGTCCTCCGGCCAGTCGGGCGGGCAGCGCAGGTCGCCGAAGCCGAGTCCGGCCTCGCCGAGCATCTCGGCCACGAGCCGCACGTGGAAGTCCTCCCCCGTGTGGCTGCCCGCGGCGATCGCGAGCGCGGGGCCCTGCAGGTGGGCCCCGGCGAGCAGGCAGGCGAGGGCCTGGAACGGCTTGGCCGACGAGCGCGGCAGCACCGGCTCGTCCACCGGGCCGCGCGCGACGGCGACCTCGCCGCCCGCCGACAGCGCGACCGCGCCGCCGAAGTGGACGCTCTCCACGAAGCCGGACCGCACGACCTCCGCGAGCGGGGCGTATTCAGCGAGGGACACGGATGATTCTCCTGCCACGGGTGATCCTTCTGCGCGGGCCGCCCCTGCCCGCCACGGAGCGGTCGAGGGAACGGGCGAGCGCGGACAGCGACGCGTTGACCACGAGGTAGACCAGCGCGACGACGATGTACGTCTGGATGAGCAGGCCGTTGTAGTTGGCCAGCACCTTGCCGCTGTAGAGCAGCTCGGCGTAGCTCACGACGAAGCCGAGCGAGGTGTCCTTCAGCAGGCCGACCGACTGGCTGACGATCGAGGGCAGCACCCGGCGGGCCGCCTGCGGCAGCACGACCAGCCGCATCGACTGCCCGTGGGTGAGCCCGAGGGCCAGGGCGGCCTCCCCCTGCCCCCGCTCCACGGACATGATCCCGGCCCGGAAGATCTCGGCGAACGCCGCCGCGTTGGACACGGCCAGCGGCACCACGAGCTTCCAGAACAGCGGCAGGTCAAGGCCGTACCTCGGCAGCGCGAACAGCACGAGGTAGACCAGCAGCAGCGCCGGGATCGTCCGCACGGCCTCGACGTACGCGGCGGACGGCAGGCGGACCGCCCGGCGCCGCGACAGCCGTCCGAGCGCGAGGGCGATCCCGGCCGCCATCGCGAGCGCGGCGGACACGACGGCGGCCAGCGCCGTGGACCACAGCCCGCCGAGCAGGTAGCGCCACATCGGCCAGGTCGCGTACGGCTGCCAGCGCTCGGCGGCGAGCTGCCCGTTGGCGGCGAACTGGCGCACGGCCAGGGCCAGCAGGGCGAGCAGCACCAGCACGCCCGCGGCGGTGGCCAGGCGGATGCGCCGCCGGGCGCGCGGGCCCGGCTCGTCGAACAGCAGGTTGCTCACCGCGCCACCGCCAGCCGCCGCTCGAGCCGCCCGGTCACGAACCCGGCGCAGGCGGCGATCGCCGCGTACGCCAGGCCCGCCCCCACGAAGATCGGGATGGGCTGCGCCTCCAGCAGGTTCACCCGGTTGGCGGCGGCGGTCAGCTCGACCACGCCGACGGCCGCCGCGAGCGAGGTGTTCATCGTGAGCGCGATGAAGATGTTGCCGATCGGCTGCACGACGGTCCGCAGCGCCTGGGGCAGCACGACGTGGCGCAGCGACTGGCCGAACGTCAGCCCCAGGGCGCGGGCCGCCTCGCCCTGACCGGCGGAGATCGCGTTGACGCCCGAGCGGAGGGCCTCGGCGATGTAGGCGCCCTCGTACAGCGCGATCACCACGATGGCCGTGGTGGTCAGGCCGGCCTTGAGCCCGATCTCGGGCAGGCCGAAGACCGCGAGCACGAGCAGCACGAGCAGCGGGAGGTTCTGCAGGGTCTCGACGTAGACGGTCGCGACCGTGCGCAGGACCGGGACCGGCCCGACCCGCATCGCCACGATCACGAGCCCCACGGCCGCGGCGCCGACGAACGACGCCGCGGTCATCTGGAGGGTCACGACCAGCCCCTGCCAGAACTCGGGCAGGTGATCAAGCAGCGCCGACATCAGGAACCCGGCACCGACCCGATCTCGGGCGGCGTGGGGGCCTCGCCCTGCACGACCGTGCCGAGGGAGTTCTTCCAGATGTCCTGCCAGACGCCGTTCGCCTGGATCTTCTTCAGCCAGTCGTTGACGAACGACTTGAACCGGTCGTCGCCGTGCTTGAGGCCGATGCCGTACGGGTCCTGGGTGAACGGCTTGGTCACGACCTGCAGTTCGGGGTCCTTCTTGGCGTCGGCGACGAGCAGCGTCTCGTCCTGCACGTAGGCGACGCCGCGGTCCTGCTTGAGCGCCTGGACGCACTCGGGGTCGCCGCCGAAGGTGATGATCTTCGCCTGCGGCGCGAGCTTCTTGATCGCGGGAATGGCGGGGGTGTTGGCCCCGGCGATGACGGTCTTGCCGTTCAGGTCCTGGGGCGAGGAGATCCCCGTCGTGCCCTTCTTCACCGCGATGGACAGGCCCGAGGAGTAGTAGGGCCCGGCGAAGGAGACCTGTTCGGCCCGCTCCGGGGTGATCGTGTAGGTCTGGAAGACCACGTCCACGGTCCCGTTGGCGAGCAGCGCCTCGCGGGTCTCGGACGCCGAGTTGACGATCTTCACCTTCGGCTGGCCGATGATGTACTTGGCCAGCGCCTTGCCGAGGTCGGCGTCGAAGCCCTCCACCTCGCCGGTGGCGGGGTTCTGCTGGGACAGCAGCGGCGCGTCGAGCGAGCCGCCGACGATCAGCTCGCCGCGCTGCTTGATCTTCTCCATCGTCGAGCCGGGCAGGATGTCCGCGGCGGCGGCCACCGGCGCCTTGGCGAGCACGCCACCGCCGCCGCCCTCGCTCGCCCCAGCGCCCGCGCCCGGCACGGCCGAGCCGGCCGAGTCCGTCCCGGCACAGGCCGTCAGGCCGGCCATCGCCACGGCGGCGACAGCGGCCACCCGCTTAATGGACACCATCGGGGTCCACCATCCTTTGCGATCAGTGCGTGAGTACCTTGGCCAGGAAGTCCCTGGCCCGATCGGTCCGGGGGGAGTCGAAGAAGGCGTTCGGCTCCCCCGTCTCGACGATCCGGCCGCCGTCCATGAACACCACGCGGTCGGCCGCGCGGCGCGCGAACCCCATCTCGTGGGTGACGACGACCATGGTCATGCCGTCGGCGGCCAGGCCCGTCATCACGTCGAGGACCTCGCCGACCATCTCCGGGTCGAGCGCCGAGGTGGGCTCGTCGAAGAGCATGACCTTGGGCCGCATGGCGAGCGCGCGGGCGATGGCGGCGCGCTGCTGCTGGCCGCCGGACAGCCGCGCGGGCTGCTTGGCGGCCTGCTCGGCGATGCCGACCCGGGCCAGCAGTTCGTGGGCGGTCCGCTCGGCCTCGGCGCGGCTCACGCCGCGCACCTTCATCGGCGCGAGCATCACGTTCTCCAGCACGGTCTTGTGCTGGAAGAGGTTGAAGTTCTGGAAGACCATCCCCACGTCGGCCCGCAGCCGGGCCAGCGCGCGGCCCTCCGCGGGCACGGGCACCCCGTCGACGAGGATCTCGCCCGAGTCCGCCGCCTCCAGCCGGTTGAGGCACCGGCACAGCGTCGACTTGCCGGACCCGGAGGGGCCGATCACCACCACGACCTCGCCGCGCGCCACGTCGAGGTCGACGTCGTGCAGCACGTGGTGGTCACCGAACCACTTGTTGAGGCCTCGTACCCGAATCATCGCCATCTTCCTTCGAAATCGAAGATAAGGCGGACCGTAATGGATGATTCTGGGCGAAGTCAACGCGCTGGCGCACAAAGTCAAGTCGTGGTATTCCTTCCTCCATGCCAGGCAAAGAGAGGTTGCCGGTGCGGGGGGCGCAGGGCGACCTCCTGCGCCTCGTCGCCGCCGGCCACGCCGAGTCGCGGGCGGAACTCGCCCGCCTGTCCGGCCTGGCGGCCTCCAGCGTCTCGCTGCGCGTCGAAGAGCTGATCGGCAGCGGGCTGCTGGTGGAGGAGGGCGCGGGCACCTCCCGCGGCGGCCGGCGACCCCGCCGGCTGCGGCTCAGTCCCAGCGCGGGACTGCTCGCGGTCGCCGACCTGGGCGCCCACCACGCGCGCCTCGGGCTCCTCGACCTCAGCGGCACCCCGCTGGTGGTCGAGGAGCGCCCCTGTGAGATCGCGGACGGCCCCGAGGCGACCATCGACTGGATGGCCGCGGCGTTCGAGGACCTGCTGGCGGCGCACGGCCCGCCCGGGGTCCCGCTGCGCGGGGTCGGCACGGGCATCCCCGGCCCTGTGGACCCGGCGACCGGCCGGGTCGTCGCGCCCTCGCGCATGCCCGGCTGGAACAACTTCCCCGTCGCGGAGCGCCTCGGCGCGCACTTCGACCTGCCGGTGCTCGTGGAGAACGACGCCAACCTCATGGCGGCCGGGGAGGCCAGGGCGTGGCCGAAGTGCGAGACGCTGATGGTGCTCAAGACCGGCAGCGGCATCGGCTGCGGCGTGATCGTGAACGGCGCGCTCCACCGGGGGCGGGGCGCGGCCGGGGACATCAGCCACGTGCGGGTCAGGAGCGACTCGTCGGTCACCTGCTCCTGCGGGCACGACGACTGCCTGGAGGCCTACGCCAGCGGCGCGGCCCTGATGAGCGTGCTCAACGAGCAGGGTTTCGAGGTGCGACGGCCGGCCGACGTCGTCGCGCTGGTCGAGGACGGGGTGCCCGAGGCCACCGCCCTCGTCCGCAACGCCGGCCGGCTCATCGGCGAGGTGCTGACCGTGCTGGTCAACTTCATCAATCCCGACGCGATCGTGGTCGGAGGCAGCCTGTCGCCGGCCGAGCCGCTGATCGCGTCGATCCGCGCGGCGGTGTACGAGCGGTGCCTGCCGCTGGCCACCCGCGACCTGGAGATCTCCACCACCCGGTCGGGGCCCGACGCCGCCCTGCTCGGCGCCGGATCCCTGCTGCTGGACGCCGTGCTCGCCTGAACACCGACCCCGAATGGACAGCCGTACGTGACCCGATACTGCCTCTTCGACCTCGACGGCACGCTGACCGACCCCGAGACCGGCATCGTCGCCTCGCTGCGGCACGCCCTTTCCGCGGTCGGGATCGCGGAGGTGGAGCACGAGCGGCTCCGCGCGCTGATCGGCCCTCCCCTTCAGGACGCCTTCCTCCTCCTCGGCGTGCCGCCGGAGCGTCTTGACGACGCGGTGCACGCCTACCGGGAGCGCTACACCGGCGGCGGGATGTACGAGAACGAGGTCATCGCGGGAATCCCCGCCGTGCTGGAGGCTCTCGTCGCCGGCGGCTGGACCCTCGCGGTGGCGACGTCGAAGCCGGCCGTCTTCGCGGAGAAGATCCTGGTGCACTTCGGGCTCGACGGCTTCTTCGCGTACGTGGCCGGGGCGACGCTCGACGGGTCACGGCGGCACAAGGCGGACGTGGTCCGGCACGCGCTCGACGTCCTCGGCGCCCCGCCCGAGGCGGCTGTCATGATCGGCGACCGCAGGGAGGACGTCGCCGGCGCGGCCGCCTGCGGTGTGCGGAGCATCGCCGTGACGTGGGGGTTCGGCGAGACGGCCGAATTCGCCGATCCCGGCCTGCTCGCCGTGGTGGACACGCCCGAACGCCTCCTCGAGGTGCTGTCATGCACGGCGGGCGCCCCTCCGGCAGGCTGACCGCCGTAGCCGCAGGGCGGCGTCGGCGGAAAATGGTTTCAGGCCCGAAGGCCGAACCTCTACCGTGTACGCCGTGACGACTCAGGTGATCGTGCTCAACGGCGGATCGAGCGCCGGCAAGTCCGAGATCGTCCGGCACCTGCAGGCGGTCCTGCCGCAGCCGTGGCTCGCCTTCGGGGTCGACTCGCTCATCGAGGCGATGCCCCGGTCCATGCAGGGCACGGACACGGGAATCGAGTTCGCCCCCGACGGCGCCGTGGACGTCGGGCCGGAGTTCATGGCGCTGCAGTCGGCGTGGATGGAAGGGATCGCGGCGATGGCCCGCGCCGGGGCCCCGGTGATCATCGACGACGTCTTCCTCGGTGGCGGGGCGACCCAGCAGCGGTGGCGGGGGGTTCTCCGCGGGCTGGACGTCCTGTGGGTCGGCGTCAGGTGCGACAGCGCGGTCGCCGCCGAGCGCGAGAGGGCCCGGGGAGACCGGATCCCGGGCATGGCCGTGTCGCAGGCGGCGGTGGTCCACGAAGGCGTGGTCTACGACCTGGAAGTGGACACCACGCACACCGAGTCCCTGAGGTGCGCGCAGATCATCGCCGCTCGCGTGGACAAGGGGATCGCTCCGCAGAGGAAGTAGAGGCGGTTCGGCGAGACGGAGCCGGACGGTCCGGACTCGACCGGCTTGCCGTCAAGCGAGACACGGGACGGGAGCAGGCCGCAGGGCGCCTATCTCCGGCACCTCCTACGAGAAACGCAAGCCCACCGAGCGCACCCACCCACAGGGCCACAACACAAGCGTCTTTCGTCAACTATTGGATGAAAACGCACAGATGCTATCGATCACGCAGGATTAACACGGCAACCGAGCACGCGAGCGACCCAATCTCGGCCAGCGGAGCGGCGCGGGGATGAGCGTTGAGATATGGCGAGGCACCTGAAACCAGGTTAGACGAAACTCACCGGACCGAAAACCCTTGAACCTCGGGGAGCATGCCTCTGTACGCAGAGGGGTCGAAACCTGCACCGCCTGGGCCGGTATACGAGTTCGATATCGTCTTGACTTGATCGGGATGGATATGGCTACATCACTGTCGTGATAAATGCCTTCCTATCGGAACATCCCCATCATTCCCACGTATTCGAATCAAGAGGATACGCGCCCTCCTCGCTCCGCGGGAAACGCGGCTCATTCCACGTATCAGTCGCCTGGCTGACTCGGCGGCTGGCCGGCCTCGCGACCGCTTTGGCGATAACAGCCGGCCTCGTGGCCCTGCCAGCACCGGCTGCCTCGGCCGCCGACATCACGACCGACCTGGGCATCACGAGCGGCGGTGACGTGGTAGCGGGAGGAGGCAAGGCATACATCGCCGGGGACGACCGAATCCTCGTCGTCAACGCCAACGGCACGCGCAACGCCGCCATCACCGGCCTGTTGGGTGCGCTGAGCCTTGCCATCACACCGGACGGCACACGGCTGTATACGGCGCTACGCGATCAGAACGAGGTTATGGAGCTCGATACCGCCACTCTCGACACCACACGCCTGATCAGCCTGGCCGAATACCCATGCCCGACCAACGTGGCGTTGTCGGGCAGATGGCTCTGGGTCGGATACGGGTGCGACCAATGGGATGGCGGTGTCGTCCGCCTCGACCTATTGGAACAGACGCCACGACCGACCCAGGTGGCAGCGACCTATGCCAGCCCCAAGCTCGCCGCCGCCGGAAATACTCTGGTTGTCGGCGACTCGGGGCTCAGCCCGGCCAGCCTGAGGGTGTATGACGTGAGCACGACCCCGGCCACCCTGCGCGGCATCATCGACGGCCACGACTACGACACGGGCTTCCTGGGAGACCTCGCCATCACACCGGACGGCTCGACGATCATCGCGGCATTCCCCGATTCGGACGAATACTTCGCCTGGGACACGACCAGCCTCCAGAAGGTCCGCGCCTACGGCCCGGGTCCGGCCTCCGGCTACTACCTGCCGGTCGTCGCGGTCAGCCCGGACGGAACTCACGTCGCGGGCGGACGTGGGACCAGGTCCGGACTAGGCGTGACCCTGTACGAGAGCGCGACGGCGGCCCCGGTCCACACCGGCACTCTCACGGATCATGGCGGTCTGATGGACCTGCGGAGTCTCACGTTCTCGGGTGACGACCTGTTCGCCGTGTGGCGAGACGTGGACAGCGACCAGCTGCACCTGTGGCGGCTGGAAACCGGCACGCTCCCGGAATCCACGCTGACCCTGACGGCTCCGTCCACCGGGACGGGGGCCGACATACTCACCCTGACCGGCCGGCTCACGCTGCCCGACGGGTCGGCTCCGGGTGAGCAGCCGCTTTCTGTGACCCGCCACGTGGACGACAGCGCCGGCACCACCTTGGGAGTGACGACCGCGGAGGACGGCACGTTCACCTTCAAGGACAGGCCGAGACGCGCGGGGGTGATCAGATATGACGTGGTCTGGAACGGGAGTCCGACCGCGCACTGGAGCGCCGCCTCGGCGACCGTCACCTTGGTCAAGGCGGAATCGTCGATCACCCTGTCCGGACCGGCGACGGGCGTCGCCGGCACACAACTCACGTTCAGCGGTGTGCTTTCCCAGGGTGGTCAACCCCTGGGTTCCACCACCCCGTTGCGGATCCTGCGCGAGGTCACCAACAGCAAGGGCACTGTGGTCACCGCGCTGCCGTCCGTGTCCAGGATCACCCCAGACGGACGATTCCGCTTCATGGATACACCTGCCGAGGCGGGCGAGTATTCGTATCGCGTTGAGTGGGACGGCGACCGGGCGAGCCTGCCGACGACGGCCACTTTCAATCTGACGGTCGAAGAGGCGCCGCAGGAATGACCGGCACGGCGGCCTCGGCCTGGACGACCCAGGCCGTGGCCGCTGTTGCGATCCTCTAGGCGACGTGCCGCGCCGGGGTGGCCGCGGCGAGGCGTACGGCGTTGGCCGCGGCGTCGTCGATCTCCCGCTGCGCCGCGAGGTCGGCCTCCACGCCGGACCGGTAGGCCTCGATCTCCGCGCGCACCCGGTCGTCGTCCCAGCCGAGGACGGGCGCGACCAGCGCGGCGACCTCGGGGGCCGCCGTGAGACCGTGGTCGCGCTCCTCGATGAAGACCCGGGTGCGCCGGACCAGGACGTCCTCCAGGTGCAGCGCTCCCTCGTGCGTGACCGCGTACACGGCCTCGGCCTTGAGGTAGCCCTCCGCGCCGGGGATCGGCTCGCCCAGGCCGGGGTCGGCCTCGATCAGCGCGAGCACCTCCTCGACGCAGGAGCCGTACCGGCCGAGCAGGTGCTCGACGCGCGCGACGGGCAGCGCCGCGCGCCCGGCGAGGCGGCGCCGGTTGTTGCGCAGCGCCTCGAATCCGGCGGCCCCGAGGACGGGGACGCGGTCGGTGACCGACGTGGGCACCTTCTGGCCGAGGTCGGCCACCGCGACGTCGACGGCGTCCTTGGCCATCACGCGGTAGGTGGTGTACTTGCCGCCCGCGACGATGACCAGGCCGGGCTCGGGCCGGATGACCGCGTGCTCCCTGGACAGCTTGACGGTCTCCGACCCCGCTGCCGACCCGCCCAGCAGCGGGCGCAGTCCCGCGTAGACGCCCTCGATGTCGTCGTGGGTGAGCGGCGTCCGCAGCACGGCGTTGACGTGCTCCAGGATGTAGTCGATGTCGGCCCGGGTGGGGGCCGGCTCGACCTTGTCCAGGTCCCAGGGGGTGTCGGTGGTGCCGACGATCCAGTGCGGGCCCCAGGGGATGACGAACAGCACGCTCTTCTCGGTGCGCAGGATCAGCCCGGTGTCGAGGCGGATCCGCTCCCTCGGCACGACGAGGTGCACGCCCTTGGACGCCTGGACGGTCACCGACCCCCGTGAGCCCGGCGACGCCCCCGCGAGCCGCTGGATCTCGTCGGTCCACACGCCGGTGGCGTTGATCACCTGGTGGGCCCTGACGCGCAGCTCGGCGCCGCTTTCCAGGTCGCGCACCACCGCGCCGGTGACCCGGCCTCCTCCGTCCGGGAGCTCGTCCCGGAGGAATCCGGTGACCTTGGTCCGGGTGGTGACGCACGCGCCGTACTGCATGGCCGTGCGGGCCACCGTCATCGTGAACCGGGCGTCGTCGACCTGGGCGTCGTAGTACTGGATCGCCCCGACGAGCGCGTCGCTGCGCAGGCCGGGAGCCTCGCGCAGGGCCCGGCTGTGACTGAGCTGGCGGTGCCGCGGCAGCGCGCGGGCGCCGCCGAGCGTGTCGTAGAGCAGCACGCCCGCGCCGATGTAGCCGCGCTCCCACACCCGATGACGCAGCGGGAACAGGAACGGCACCGGACGGACCAGATGCGGGGCCAGCCGGGTCACCAGCAGGCCCCGCTCCCTGAGCGCCTCCCGCACCAGCCGGAAGTCGAGCTGCTCCAGATAGCGCAGCCCGCCGTGGATCAGCTTGCTCGACCGGCTCGAGGTGCCGGCCGCGAGGTCACGGGCCTCCACCAGCGCGACGGACAGGCCGCGCGAGACCGCGTCGAGCGCGACCCCGGCGCCGACCACCCCGCCCCCGACGACCAGGACGTCGAACTCGTCCTCGGCCAGCCTCCGCAGCGCCGCCTCCCGAGCGCGGGGACCCATGGGTACAGACATATCGGTGTTGACTCCCTCGTATCGTCGTCAGCCGGCTCAGTCGACGTCGACCCAGTCGAGCGTCCGCTGAACGGCCTTGCGCCATCCGGCGTAGCCGCGCTCGCGCTGCTCGTCGCTCCAGGTGGGCTCCCAGCGGCGGTCCTCGTGCCAGTTCCGCTTGAGGTCGTCGGTGGACTTCCAGAAGCCGACGGCGAGCCCGGCGGCGTACGCGGCGCCGAGCGCGGTGGTCTCGGCGACCACCGGACGCGACACCGGGACGCCGAGGATGTCGGCCTGGAGCTGCATGCACAGCTCGTTGGCCGTCACGCCGCCGTCCACCCGAAGCACATCGAGGACGACGCCGGAGTCCTGCTCCATCGCGCCGACCACGTCCTTGGTCTGGTAGCAGATCGACTCGAGCGTGGCGCGGGCCAGATGGGCGTTGGTGTTGTAGCGAGACAGGCCGACGATGGCGCCGCGGGCGTCGGACCGCCAGTAGGGCGCGAACAGGCCGGAGAACGCGGGCACGAAGTAGACGCCGCCGTTGTCCTCGACCTGCCGGGCCAGCGCCTCGCTCTGGGACGCCCCCGAGATGATGCCGAGCTGGTCGCGCAGCCACTGCACGGCCGAGCCGGTGACCGCGATCGATCCCTCCAGGGCGTACACGGGCTTGGCGGAGCCGAACTGGTAGCAGACCGTGGTCAGCAGGCCGTTGCGGGAGCGCACGAGCTCGGTGCCGGTGTTGAGCAGCAGGAAGTTGCCGGTGCCGTAGGTGTTCTTGGCCGCGCCGGGCTCGAAGCAGACCTGGCCGACGGTCGCGGCCTGCTGGTCGCCGAGGTCGCCCGCGAGGGGGACCTCGCCGCCGAGCGGGCCGCCGGCGCGGGTCACGCCGTAGAGGTCGGGGTTGGAGGAGGGCCGGATCTCGGGGAGCATCTGGCGGGGGACGCCGAAGAACGACAGCAGCTCGTCGTCCCAGTCGAGCGTCTCCAGGTTCATCAGCATCGTGCGGCTGGCGTTGGTGGGGTCGGTGACGTGGACGCCGCCGTCGACGCCGCCCGTCAGGTTCCACAGCAGCCAGGTGTCGGTGTTGCCGAAGATCGCGTCGCCGCGCTCGGCGGCCTCACGAACGCCGGGGACGTTCTCCAGGATCCACTGGATCTTGCCGCCGGAGAAGTAGGTGGCGGGCGGCAGGCCGGCCTTGCGGCGGATCACCTCGCCCTTGCCCTCCCGCTCCAGGGCGGAGGCGATGCGGTCGGTGCGGGTGTCCTGCCAGACGATGGCGTTGTAGTACGGCCTGCCGGTGCGCCGGTCCCAGACGACGGCGGTCTCGCGCTGGTTGGTGATGCCGAGCGCCGCGAGGTCGGAGGCCTGCAGGCCCGCGGTCCGCATCGCGGTCTCGACGACCGCGCGGGTGCGCTCCCAGATCTCGGTCGGATTGTGCTCGACCCAGCCCGCCTGCGGCAGGATCTGCTGGTGCTCCAGCTGGTGGCGGGCGACCTCGTTGCCCCCGTGATCGAAGATCATGAAGCGGGTGCTGGTCGTCCCCTGGTCGACCGCGCCGACGTAGTCTGCCATTCTCGTTGCGCCTCTCGTTCGTGTGAGCTCGTGTGAGCTCGGGTGAGCCGGGACTTCGATGATCAGCCGGCCTGCGCGGCGGGCTCCGGCGTGCGGCCGGGCTCGGGCGCGTCCGTACGCGGCAGGAAGCGGGCGACCAGGAGCTGGTAGAGCCCGGCGCCGATGACGCCGCCGACCAGCGGGCCGATGATCGGCACCCAGAAGTAGAGCCCACCGTACTGGTCGCGGAACGCCGAGCCGTACCCCGTGAAGAACGAGGCGAGGCGCGGGCCGAAGTCGCGGGCGGGGTTGATGGCGTAGCCGGCGTCGGTCCCCCACGCCATGCCGATCGCGACCACGAGCAGGCCGACGATGACCGGCGCGAGGTTGGCGAGCGGCGCCGAGTTGCGCTCGTCGGAGATCGCGAGGATCAGGAACAGCAGGATGGCCGTGCCGATGATCTGGTCGCGCAGCGCCCCCCACTGGGTGACCGGCAGCGTGCCGTTGCCGGGGAGGGTGGAGAAGACCCCCTGCGTCTTGATCGTGTGCCCGGGGTCCACCTTGGCCAGGACCTCGGCGTAGTTCCACCGGACGAGCAGCGCCGCCACGAAGGCGCCCGCGGTCTGCGCCAGCGCGTACGGCAGGACCTTCCGCCAGGAGAAGCCCTTGAAGACGGCGAGGGCGACCGTGACGGCCGGGTTGAGGTGGGCGCCGCTGATGCGGGCGGCCGTGTAGACGCCGAGGGTCACCCCCAGACCCCACGCCCACGCGATGCTGTCGTGGTCGCCGATGCCGCCGGCCACGACCTGCGCCACGACGCCGACGCCGAACAGGATGAGGATCGCCGTGCCCGCGAACTCGGCCGCGAGCTCGCCCGCGAGTGGATTGAGCGGCCGCCGGCCGCTTCGCCCTTCCGCCATCTGTCTCCTCCTTGACCACGCCCGTCACGTCCCCGAAGTGCTCGTTGTGAGCGCTGCCGGTTGTCCGGACGTTAAACGGCGCCCAAGGGAGCGTCAACGAATGATCGTCGGCATTGTCGAACACTGGTCACACTGCGAACCTCGTACTACGCTCCCCGGGTATGACGCGAACAATCACATTTCGCGCAGACCTGTCCGATGACCAAAGATCTTTCACCAGTTCAACGCACTCGTCCCGGCCAAGTGTCGGCATTGTCGAACACCATCCGGCATCGCTAGGATCCGGGGCGTGCCAGGTCCGGTCCAGTCCATCGAGCGCGCCGCCGCGATCCTGCGGCTGCTCGCCCAGGGATCGGGGCGGCTCGGCCTCACCGAGATCGCGAACTCCCTCGGGCTGGCCCGCGGCACGGCGCACGGCATCCTGCGGACCCTCCAGCTCGTCGGCTTCGTCGAGCAGGACGAGGCGACGGGCAAGTACCAGCTCGGCGCGGCGCTGCTGCACCTGGGCACCAGCTACCTCGACGTGAACGAGCTCCGCTCCCGGGCGATCAACTGGGCCGACGCCCTGGCCGCGCGCAGCGGCGAGGCGGTGCGGATCGGCACCCACCTCCAGGGCAAGGTCCTGGTCGTCCACCACGTCTTCCGCCCCGACGACAGCCTGCAGACGCTCGACGTCGGCATGCTCCTGCCCATGCACGCCACGGCGATCGGCAAGGTGCTGCTCGCCTACGACGCCAACGCGGCCGCCGCGCTGCAGGACGCCGTACAGGACGGGGAGCTGGAGCAGTTCACCCGCCGCACCGTGCGGACGCACAAGGAGATGTCGCGCATGCTCGCGACCGTGCGCGAGCACGGCTGGGCGTCGGACGTCGACGAGGCCGGCATGGGCGAGGCGGGGGTGGCCGCCCCGATCCGGGGGTACGGGGGGCTCGTGGTGGGCGCGATGGGCATCTCCGGCGCCACCGAGCGGATCTGCGACTCCGGCGGGCGTCCCCGCCCCGAGCTGGTGGGCTATGTGCGCGACGCGGCGCGGGCCGTCTCCCGCGACCTCGGCGCCTCCCGCTGGTGACCCTCCCCACCCCCCACACCGCTTCCGCCGCCCGAAGGTAGGCACGCCGTGACCCAGCGTTATGTGATGTCCATCGACCAAGGCACCACCTCGACCCGGTGCATCCTGTTCGACCAGCGCGGCCGGCTGGTCTCGGTGACCCAGCGGGAGCACAAGCAGCACTTCCCCCGTCCCGGCTGGGTGGAGCACGACGCCGTCGAGATCTGGCGCAACCTGGAGCGGATCGGCCCGGAGGCGCTCGCCCAGGCGGGCATCGGGCCAGCCGAGGTCGCCGCCGTCGGCATCGCCAACCAGCGGGAGACGACGGTGCTGTGGGACCGGCGCACCGGCGTCCCGGTCACCCCCGCCGTCGTCTGGCAGGACACCCGGACCGACACGCTGGTCGACGAGCTGTCCCGCCGTCCCGACGCCCATGTGGTGCGCGAGCGCTGCGGCCTGCCCCTGGCCACCTACTTCTCCGCCCCCACCGTCCGCTGGCTGCTGGACGACACCGACGGGCTGCGCGAGCGCGCCGAGCGCGGCGAGGTCCTGTTCGGCACGATGGAGAGCTGGCTCATCTGGAACCTCACCGGAGGTCCGGACGGCGGCGTCCACGTCACCGACGTGACCAACGCCAGCCGCACGCTGCTGATGAACCTGCGCGACCTCGACTGGGACCCGGTGCTGCTCGGCTTCTTCGGCATCCCCCGCGCGATGCTGCCGGAGATCCGCCCGTCCAGCGAGACGTACGGCGTGGCCCGGCGGGTGCTGCCCGGCGTGCGGATCTCCGCGGCGCTCGGCGACCAGCAGGCCGCCCTGTTCGGGCAGACCTGCTTCCACCGCGGCGAGGCCAAGTGCACCTACGGCACCGGCGCCTTCCTGCTGCTCAACACCGGCACCGAGCCGGTCGCCTCCACCCACGGCCTGCTCACCACGGTCGGCTACCAGATCGGCGACCAGCCCGCGGTGTACGCCCTGGAGGGCTCCATCGCGATCACCGGCGCGCTCGTGCAGTGGTTCAGGGACCGGCTCGGGATCATCAGCACCGCCCCGGAGATCGAGACCCTGGCCCGCACGGTCGACGACAACGGCGGCTGCTACATCGTCCCGGCCTTCTCCGGGCTGTTCGCGCCCCACTGGCGCAGCGAGGCCCGCGGCGTCATCGTCGGGCTCACCTCCTACATCACCAAGGGCCACCTCGCCCGCGCCGTGCTGGAGGCCACCGGCTGGCAGACCCGCGAGGTGGTCGACGCCATGAACGCCGACGCGGGCATCGCGCTCACCACCCTCAAGGTCGACGGCGGCATGACGTCCGACAACCTGCTCATGCAGTTCATCGCCGACGTGCTGGACGTGCCCGTGGTCCGGCCCATGGTCGCGGAGACCGTCTCTCTCGGCGCCGCGTACGCCGCCGGGCTCGCCGTCGGCTACTGGCCCGACCTGGAGGGCCTGCGGCGCAACTGGCACCGCGCCGCCCAGTGGACGCCGGCGATGGACCCGAAACGACGCGAGGACGAGTACGACAACTGGCAGAGGGCGGTCGAACGCGCCCTCGACTGGATCAAACCCACCGCCGGCTGAGACGAGGCCGGCTCGCGGGCCGGTCGAACGGCGGAGCCGGCCGTCGGGGACGAACTCCCGGGCCGGCCGGATCCCGATGCCGCCGCCTTCGCGCCCATCACGTCGGCCGCTACGAAGTCCTGCCCCCGCCACCATTGCGCTCAGTTTTATGACCAGATAATGTCATCCGGTCAAACAACGAGGACGGGACATGACCAGGGTGGGACGACCCCCGCAGGATCCGGCGCGCCAGGTGGAGCGGGCACACCGCATCCTCGACGCCGCCGCCGAGCTGATCGGCCGCTGGGGCTACGACAAGACGACGATCGACGACGTCGCCAGGCAGGCCGGTGTCGCGAAGGGCACGATCTACCTGCATTGGAAGACGCGCGACGCGCTCTTCGCCGCGTTGCTGCGCCGGGAGCGGGTGCGGATGCTCGAGGAGGTGCGGCGAAGCGGTCCCGCCACCCCGCGCGAACTGTTCGCCGGGATCGTCGCGGGCCTGCTGCGCCGGCCGCTGCTCAAGGCGGCGCTGGTCGGCGACTCGGAGGTGCTCGGCAAGCTCGTCCGGCAGAAGCGGCACGGCCCCGGCGCGATGAACCTGGGCGAGGCGTTCGACGCGTACTACGCCGCGCTGACCGCGTCCGGCGCGGCCAGGGACCTGTCGGGCGACCACGTCCTGGTGATCGGCTCGATCATGTACGGGTTCCTCACCGTGCCGTGGCTGCTCCCCGGCGGGCCCCCGCCCGAGGAGCGGCTCGCCGCGCTGCTCGCCGACACGATCGAGCGCGCCGTCGGCACCGGACGTGCGCTGCCCGAGGACGCCGTACGGGCCGTGGAACGGGCCACCCTCGACTATCTCGACACCATCGCGGACGCCGCGCAGCGGAAGCTGGCGGACTCACTGGGCTCTTCGAGGAGCGTGTGACATGAGGGCTGTCATCCCTCTGGACGATGCCGGAGCCGATCTCGCCACCGTGGGCGGGAAGGGCGCCTCCCTGGCCGCGCTCGCCAGGGCGGGCCTGCCCGTCCCCGGCGGCTTCCACATCACGACCGATGCCTACCGGGCCTTCGTGGCGGACGTCCGCGAGGAGACGCTGGCCGCCGCCGCCGCGGGCGACGCCGGGCGGATCGCGGCCCTGTTCGCCGGGCGCGAGGTCCCCGGTCCCATCGCCGCCGAGATCCGCGCCGCCCACGCCGCGCTGGGCGACGTCCCGGTGGCCGTGCGGTCGTCCGCCACCGCGGAGGACCTACCCGGCATGTCGTTCGCCGGGCAGCAGGACACCTTCCTCAACGTCACGGCCGACGGGCTGCTGGACGCGGTGAAGCGCTGCTGGGCCTCCCTCTGGAACGCCCGCGCCATCGCCTACCGCGAGCGGAACGGCGTGCCGCACGACGACGTCGCCCTGGCCGTCGTGGTCCAGGAACTGGTGGACGCCGACGCGGCGGGCGTCATGTTCACCGCCGACCCCGTCACCGGCGCCCGCGACAGGACGGTGGTCAACGCGTCGTGGGGCCTGGGCGAGGCCGTCGTCGGCGGCCAGGTCACCCCCGACACGGTCGTCGTCTCCGGCGGCGCGGTCGTGGAGGAGCGGACCGGCGACAAGACGGTCATGACCGTCCGCGTCCCCGGCGGCATCCGCGAGGAGCCGGTCCCCGAGGACCTGCGCCGGGTCCCCGTCCTCACCGGGACGCAGGCCCTGTCGCTCGCCGGGCTGGGCGCGCGGATCCAGGCGCTGTACGGCACGCCGATGGACGTGGAGTGGACCAGGCGCGCCGGCGCGTTCGCCGTCGTCCAGGCCCGCCCGATCACCGGCTCCGCGCCACGGGTCGAGGAGTGGAACGACAGTCTCAAGGGCGACTACCTGTGGACCTCCGGCAACCTCGGTGAGGCCATCCCGGACGTCATGACACCCGTCACCTGGTCGTTCGTCCGCCTGTTCATCGAGGAGGCCATGTCGGCCGCCGCCCTGCCCGGCCTCGACATCGTCGGCAACATCGGCGGGCGTTTCTACATGAACCTGAGCGTCGCCGTCTCCGTCGCCCGGGCGTTCGGCATGCGCAGCAGGCTCGGCGCGATCGAGCAGGTCTTCGGCAGGCTGCCGGCGGGCCTGGACGTGCCGGTGCTGGAGATGTCCCGGTGGCAGATCATCAGGGCGGTGCTGCCCATGGCCGTCCACATCCGGCGCAAGGTCAGGGCCAACCTCAAAGGCATGCGGGCCTTCCTGGCCACCTCACTGGAGCGGTGCGAGGAGCTGCGCGCCGCCATCCGCTCCACCTCGTCGGCCCCGGAACTGGCCGATCTGTGGTCGCGGGCCGTCGAGCCGCACTTCGTCACGGCCTGCCGCATGCTCGAGGCCGCGGGCCGGCAGGGCGGCAGCACGCTCGTCCTCACCCGCGACAAGCTGCGCACGCTGGCGGGCGAGACCGACGCCGAGGCCATCCTGACCGGCGCGGGCGGCGGGGGCGAGCTGGCCAGCCTGGGGCTGATCACGGGGCTGGGACGGCTGGCCGCGGGCGAGATCACCAGGGAGACCTTCGCCCGGCTCTACGGCCACCGGGGCCCGCACGAGTTCGAGGTGTCGGTCCCGCGTCCCGGTGAGGACCCCGCCTGGATCGACGCCCAGCTCGCGGCGCTGCGCGACATCCGGGACGGCGCGGACGAGCTGCTGGCCCGGCAGCGCGAGGCCAGGCAGGAGGCGTGGGCGCGGTTCGCCCGGCGCCACCCCCGCAAGGAGGCCGGGATGTGGGCCAGGGCCGAGCGCTGGGCCGGGGTGGTGCGCGACCGCGAGGCCACCCGGTCGGAGGTCGTCCGCGCGTTCTGGGTGCTGCGGGCCTTCGTCCTGCGGGCCGGCGAGCTGACCGGCCACGGCGACGACCTGTTCCACCTCTACCTGGACGAACTGCTCGCCGTGCTCCGCGGCGACGCCGCCCCCTTGGAGCGGGTGTCCGTCCGGCGGGCGACGTACGAGATGTACGCGGCGCTCCCGCCATACCCGACGCTCATCGTGGGCCGGTTCGATCCGGTCCGCTGGGCGGCCGACCCCGGCAGGCGCGCCGATATCTACGACGCCCGCGGCGCCGTCCCCCCGGCGGTGGACGCCGTGACCGGCTTCCCCGGCGCGCCCGGCGTCGTCGAGGGGGTCGCCCGGGTGATCGCCCGGCCCGAGGACGGCGACCGGCTCCGGCCCGGCGAGATCCTGGTCACGACGCTCACCAACGTGGGCTGGACGCCGCTGTTCCCGCGCGCGGCGGCCGTGGTCACCGACGTCGGGGCGCCGCTGTCGCACGCCGCGATCGTGGCCCGCGAGCTGGGCATCCCCGCCGTGGTGGGCACCGGCAACGCCACCATGCGGGTACACGACGGCGACAGGATCAGAGTGGACGGCGCGAACGGCACGGTGGAACTGCTCGGCGCGTGACGGCAGGGCGAGGCGGCGGGCGTGGCCGACCGCTTCTCACGCCCGCATCACAGCCCGCGCCGCACCCCAACCCGCACGGATGCGCACCTGGGCGACCCTCATTCGCGCGGTACCGAGCCTGCTCAGGAGGTCGGGCCGACGTCGGGCTCGGGTTCGGGCATCGCCGACTCGGAGCCGGTCGGCGGCGGCGTCTCCGCGGCCGGTGTCTCGATGTCGGACACGTCGCCGATCATCTCCTCCAGGCCCCCGTCGTCCGGTTCCGGCGTCAGCGGCTCGGGCGAGGCGCCCCTCGCATCCCGCGCTCCGGATCTGTCCGCCACCACGTCCGCGTCTCCTCCCACGTGTCCTCGCCGCTGTCCGCCGGTCCCCCCGGCCCGCGGATCACGCATGACCGCTCACCTGCCCCCGTCGTACGGCCTTCATTCATCCTCGCAAAGACCCGTCAGGCGTACGCCCCGGCCTCCCGGGGGTAGACGACAGGTGATCGGAGCGAGGAGTGGACGGGATGGACAGGCGTCGGCGTGACCTGGTCGACCGGGACCTCGAGGAGGCCGCGGCCGACCTCCTGGCGCACGATCCCCGGCTGCGCGGCCTGGACGTGCGGGTCCGCTTCGACGGCGGGGTGGCGCACGTCGACGGCGACGTGCCGGCCGCCGCCGACCTCGCCGCGCTGCGCGAGCGCCTCGGCCGCCTGGCCGGGGTGCTGGCGGTGTGGGACCGGGTGCGGGTGGCCGGCGCCCCGCCCCGCGTCGTCGACCTCGGCTGCGGCGGCACCAAGCAGCACCACGACAACATCGGGATCGACCTGCGCCCCGGTCCGGTGGTCGACCTGCTGGCCGACCTGGCGTACGGGGTGCCGCTGGCGGACGAGTCGGTGGACCAGATCTTCGTGGTGCACGTGCTGGAGCACCTGGCCGACTACCTGCCCCTGCTGCGCGAGTGCCACCGTGTGCTGCGGCCGGGCGGCGTGCTGCACGTCCTCGCGCCCTGGTGGCGGCACGTCAACGCGGTGGCCGACCCCACACACGTCCGGCTGATCGACGTGCAGACCTTCAAGCACCTGTGCCGCCCCGACGACGCGGGCCGGTGCTGGTATCCGCTGCTGGTCACGCGCGACGAGTCCACGGTCTTCGCCGACCTGGTGCCGGCGAAGGCCGGCCGGGAGCCCGCCTGTGAGCGGCGGCTGGCCCGTTTCTTCGACTGAGCGGGCCGCCGGGTTCGTGAGAGGCTGCCGCTGGAACCGACAAGGGCAGGGAGAGCGATGACGGGCACGACGGAGGAAGAGCGCCGCGAGTACGCCCAGCGGCTGGCCGCCGAGCACATGGAGAGCGGCGACCCGCTCGGCTGGTTCGAGCCGCTGTACTCGGCGGCCGAGCGCGGTGAGGCGGTCGTTCCCTGGGCCCACCTCGTGGCCAACCCCTACCTGGTCGAGTGGGCGGGCTTCCGCCCCGGCGGGGGGCGCCGCGCGCTGGTCGTGGGCTGCGGCATGGGCGACGACGCGGAGCACCTGGCCGGCCTGGGATGGGCGGTGACCGCCTTCGACGTGTCGCCTACCGCTGTGGAGGCCGCCCGGCGCCGTTTCCCCGGCTCCCCCGTCCGGTACGCCGCCGCCGACCTGCTCGCGCCCCCGCAGGAGTGGCGGCAGGCGTTCGACCTGGTGGTGGAGATCTACACCGTGCAGGTGTTGCGCGGCGACCTGCGCGAGCGGGCCATCCGCGCGGCCGGCACGCTGGTCGCCCCCGGCGGCACGCTGCTGGTGGTCGCCCGCGCGCGGGAGGACGGCGACCCGCTGGGCCGGATCGCCCGGCCGCTGACCCGGTCCGAGATCGACGCGTTCGCGACCGGCGGGCTGCGCCCGGTGCGCGTGCGGGACGTGTACGACGACGAGACCCCACCGGTCCGCCGCTGGGTCGCCGAGTTCGCCCGCGATTGAGGTAATTCGTTGCCAAAAAAGTCATGGTCTTGCGGCTCGCATCACAGCTGGTGGCGCATCGTGGGTAGGTGACGGAGGACCACGGGGGTGGACAGATGGAGCAGGGCATCCCCCCTTCTCATGATCGTGACCTGTTGCGCACGCTGACGGGCATCCTGGAAGGCAGCCACCTGGTGGCGTTCGAGGACATCCCGTCGCTGGTCGACCGCCACAAAGCCGCGGCGGGCTTCGAGGAGATCGGCATCTACCTGGCCGACCTGCAGCAGAGCGTGTTGCGCCGCTTGTGCGGCCCCGGCGCGGATGACGCCCAGCCGGAGGAGCTGAAGATCGACACCACGCTCGCCGGGCGCGCCCTGCAGGAGGTGCGCGTGCTGCGGGGCGGCTCGGAGGGCGACGCCCCGGGCCAGTGGTGGGTGCCCCTGCTGGACGGCACCGAGCGCCTCGGCGTGCTTCACATGACTGCCGAGTCGGAGGGCGACGACGTCGAGGAGCGCATGCGGCACGTCGCGTCCCTCGTCGCGCTCATCGTTGTGAGCAAACGCTCGTTCAGCGACTGGCACGCACGCCTCGTGCGGAGCCGTCCGATGAACGTGGCGGCCGAGATGCAGTGGAACCTGATGCCGCCGCTGACCTTCGCCACGCCCGCGGTGACCATCGGCGCCGTGCTGGAGCCGGCGTACGAGATCGGCGGCGACGCCTTCGACTATTCCACCTCGGGCGCCCACGCGCACGTGGGGATCTTCGACGCGATGGGCCACGACGTGGCGGCCGGGCTGACCGCGAACCTCGCGATCGCCGCCTGCCGCAACCACCGGCGGCAGGGCATGGACCTGGCGCGCAACAGCGAGGCGATCGAGCGGGTCCTGATCGACGAGTTCGGCCGGGGCGACCGCTTCGTCACGGCGATCATCGGCGACCTCGACCTCCGCACCGGCCTGTTCACCTGGGTCAACCGCGGCCACCACGCTCCGGTGCTGATCCGCAGCGGCCGCTGGACCTCCACCCTGAAGTGCCCGCCCGCCCATCCGATGGGACTCGACCTCGGTCTGCCCGTCACGCTGTGCCGGGAGCAACTGGAGCCCGGCGACCGGATCCTGCTCTACACCGACGGCATCACCGAGATGCGCAGCCCCGACAGCGGCGAGTTCGGGCTGGGCCGGTTCGTCGAGTTCATGATCCGGCAGAACGCCGCCGGGCTGCCGGTGCCCGAGACGCTGCGCCGCCTGATCCGGACCGTGATGGAATATCACGACAACCGGCTGCACGACGACGCCAGCGTGCTGCTCGTCGAGTGGCACGGCACGGCCCACGAGAAGCTCAGCGCGTAGGCACGCGACCGGCGGTGCTCTCCCGCACGACGAGGCGGTAGTCGGCCCGCACCTCGCGCGGCGGGCCGGCGGTCCGGCCGTCCAGGCGAGCGCGCAGCAGGTCGACCGCGATGCGGGCGAGTTGCGCCTTGTCCGGCGCCACCGTGGTCAGGGTCGGCGTGCTGTAGCGGCCGTCCTCGATGTCGTCGAGGCCCGCGAGTGCGATGTCCTCGGGCACCCGGAGCCCGGCGGCGAGGATCGTGCGCATCGCTCCCAGCGCCAGCAGGTCGTTGAAGCAGAAGACCGCGTCCGGCGTCTCGGGCGCGGCCAGCAGCCGGGCCATGGCGGCCGCGCCCTCGGCCCGCCGGTAACTGTCCACCTCGGCGATCGTCTGGGGCAGCCCGCGCGCCGCCATCGCCTCGGCGTACCCGGCCAGGCGCAGCGGCGCGGTGCCGCTGATCGAGTTGTCCTGCGCGCCGAGCGCGGCGATCCTCCGGCGCCCCAGCCCGATCAGGTGCTCGGTGACGTCACGGGCGGCCCGCACGTTGTCGATCGCCACGTGGTCGGCCGGCCCGTCATAGATGCGCTCGCCGAGCAGGACCAGCGCCGCGTCGTCGGTGCGGGCCGCGAGTTCCTCGGCGCCGATCGAGACCGGGCTGAGGATGACCCCGTCCACCCGGTGGTCGCGCACCCCGTCGAGCACCTGGCGCTCCCGCTCCAGGCTGCCGTCGGTCTGCTCGATCACCACGAGCCACCTCTGCTCGGCCGCCGCGTCGATCACGAACCGGGACAGCTCCGCGAAGTACGGCGCGTCGAGTTCGGGCAGCGCGAGCGCGATCACCCCGGTGCGGCCGAGCCGGAGGTTGCGGGCCGACAGATTGGGCCGGTAATCGAGCTGGGACAGGGCCCGTTCGACCTTGGCGCGGGTGGCCGGGGACACGTGGGCGTAGCCGTTGACGACGTTGGAGACCGTCTTCACCGACACCCCCGCCAGCAGGGCCACGTCCCGCAGGCTCACTCCCACTTCACGCTCACTTCACGCCGCCTCTCCCGGTCGCACGGCAGGGCCCGGCCCAGCCGCATCCGATCGTAACGCCCTGGTATCGAGTCTCATGAGGACGGTTTACAACGTTGGAACAACGTTGTACAAACCCTCGTACCACGAAATGTCGCGTTAACAGAGAGGTCGTGCCTTGGCGTCGCCGGCTCGTCTGACCCTTGACCCCGCCTTCCGGATCGCCCCGGTCGAACCCCGCCTGTTCGGCTCGTTCGTCGAGCACATGGGGCGGTGCGTGTACACCGGCCTCTTCGAGCCCGGTCATCCGGCCGCCGACGCCGACGGCTTCCGCACGGACGTGCTGGCACTGACCCGCGAGCTCGGCGTCACGCTCGTCCGCTACCCCGGCGGCAACTTCGTCTCCAACTACCACTGGGAGGACGGCGTGGGCCCGGTCGAGGACCGGCCGTCGCGGCTCGATCTCGCCTGGCGGAGCGTGGAGACCAACCGGTTCGGGCTGGGCGAGTTCATGGCGTGGGCCGGCAAGGCCGGCGTCGAGCCGATGATGGCGCTGAACCTCGGCACCCGCGGCGTCACCGAGGCCCTCCGGCTCGTCGAGTACGCCAACTACCCCGGCGGCACCCGGATGTCGGAGCTGCGCCGGGCGCACGGCGCGGACAAGCCGTACGACATCCGGTTGTGGTGCCTGGGCAACGAGCTGGACGGGCCGTGGCAGCTCGGGCACAAGACGGCCGCCGAGTACGGCCGGCTCGCGGCGGAGACGGCCCGCGCGCTCAAGCGGTTCGACCCGGGCCTGTCACTGGTCGCCTGCGGCAGCTCCAACAGCGGGATGCCGACCTTCGCCGCGTGGGAGGCGGAGGTGCTGGAGGCGGCCTACGACCTGGTCGACCACGTGTCGCTGCACGCCTACTACGACCCCTCCGACGGCGACGTCGACTCGTTCCTGGCCAGCGCCTCGGACATGGACCACATGATCCGTTCGATCGCGGCCACCGCGGACCACGTCGGCGCGAAGCTGCGCAGCAGCAAGAAGATCGGCCTGTCCTTCGACGAGTGGAACGTCTGGTACCAGAGCCGGTTCAAGGGCGAGTCGTCGCTGGACTGGGCCGAGGCGCCGCGGCTGATCGAGGACACCTACGACGTGACCGACGCCGTCGTGGTCGGCAGCCTCCTGATCGCCCTGCTGCGCAACGCCGACCGGGTGAAGATCGCCTGCCAGGCGCAACTGGCCAACGTGATCGCGCCGATCCGCACCGAGCCCGGCGGACCGGCGTGGCGGCAGACGATCTTCCATCCGTTCGCGCTGACGGCCCGGCACGCCCGCGGCGAGGTGCTGCGGGTCGAGCCCGAGGGGCCGGTGATCTCCACCGCCCGGTACGGCGAGGTTCCCGCGATCTGGGCGACCGCGACGCACGACGACGCCACCGGGGAGATCGCGCTGTTCGTGGTGAACCGGGACCGCCACGGCCCCTGCCGGCTGGAGGTGGAGCTGCGCGCGCCCGTTCGGCCGGTCGAGCACCTGGAGATCTCGGACGACGATCCGTCCGCCGCCAACACGGCCGACGCCCCCGACCGTGTGACCCCGCGGTCCGGCACCGATCTGCGGATGAACGGCCGGTGCGCGGAGCTCACACTTCCCCCCGCCTCGTGGACTATTGTCCGCTTTGCCCCTGAATTCCCCCAGGAGTAGCACCATGACACATTCCCTGTCTCGCCGCTCGTTCCTCGGCCTCGCCGGTGCCACCGGTCTGGCCGCCGCGGTGTCCGCCTGCGGCGGCGGCACCAAGCTCGGCGCGGGCGAGGCCGCGCAGTCGCCCGCGGCGACGTTCTCCGGCGGGGAGTACACCGGGCCCAAGGTGACGCTCGACTTCTGGAACGGCTTCACCGGGGGCGACGGCCCGCACATGCGCGCCATGCTCGACGCGTTCAACAAGGCCTACAGCGGCCGGATCGAGGTGCGCAACGTCACCCGGCAGTGGGCCGACCTCTACCCGGCCGTCCCGACCGCGATCGCCGCCGGCAAGGGCCCCGACGTCGCCGTCATCCACAACGACTGGATCAGCACGTTCGCCGCGCGGCAGGTGCTGATCCCGCTCGACGACGTGGTCGGCGCGCTCGGGCTCACCGAGTCCGACTTCATCCCTGCCGTGTGGAAGGCCGGTGTCTACGACGGCAAGCGGTACAGCGTGCCGCTCGACGTCCACTGCCTCGGCGACTACTGGAACACCGACCATCTCGGCAAGATCGGCCTCAAGGAGGCCCCGGCCGACAAGGCGTCGTACGGTGAGGCGCTCAAGGGCCTCAAGGACGCCGGCGTCGAGCACCCCTTCTGGATGCCGAACAAGTGGCCGGCCCACCTGATGTTCATGAGCCTGGTCTGGCAGTTCGGCGGGCAACTGTACAGCGAGGACGGCCTGCGGGCCCTGTGGGGCTCCGACGCCGGCGAGCACGCCCTCGCCTGGATGGTCGAACAGATCGACAAGGGCTTCAGCCCGGACAAGGTCGCGATCGACAGCCAGTACGCCGCGTTCAAGAACAGCCAGGTCAGCCTCACCTGGGACGGCATCTGGCAGATCAACGACCTCAGGACCAACGCGCCGAACCTGAAGTGGGAGCTGTCCCCCGTGCCGAACATCGGCGGCACCCCTGCCGTGTGGAGCGCCTCGCACAACTTCGTGCTGACCGCCCAGGCGGGCCGGGACGCGAACAAGATGCAGGCGGCCAAGTTCTTCGTCGACTACATGTCCAAGCAGTCGACCGAGTGGGCGAAGGCCGGCATGATCCCGGCCCGCAACTCCGTCCGCCAGGACCCGCAGGTGGCCGCGCTGCCGCAGATCGCCCTGGCGGAGAACCTCGACGTCTTCCACTTCATCCCGCCGCTGCCGGGCGTCGGCGACGTGCAGACCAAGGCGCTGGAACTCGCCGTGGCCAAGGCGGTGCTCAAGCAGGCCTCCCCCGCCGACGCGCTGAAGGAGGGCGTGACCACGGCCGACAAGCTGCTCGCGGACAACAAGAGGAAGTACGCGAAGTGAGCCTGCCAGCCGGTGCCGGCACGGCCGCGCGCGATCCCGGAAGCCCGGCGGTCGTGCGCGGCCCGGGGACGGCGGGCGCCGCCACGGGCACCTCGCGCGTGCGCCGGATGCGCCCCTGGACGCCGTGGGCCTTCCTCACGCCCTACCTGCTGCTGTTCGCGGTCTTCATGGCCCTGCCGATCGGGTTCGGATTCTGGACGAGCCTGCACGAGTGGGACATCAACGTGCCCGCCAAGCCGTTCGTGGGCCTGTCCAACTACGCCGACCTGTTCGACCCGTCCAGCGTGGACGGCTCACGCTTCTGGACCGCGATGAAGGCCACCGGGATCTTCACGGTGTTCTCGGTGCCCCTGCTCATCGTGCTGCCGCTGCTCGTCGCGCTGCTCATGAACGGCCGGTTCCGCGGCCGCAACCTCTACCGGGCCGTCTACTTCGCGCCGTACGTCCTGGGCGTGGTGGTGGTCGGCCTGCTGTGGCGCTTCCTGCTCGACGGCAACATCGGCCTGGTCGACCACTACCTCGGCCTCGACGTGCAGTGGACGACGGACCTGCCCTGGGCGTGGGTCGCGCTGGTCGGCGTGACCGTCTGGTGGACGCTCGGGCTCAACTCGGTGATCTTCCTCGCCGGGCTTCAGGACATCCCGAGGGAGCTGTACGAGGCGGCGATGGTCGACGGCGCCGCGGCCTGGCATCGTTTCCGGTCGATCACGCTGCCCGGCCTGCGCCCGGTCACGCTCTTCGTGGTCAACGCGACGATCCTCGCCTCGGCCAACATGTTCGGCCAGTCGTACCTGATCACCGTGGGCGCTCCGGCCGACCAGACCAAGACCGCGATCTACCTCATCGCCGAGACCGGCCTGCGGCAGTTCGACATGGGCACCGCCTCGGCCATGAGCTTCGTGCTCGCCGCCTTCCTCATGATGGCGAGCGGCCTCGTCTTCGGCGCGTTCAGGAACAGGCGGGCACGATGAGAACGGAACTTCGCGGGCTGCGGCGGTCGCTGCTCCACCTCGTCCTCGCGGTGATCGCCGCGCTCTACGTCAGCCCGCTGATCTACATGGCGGTCACGTCGGTCAAGACACGGGAAGCCTCCGGGTCGACCACCCCGCAGTGGATCCCCCACCCCGTCACGGTCGGCGCGTACCGGGAGATCCTCGGCAGCACGGACTTCCCGGCCGTCACCTGGTTCCTCAACAGCCTGGCCGCCGCGACCGGGCACGCCGTGCTCGTCCTCGTCACCGCGGCCCCCGCGGCGTACGCGCTGGCCCGGCTGGACTTCCGCGGGCGGAGCGCGGTGTTCACCGTGATCGTCGCGACGCTGTTCGTGCCCCCGGTCGTGCTGCTCGTGCCGAACTTCCTCATCGTCAACGAGCTGGCGTGGGTCGACAGCCTGCCTGCGGTCATCGTGCCCGCGGCGGCCGGCGCGTTCGGCGTCTTCTTCCTGCGGCAGTTCTTCGCCACGCTGCCCGGCGAGCTGGAGGAGGCGGCCGAGCTCGACGGCTGCAACCGCTGGCAGACCTTCACCCGGGTCGTACTCCCCCTCGCCAAGCCCGCGCTGGTGACGCTGTTCGTGCTGTCGTTCCTCAGCAACTGGAACGACTTCCTCTGGCCGCTGTTCGTGCTGCTCAGCCCCGAGTCGCTGACGCTGCCCGCCGGGCTCGGCAACTTCCAGGGCGCCAACAACATCCGATACGACCTGCTCATGGCGGGAGCCATGATCGCCAGCGTCCCGGTGCTGCTGCTCTACCTGGTCGCCCAGCGCTGGATCATCGAGGGCATCTCCCGCTCCGGCCTGAAGGGCTGAACCCGCGCCCGCCGCCGGGGCGCAGGCCTCCGGCGCGGCGGGGTGCGCCGCACCGGAGGCTTCGAGGCACGGGCTAGCCGGCCCAGGTCCACTTCTGGTTGGTGCCGCCGTGGCAGCTGTAGAGCTGGATCTTGGTGCCGTTGGCGGTGCCGGCTCCGGTGGCGTCGAGGCACAGCC
>NZ_JBEYWQ010000043.1:0-52253 GCF_040644495.1 Microbispora sp. NPDC046973 | reverse complement strand
GACGGTCAAGAACTACGTGTCCAACCTGCTGAGCAAGCTCGACATGCAGCGCCGCACCCAGGCCGCCGCGCTCGCCGCCCGCCTCAAGGCCGGGCGACGCGCCGGGACAGGGTAATCATCCGTGCCGGAGTTCCCCAGGACGCCGACGGGACCCCAGCGATACGGGCATATGGCCTATGTCGCTTATATCCACTGGCGCATGGGCAGGTGGTTGCCAGGTGTCTCGTCACTGCGCGGACGTCTTCAGAACCGATCTCGTCACGGCGGTGCGGCGGCTTGCGGTGGCCGCGCTCGTCGTCTCGCTGGCCGGCCTCGCCGCCTCGCAATCGGCGGACGCGGCCTCCGCTCCGCTGCGCCGCAAACCGCACGCGGCCGCGGCCGCTGCGAAGGCGGCGGCCCAAGCGAAGGCGAAGGCCAGACCGAGACCCGGCCCGCGCGGTTACCAGATGGCCCGAGGCGGGCGGACCAGCGCCAGGCAGTACAGGTCGGGCCGCGGCAGGCACATCCAGAACCTCAACGGCGTCTACACACCCTCGCTCCTGAGCGGCCCCCAGTCGACCGCCGTCACGTCCGCCGGGAAGATCACCAGCCAGGGCGCCTACTGCGCCCCCGGCAGCCGCTCCTGCAACATCTCGCAGAACATGAGGTGATCAGCTCAGCGGGACGGTCCATTCCAGGCGGGCGCCGCCGGCGTCGGGAGTGGTGAGGGTGAGGGCGCCGCCGAGTCGTTCGGCGCGGTCGGCGAGGTTGCGCAGGCCGCTGCGGCGGCCTTGGGCCGGGATGCCGACGCCGTTGTCCTCGACTGCGAGGGTGAGGCGCCCGTCTGCGGCGTGGACGGCGACGTCGGCGCGGCTGGCCTTGGCGTGGCGGACGAGGTTCGACAGGGCCTCGCGCAGGACGGCGAGCAGGTGTTCGGCGATCTCGGCGGGCACGTCGTTGTCGAGCCGGCCCTCCAGGCTCAGGCCGGGCATGAAGCCCAGGTGCCCGCGGGCGCCTTCGACCAGGTCGACGATCTGGGCGCGCAGGCTGGGCGAGGCGTCCTCGCGAGGGGTCTGCAGGGCGAAGATGGTCGAGCGGATCTGCCGGATGGTGGTGTCCAGCTCGTCGATGGCGCTCTGCAGGCGGGAGGACGCCTCGGGGCGTTCGACCAGGCGTACGGCGCTCATGAGGGTCATGGCGACGGCGAACAGGCGTTGGATGACGACGTCGTGCAGGTCCTTGGCGATGCGGTCGCGGTCTTCCAGCAGGCCGAGCCGTTCGGCGTCCCTGCGGGTCTCGGCCAGTTCCAGGGCGACGGCCGCCTGTCCGGCGAAGGCGTGCAGCGTGCGCAGTTCCGACTGGCTGAACGGCATCCGTCCCGAGCGTTTGACCAGGGCCAGCACCCCGCGTACGGCGCCGGCCGCGCCCAGCGGCACGGCCGCCACCGGCCCCGGGTCCAGGCCGCCGGCGAGGCGGACGTCCCCGCCGACGGGGTCGTCCAGCATGAGCGGCTCGCCACTCAGGTATGCTCGGCCCGACAGCGAGCCCTCGATCGGCACGTCGCCGTCTTCAAGCGCGCCGTCTTCCCGCGCACCGTCCTCCAGTGCACCGTCCTCCAGTGCTATCTGCAGGGTGTCGCCGCCCTTGCGCGGCAGCAGGATCGCCACCGCGTCGGCGTCGGCCATCTCGCGGGCGCGCCGGGCGATCAGCGTGAGGACCTCCTGCGGCTCGCCGCCCGACAACAGCCGGGTGGTGATGTCCGAGGACGCCTGCAGCCAGGTCTCCCGCCGGCGGCTCTCCTCATACAGCCGGGCGTTCTCGATCGCCACACCGGCGGCGGTGGCCAAGGCGACCACGATCGCCTCGTCGTCCTCGTCGAAGTTCCCCCCACCCCGCTTCTCGGTCAGATAGAGATTGCCGAACACCTCCTCACGCACCCGCACCGGCACCCCCAGAAAGCTGCCCATCGGCGGGTGGCCGGGCGGGAAACCATACGACTCGGGATGCCCGGAGATGTCGGCCAGCCGCAGCGTCTGCGGCTCCTTGATCAGCAGACCGAGCAGGCCCAGCCCGTGCGGCCAGTGCTCGATCCTGGCGATCTCCTCCTCGCTCAGCCCCACCGGAACGAACTGGACGAGCGTGTTCTCCTCCCCGATCACGCCCATCGCCCCATAGGTCGCGTCCACCAGCGTCGTGGCCGTGGCCACGATGCGCCGCAGCACCGTCTCCAGATCGAGGTCGCTGCCGATCGAGACGACCGCCTCCAGCAACGCGTGCACCCGATCCCGGGTGGCCAGCACCGCCTCCAGACGCGACTGCAACTCCGCCAGCAGATCGTCCAACCGCATGCTGGGAATCAGCGACCGGGGCTCGTTCTCCGTCATAGTGCAGAAGTCTGGCAGCCTGGGGGGCCGGTGGGCACGGGGGACCTGCGTGCGCTCAGATGTGGTGGCGGCGCCACCTCTGGTCGGCCGCCGCCCAGGCGGCCTCCCATTCGCGATAGCGCCTGCGGTCCAGCCAGTGGCGCCCGAGCGCGAAGCAGGCCCAGGTTAGGACGGCGGCGCTCGCGACGACGCCGACGGCGGCCAGTCCCGCCCTCGTCACCGTCTCGGCCCGCTGCGGCGGCGGCGCCGCCGGCCGGCCCGACGCGTCCACCCACAGCCGCGCGTTCGCCGGGCCGTCCCGCAGGAGAAGCGCCGCCGGGACCATGCCCTCCCGGACCTCGCCTGACGGCAGCGTCCACCGCGCCGGGCTCACCGCGGGCAGGCCGCGGCCGCCGGCCGGGACGGCGGAGCCCTCCTCCACCGAGGTGGCCTCCACCAGGGTGGCCTCGACCAGCTGCCGTGCCCCCGGTCCGACCCGCTCGGCCGCGACACCGCCGTCGTACACCGCGCGAGCGGCCAGCGCCGCGGGCCACGCCGCGAGCAGGACGGCGGCCAGCGCCGCCGCCGCGAGCGCCGCCTCGATCCGGTCGGAACGGCGGCGCAGCGGGTTGCGATCGGGCCGGTAGCGGCGTAACCACGACACGACCCAGCGGGCGACCGACCTCATGGCGCACCTCCTGTCAGGCCACAGGAGGTCCCACTTCCCCGGACGGGCCCGTCCACGCCCGCCCCGAGAGCCGGGCGGTCAGGTGTCGACGGCGGCGCGAGCGGGGAAGACCGCCGGGGACTGCGCTGAATCAGTCCATCACGTCGGACGCGGCGCGGCGGACGCTCTCGCTCTCGTCGATGACGAACCCCATGCGCATGATCATCTGCGGCGCCTCTCCCGAGCACAGGTGCCTGCGGATGAACTCCCGCAACTCCGGCATCTCCAGCGCCTGGGTGTGAAAGGCGACGCTCAGGCCGTACGCGGAGGCGTGCAGCAGCGTCCGCTGCAGCGCCTCGCCCGCGCGCAGCCAGTCCTCCCAGCCGTCGCCCGCGGTGGTGAGCAGCGCCACGAGGCCCGTCGAGGCGGACACCCGCTCGTCCGGAGCCATCCCCCACTCGTGGCCCCGGCCGTAGTCCCGCTGCGCGAAGTGCTGGGGCTGCGTACGCCGGGGATCGGTCGGATAAGCGGCCGCGGGCACGCCGTCGCGGCGTGAGCTGCCGGGCGGCCGGGCCCAGCGCATGAGTTCGAGGACGAACAACCGGTTCTGCGACTGCACGTCCTGCGCCGCGCCGGTGAGCGCGGCGAGCACCCGCGCGGCGGCCTCCGATCCGATCGGCATCAGGTGGCCGTCCTCCGCCGCCGCCTCCGCCACCAGCGCCTCGACCAGGCGGTCGGGCACCGGCAGAGCGGTGAACCCGGACCGGTGGGTGCGGCGGCGCTCGATCTCGGCGTGCAGCAGGCGGGTGTGCTCGCCCGGCTCGCGCCCCGGCCGCACGCGTACGGTGGCCAGCAGCAGCGGGCGCTCCGGGTCGGGGAAGCGCCGCACCTGAGGCTCGTAGCCGAGGGCCTGCAGGGTGATCCGCACGTTGAACAGCGCCGCGCCGCAACTGACCGTCATCTGCCGGCCGGTGGGGTCGGAGACCCGCAGCTTCCTGTCGGGGTCGGCGCGCAGGCAGATCTCATCGCCCGAGACGCCGAACGACCAGGGCTGGGTGTTGTGGATCGAGGGCGCCCACAGGGCCGCCTCCACCGCCGTCCTCGCGGCCTGCACGATCCCTTCAGCGGTCCGAGTGTTCACGGTCTCCTCCCCTGCGGCTCCTGGGGCTCGGTCACAGCAACGGCGGGGCGATCAGCAGGTCGTCCACGAGAAAGGCGAGGTCGGCGTCCACCTCGACGACGCCCTCGACCCGGCGTACGGCGTGCAGCAGTGGCTTGACGTCCGACCTGCGGGGCACCTGTCCGTGGATCGCGACCACGCCGCCGGAGACGCTGATCCGGATGTCGTCGGGGCCGAGGTTCAGCCGGGCGGCGATCTCCTCGATGTCGGCCAGGATGTCCTCCGACGGGCGGACGAACACACGCAGCAGATCCCCCTGGTGGACCGTGCCCACGATGCGTCCGGTCATGGCGTCGATCACGGGCAGCTGCTTGATGCGGTTGCGGTGCATCAGGCGGGCCGCGTCCCGCACGGACGTGCCGCCGGTGACCGTGATCGCGGGGCGCGTCATGATCTGGCCGGCCTTCGTGCCCGCCGCCTTCCGGTGCTCCTCGCGCCTGCGGGGACCGTCGAGCACGCTCTCGCCCGGATCGATCTCCTTCAGCAGGATGTCGTCCTCGGACACCACCCCGACCGGGCGCCGGTCGGCGTCGATCACCGTGACCGCGCCCACCTTGAACCGCTGCATGGTGGCGACAAGGTCTGCGAACGACGCGTCCATAGGCACCGCGATGGCGACCTTGCCCATGACATCCTTCACTTTCGCCGTCATGTCGACGCCTCCCATCTCTCAGTGCCCAGCGTGCCTCGCCGCGTCTTCCGAGGTCAGCGGTGAAGGTCCTGACCGCCCGGGACTTTCGGCCACCCATCGCGCCGCCGGGGCAGGGCATGGCGAAGGGCCCCGCCGTCAGGGTCGTCCGTCCCTTCGCATCCGGCCCGTACGGCGGTGCGATGGAACTGGGAATGGAAGAAACGGAAGAAAGACGCCCCGGAAGGGAGTCGATCATGCACATGAAGGTGCGGGACGTCATGACGAGCGAGGTCGCCTCCGTCAACGGCAGCACGCCCTTCAGGGACGTGGCCGAGGTGCTCATCGCGCACGAGGTCAGCGCGGTGCCCGTCGTCGACGGCGAGGGCCACGTCGTCGGCGTGGTCTCCGAGGCCGACCTGCTGCGCAAGGAGGAGTTCCGTGAGCAGTTCTACCGCGAGGGCTATCGGCCGCCGCTGCGTGCCCGCCTGCGCGAGGCCATGGGCCACGGGGCCGCCAGGACCCAGGAGCGGGCCCGTGGGGTGACCGCCGCCGAACTCATGTCCGCCCCCGCCGTCACCACCCGCCCGTACACCAGCGTGGTCAGCGCGGCGCGGCAGATGAGCCAGCACGGTGTCAAACGCCTGCCCGTCGTGGACGACGAGGGCGTGCTCGTGGGCATCATCAGCCGCCACGACCTGCTCAAGGTCCTCGCCCGTGCGGACGCCGACATCGCCCGTGAGGTACGCGAGGACATCATCGAGAACTGTCTGTGGGCCGACCTGTCGGGCGTCGAGGTGTCGGTGTCGGAAGGCGTCGTGACGCTCACGGGCGCCCTGGAGCGCCGCTCGCAGGCGCGGGTGCTCACACGCATGATCGAGCGGACCAACGGCGTGATCGGGGTCGTCGACCGCCTGGAGTGGAAGGAGGACGACGTCGGCCCCTGGGAAGGGGCCTGATCCCGAGGCCCGGCCTCATGTTCCCGGTTCATGTCGGGGGCTCCGGGCTCTGGTGTGCGCCGGGTGGTAGGTGAAGGCCCAGCGGTCGGTGCCTACCTTGCGGCGGGTGTAGCGGTCGGGGTGGCGGTAGCGGTCGCGGTTGTGGAACTGGCAGGCGGGGCCGAGCAGTTTCAGGTCGGTGAGGCCGCCGGTGCTCCAGTTGTCGGCGTGGTCGATCTGGCACATCGTTGCCGGCAGGGGGCAGCCGTCGATCCAGCAGGTGGCGTAGCGGGCGAACACGGCCCTGCGTTGGGCGGGGGTGGCCAGGCGGACCTTGCGGCCCATGTCCAGCACCTGCCCGCCGGCGTCCATCACCAGGCGCACCAGGGTGCTGGTGCGGGCGAGGCGGTGCACGCTGGTGACCGGCAGCGTCTGCCCGGTCGCCAGCAACAGCCCCGGCGCCGTCCCCAGCGATACCCCTGGCGACGCACCCGGCAACACACCAGGTGACGCTCCCGGCAACACACCAGGTGACGCTCCCTGCGCCCTTCCCGGCGCCATTCCCGATGGCCTCCCCTGTGTTGTCGTCGGTGGCGTCCCCCGCTCCGATCTCGGGACGCCCCGCTCCGATCCCAGTGCGCCGGACGCCGTTCCCGACGGCCTCCTCGGCACGCCCGGCGTCGGCCTCGGCGGCGTCTCAGGCATTCGGCCCCACCATCGGGCCCCGCCGCCGCCTTCACACGCGCCCTGGCCATCCGCCGCGTCCTGCTGAGCCCGGCCCTGCTGATCGCCACCCGGCTCCTGGCACTGCTCACAGTGCACGTCGGCGTGGTCCTCAAGCGTGCCCTGCCCATGCCGGCACTCCCCCGCAGGCCGATGCCCGGCGTGGGCGTGATGCGCAGAGGCGTCCTCGGGAGGAGGATCCGGCTGCGCTGCGGAAGGGGGTGCTGTGGGCGGGGGTGCGCTACCACCCCATGCAGGCCATGCTGCTGGGCTCGGGTGCGTTGCTCCAGGATGGGCCGCAGCACGGTCGCAGTCCCCGCCCTTGGCGTGCCCGGTGTCGTCGCCCTCCGCACCGTCATCGCCCTCGGCAGAGGCGGCGCTCTCGGCAGCGTCAGTGCCCGCCACGCCGTCGACGCCTCCGGCATCGCGGGAGGCGCGGTCGCCGGTGTTTTCGGCCTCGCCAGGGGCGTCAGCGCTTCCGGCCTCGCCCCGGACAGCGGCCTCGAAGCGGTCGGCGGCAGGGTCGGTGCCGGCGGCGGGAGGGGCGGCTTCGGGGTGGTCGGTGGGTTGGTGGTCGGTGGGCTGGGGGTCGGTGGGGAGGGATTCGGCGGTGACCAGGACCAGCAGCTCGGTGGCGATCTTCTCCTCCAGCAGCGCGATGAACGCATCCGCGTTACGCACGCTCGGCGGGCGGTCATCACCCTCCGCCCGCGGCTTGGCGTAGGCGTCCAGCAGGGCCCGCAGCCGGGCGGCGGCCTCACGCGGCAGACAGAACTCCCCCTCCAGCCCGCCGCCCCGGGTCGGGCGGACCCGCAAGAACCGCCGCGCGTAGTCGGCCTGCTCATCGCGGTCTTCCCCGTCGGGGTCGAGCACCGCCCGCAGGTAGCGGCCGGCTTTGGCCACCTCCGCCGCACCCGCCTTGCCCGCCAGCTCCAGCAAGATCGGCTCAGCCAGGGCAGCCTGCTCATCGCTCAACTGGGCGGCGGCCATGCAGATCGCCTCCACCACCCCCGCCGCCAACCCCCCGGCGGCGAACCTCTCCCGCACCCGCGGCAGACGGGCCAGTTCCACGCCCAGGGTGAGCAGGCGGCCCGCCCCTGCCACGGTCATCCCCCCGGCCGTGCGCAGCCAACTACGGGTCGAGGCATGCCCATGCTCCTTGGCCCGCCCCGCACCATGCACCCGCCCCACCCGACCAGCAAGAGCACACGTGATCCGATCCCGGACGAACATCAACTCCTCAGCCTCAGCAAGGCACACGTCCACGTCCTCAGGCAAAGGTGCCAGCGCCAACTCCTGCGCCGACTCACGCAAACCACCCACCAACACCCACGACGACCGCACTCGGCGATCACCCGCACCGGCGGCATCCATGCCCGGGCTTTCAGCTCCCCCGGCACCAGCGCTGCCGCCACCGGCGAAGGCACCGGCATGCGGGGTCGCAGATGAACGGCGTCCGGCAGCGGTATTTGGACGCAGTCGCATTTGCCCGAGGAGGCAATTCCACCTATGCGCGACGCGAGGATCCTGACCCGGATCACCGAAAAGTCCCCGAACGTGCTCGCTGCCAGAAGACGCACTTCCAGAGGACCAGAGGGGCGATCGGGAAGTCAGCCGCTCCCACCAATCCTCATCGGAAATATTCGAACGACCGAGGCTGCCAGGATCAGCGAGCGGAAACTCCATGACACCTCCTCGCGCTCATTCGAAAACCTGTATGAATTCTTTCACGCGCCGCTCACCCTCCTCAAGCGCGGATGCGAAATTGAATGGAGTCACAGGCGCAAAGACAATTCGCGGCATAAATCCGTTTCACACCCGGCTCGCCGTCCTCACCCGCCCCCGCGCTCCGCACGGCGACGCACCTGGTGCGGCGGGCACTGTCCATGGCGTCAGCCAGGAACTCCCGTACGGCCAGCGCCCCGGCCAGCGCGAGCACGGCGATCGCGTCGACGCCGAACCGGCCCGCGCGCAGCCAGAGATCATCCACCAGCTTGCGGGGACGAGAGCGACGCCGGTGCCGGCGGCCCAGACGGCGTCGCCCAGGCCGAGAAGGCGCAGCACTCCCCCGATGACCAGCGCCGCGACCGTGGCGGCGGGCAACAGGGCGGGCATCAGGGCCGGTGAAAGAGCGGGCAACACGGTTCGCCTCACTCGTTCAGCCTCCACCCCGCCTCACGAGGAGACAGGGCCGGTCGGTCCCGCCGTGGCAGGCCGAAGGGGCCCTGCCCCGTCCGGGCCAATACGACGAATTTCCGCAGCGACGGTGAACGCCGAGACCCGGCCTTCACCTGGGACGATGCCGGATGCCCCGGCGTAGCCGTCCGGGCACGGCAGAGGCGAATTCCGGAAAAGGTGGTTTCCGTCCTCGCATCGGCGGTAGCCCAGTAAGGGACCGACCAAGCGAGAGACAAGGAGAAGCACGTGATCACTCACGAGCAGATCCCGATGGTGCTCGACAACCCGGTCCACGACCTCAACGGCGACAAGATCGGCGAGGTCGCGCAGGTCTTCCTCGACGATGCGACGGGACGGCCGAAGTGGCTCTGCGTCAAGACGGGACTTCTCCACACCAAGGAGACCTTCGTCCCGCTGCACGACGCGAACCTGACGGCCGGCCATGTCGAGGTCCCGTATGACAAGGAGCACGTCAAGAGCGCGCCCGACGTGGACCTGGACGCCGACGGGCACCTGTCCGCCGAGCAGGAGCGTGAGCTCTATCGTCACTACGACATGGACTGGGACGCCGCCTGGGAACGCGCCAACCGGCCCGACAGCCTCACCGGCTGGGCCGACAGCGGAGGGCGGCGCGAGCGCGAACGGCTGGGGCTCGGCGCCGACGACCCCGGCGACTACACGGGCGACGCGGACTACGCCGTGACCCACGGTGGGGAGCGGTACGGCACCGACGACCCGGCGCTCGGCTCCAGGGACCGGCTGGACGCCGAGATCCCCGGTACGCGCCCGGGTGAGCCGATGGCGTGGCGGGACCCCGAGACGCGGTCTGGGGAACTGTTCGGCCAGGGCGACCCCGCGCGCACGTCGAGCGAGCCGTATGGCACCGAAGACCCTGCGGCCCGGTCACAGGAGCGGTTCGGCACCGGCGATCCGCTGACGGGCGCCGGCGACCGGTTCGTCACCGACCCGGACGCCCGTGATCGGGACATCCGTCGCCGGGACATCCCCGACTCGGACGAGCCGCACCTGTAACCGGAAAAACCTGGAAAGAACCCGGAAAGGATCCGGAAGAACCCGGAAACCAGCCCCGTTGCCCCGGTGTGCCTCCGCCGCCGGGGCAACGGCATGCCCTACCGCGCTTACAGTCGTCTTTCAGTCGTCGTCGACGACCTCGCCGTGCACCACGCGGCGCCGGCCCGCTCCGGCGGGCCCGCCGGAGCCACCCGCCTCGTCAAACCCCCCGGTCCGCTCGAACAGGGGCGCGTACGGCGAGCGGGCGGCGAGCGACCGGACGCGGCGGCCGAGGAACCACGACAGCCAGCGCCGGGCGATCGGCCGGGTGAACGGCAGGATCATGAAGAACCCGAACACGTCGGTCAGGAAGCCGGGGGTGAGCAGGAGTGCGCCACCGGCGACGATCAGCGCACCGTCGGCGAGTTCCCGGTCGGGCATGCGTCCCGACTCGATGGCCGAGCGCAGCGCCGCCCACGCCCGCCGCCCTTCGCGGCGCACCAGCCAGGCGCCGAGGATGCTGTCGGCGATGAGCAGGGCGACCGTCTCCCACCCGCCGATCACGGACCCCACCCGGATCAGAACCCAGATCTCCAGGACGGGAACCACGAGGAACCCGAGGAACAACCCGATCCGCACCATGTCCTGCCCCACTCACCCCGGCACTCGTACGTCTGCGTCAACGTCCCCGCGGCCGCTGGGGTTCCTGTGGATCGCGCCTATCGCCTCGGGCGAAACCGCTCGCCTAACCCGGCGACCCCCCAGATGGCCACGCGCCAGAAGGCCTCGAAGATGATCTTCCGGCTCATCTTGCTGCTGCCCACGGTGCGCTCGACGAACGTGATCGGCATCTCGGTCACCCGCAGGCCCTGCCGTACGGTGCGGAGCGTGAGGTCCACCTGGAAGCAGTAGCCCTGCGACTCGACGTCGTCCAGCCCGATCTTCTCCAGCGTGGCCGCGCGGTAGGCACGGAAGCCCGCCGTCGCGTCGCGCACCGGGATGCCGAGCACCAGCCGGACGTAGGTGTTGGCCCCCCGGGACAGCAGCTCGCGTGAGAACGGCCAGTTGACGGTCTTGCCGCCGGGCATCCATCGCGAGCCGATCGCCAGGTCGGCGCCGTCGGTCACCGCGTCGAGCAGCTTGTGTAGCTCCTCGGGCTGGTGGGAGCCGTCGGCGTCCATCTCCACCAGCACGTCGTAGCCCTCGGCCAGGCCCCACCGGAATCCGGCGATGTAGGCGGCGCCCAACCCCTGCTTGCTCGTCCTGTGCAGGACGTGCACGTGGTCGTCCGCCTCGGCCAGCTCGTCGGCGATCCGGCCGGTGCCGTCGGGGCTGTTGTCGTCGGCCACGAGGAGGTGCACGTCGGGCAGCGCCTCACGCAGCCGCCGCGTGATCAACGGGAGGTTCTCCCTCTCGTTGTACGTGGGGACGATCACGAGCACCCGGCCCGGGGTCCGCTCCATCAGGTTTTCCTCCGCCCAGAGATGGCCGCCACCGTCGCTCCGGCCCCCATGAGTATCATGATCCACTCCGGCAGCGCACCTACCTCCGCCGCCACCGTGTTCTTCGTCCTGACGGGGACGTCCAGGACGTTCATCCCCGCCACCAGTTCGCCGGTACGCCAGCCGACCCGGCCGTCGGGGCCGACGTACGCGGAGATGCCCGTGGTCGCCGCGGTGACCACGGCCCGGTTGAACTCCACCGCGCGCAGCTGCGACATCGCGAGCTGCTGCGGCGGCAGGTTGGTGAGCGCGTAGCTGGCGTTGTTGGTCTGCACCACCAGCGGCGTCCCTCCGGCCAGCACGGTGTCGCGCACCGTGCTGTCGAACGCCACCTCGTAGCACTCCACGCTGCCGATCGTCACCGGCCCGATGCGCAGCGCTCCCGGCTTGTCGCCGGGGACCGACTGCCGGCCGACGAGCTGCGCCCGCGACGACAGCGCCAGGAACAGCTCCTTCATCGGGGTGTACTCGCCGAACGGCACCAGCCGCCGCTTGTCGTAGTACGCGCCGGGGCCGGTGACCGGGTCCCAGACCACGCCGCGGGTGGCCCGGTTCTCCGTGCCGATCTTGACGACCGCGCCGACGAGGATCGGCACGCCGATGTCCTTGGCGGCGGAGTCGATCACCTGCCGGGCGTACGCGCTGGAGTAGGGATCGATGTCGGTGGAGTTCTCCGGCCACACCACGATGTCGGGCCGCTGGAATTTCCCCGCCCGCACGGCCTCGGCCATCCGGTGCGTCTCGTCCGCGTGGTTGCGCAGCACGACGGCGGGCTCGTCGCCGAGGAAGTACATCCCCCGCCCAGGGACGTTGCCCTGGATGACACCGATCCGCACTGTCCTGCCCTCGTCGCCGGGCCGGGGCACGACGAGCCCCAGCACCGGTACGGCTATCGCGGCGAGGAGCGTTCCGGCAACCACCCGGTCGGGCCGCCATCTCGGCGAACGCCGTGTGACCAGCGCGGCGAGCAGGGCCCCCGTGAGGGCGACCGTGAAACTTACAAGCGGGGCGCCGCCCAGCGCGGCGAAGCCGGTGTACGGCGACTCGCCCTGGCTGAAGGCCAGCCGCGCCCAGGGGAAGCCCCCGACGGGGAACAGCCCCCGGGCCCACTCCTGCGCGACCCACAGGCAGGCCACCCACAGCGGCCACAGGCGCAGCCGCATGACGAGGACGGCCACACAGGCCAGCGCGGCCCAGAACAGGCTCTCGACGCCCGACAGGGCCAGCCAGGCGTCGTCCCCGATCGGGCGGACCCAGGCCAGCGTCGGCAGGAGGAACGCCAGCCCCCCGGCGTACCCGATCCACGCCGCCCGGCGCGGCCGGGTGCCGCGCAACGCGAGGGCGAGCAGCGCCACGCCCACCGGCGCGCAGAACCACCATCCGATGGGCGGGAAGGCGAGGTAGAGCACCAGGCCGCCAGCGACGGAGCCGGCGAGGCGGATCAGCGCGCCCGGCACCCGCGGCCTCGGCGCCGCGTCGGCGGCCGGCGCCGCCTCCTGTGCCGTCTCCAGTGCCACGGAACAGTCTCTCCTCGCGTGTCGATGGTCCTGACGCCAAAAATCATTCCAGGTCAGGGTCGCAGACGGCGGCGCAGGCCGCCAAACCGGCCTCAGCCACTGTACGGCGGCGAGGGGCGGATGGAGGAGGAGAGAGGAAGGGAAGAAGGCCCGGGCGGCCCTTCGGACCGGTTCCGTCCCGTCGGCGGCGGGCGCGGAGCTCCGTTGTCTACTGGGTGCCCGGGCCCCTCCTGGGTCCAACCCCCCGGCCGGATGGGGTGCCCCGCCTCGGCGGGACGCCGCCCTGCGCCTGGTGTGCTGACGGGGTCACGCTCCGTCATCGACGCAGAGGTCGGCGGCGCCATAGAGCGGCCAACCGGTCAGTCCCGTGCTGGACTGCGCAGCAAACTACCGACCTCAGCGCAGATGTCAACCGCGTCCCGATCAGCGGAAATACCACATTTCCGCAGGTAGGAGCGGTGCCCGTTCAGCGCCGTTCCAGACCGTTCAGGACCTTGGGGAGTTCCTCCACGTGGACGACGCCGAGGCGGCTCGTGGCCCTGGTCAGGGCGACGTAGAGATCGCTCGGGCCGCGCGGCGACTCGCGCAGGATGCGGCCGGGCTCGACCACGATCACCGAGTCGAACTCCAGCCCCTTGGCCTCGGTCACCGACAGCACCGCCACGGGCGCGTCCAGCGCGGCCGGCCCGGGCCCGGTGGCCGCGTCGGGCACGGCGGCCCGGACGATCGTCCCGATCTCCTCGGTCATCCCCGCCGGGGCGATGACCACGAGGCGGCCCTCCCCGACGACCTCCGCCGCGACCACGGGCCCCGCCTCGGCGAGGGCGGCGACCCGCAGGGCCCACGGCCGCTCGCCCGTCTCCCGCACCGACTCCGGCGCCTTCAGGTCGGGGCCGACCAGATCGAGCACGCGGGCCGCGACCTCCATCAGCTCGGCGGGGGTGCGGTAGTTGACGGTGAGGTGCTCCTCGCGCCAGCGGCCCGCGACGTACGGATCGAGGACCCGGGCCCAGCTCGCCGCGCCCGCGGCCGACCCGGTCTGCGCGATGTCGCCCACGATCGTCATCGACCGGCCGGGGATGCGCCGCATGACCATCCGCCAGGCCATCTCGGACAGCTCCTGGGCCTCGTCCACGATCACGTGGCCGAAGGCCCACGTGCGGTCCCTGGCGGCCCGCTCGGCCGTGGTGAGGTAGGTCTCCTCGGCCTGCTGCCGTTCGGCGAAGCGCTCGGCGTCCATGATGTCGGCCAGGCCGGTCAGCTCCAGAACCTCGCGGGCGTAGGCGATGCGCTCCTCGCGCTCCTGCTCGGCCCGGCGCGCCGCCCGCAGCACCCCCTCGTCGATGTCCCCCAGCAGCTCGGCGGCCTCGTCGAGCAGCGGCACGTCGGCCGCGCTCCACCAGCTCTCCCCCGGCTTCTCCCCCGCTCTGGGCGGCTCGCGCAGCAGCAGGTCGCGCTCCGGCGCGCCCAGCCCGGCCGCCGCCATCCGGTCGCGGTCGGTGAACAGGCCGATCAGCAGCTGCTGCGGCGTGAGGTAGGGCCACAGCCGGTTGAGGGCCACCCGCACCGGCTCCTCGGTGCGCAGGTCCTCGCGCAGGTCGGCGAAGTCGGCGTCGTCGAGGGCGCCGCGGCCCAGGTGCCGGGCCGCCTGCCGGGTGAGCACGGTCAGCAGGTGCCGGACGAAGACGGCCCTGGCCTGGTTGTGCGGGCGGCGGGACCGGCCGGCCTTCGACCTGGCCGCCTCGAGCGTCTGCCGGTCGAGCTTCAGCGTGAACTTGTCGAGCTTGATCTCCACGGGCGTGCGCGGCATCCGCTGGCGCTCCCGTACGGCTCGCGCGATCACGTCGGCCATCGCGATCCGGCCCTTGACCGCGGCGGCCTCGGGCGAGTCCTCCCGGATCGCGGTGACACCCGGGTACAGCTCGCCCACGGTGGACAGCAGCACGTCGGTCTCGCCGAGAGACGGCAGCACCTGCTCGATGTAGCGCATGAAGGTCGGGTTGGGCCCGAGGATCAGCACGCCCCGGCGTTCCAGCCGCTCCCGGTAGGTGTACAGCAGGTAGGCCGCGCGGTGCAGGGCCACCACGGTCTTGCCGGTGCCCGGGCCGCCCTGGACGACGAGCACGCCGTTCAGGTCGCTTCGGATGATCTTGTCCTGCTCGGCCTGGATCGTGGCCACGATGTCGCGCATGCGGCCGGTGCGCTTCTCGCCGAGTGCGGCCAGCAGCGCCGCCTCGCCATTCAGCGAGGCCCGGTCGGCGTCGGTGAGGCCGTCGAGGTCGAGCAGGTCGTCGTCGATCGCGGTGACCCTGCGGCCCCGCGTGTGCAGGTGACGCCGCCGGGTGACGCCCATCGGGGCGGCCGGGGTGGCCCGGTAGAACGGCTGCGCCACCGGGGCCCGCCAGTCGATCAGCAGCCGGTGCTGGTCGTCGTCCGCCAGGCCGATGCGGCCGATGTACAGCCGGTTCGCGTCCGCCCGGCTCTCTTCGGCCGGGCTCTCTTCGGCCGGGCCCTCTTTCGCAAGGTCCAGCCGCCCGAAGCACAGGCCGTTCTCCACCGCCCACAGGCGGGCCAGGCGCTGGGTGTACATGACGGCGAAGTTGTCGCGCTCCGAGCGGTTCTGGTGGGTGCCGAAGGCCCCCTGGGCCAGCACGGCGTCGAGCTGCCCGCGCGTGCGCTCCCGCAGCACGTCGAGGCGCTCGTACAGCGCGGCGACGTACTTCTGCTCCCGGGCCAGCTCGCCCGTCGAAGACTCTGGCATAGGCCGCCAGATTCTACGTGCCGTCCCGCGCTTCTCCCGCATCGGGCACGGCGCGGTCACAGCTGGATCTCGGCGCGGATCACGCTCTTGACGGCGTCCGGGGCCGTTCGTACGGTCGCACCAAAAGTTAGGAAACTTTCCTAACCGGCTCTGTGGGAGAACGTATGACCCGGCCCATCGCGGGGACGCCGAGCCTGCTGCGCGCGATCAACGACCGCGCCGCGCTGATGGTTCTGCTCGAACGCGGCCCGCTGACCCGGCCAGAGCTGGGGGCGCTCACCGGCCTGTCCAAGCCGACCGCCTCCCAGTTGCTGGCCCGTCTCCAGGAGGCCGGCCTGGTCGTCCTGGACGGCATCCGCGAGGGCCTTCCGGGCCGTACGGCCGAGCTGTACCGGATCAACCCCGGCGCCGCGCACGTGGCGGCGCTGGACGTCACGCCGGCGCGGATCGCCGCGGCGGTGGCGGACGTCACCGGCGCGGTCGTCGCCGAGCACCGGCTGGCCACCCCCGGGCGCACCGGCGGCGACGTGGTGGAGCGGGTCCGGGCCACGCTCGCGGGGGCGTGCGGCCCGGCCGGGCTCGACCCGACGGAGCTGAGCCGGGTGGTCGTCGGCATCGGCGGCGCCGTCGACCCCTCGACGGGCAGGCTCGGCTACGCCGCACACATCCCGGGCTGGCACATCCCCGACCTGATCGGGACCCTTCGCGACGGGATCGGCGTGCCGATCGACGTGGAGAACGACGTCAACCTCGTCGCCCAGGCCGAACGGTCCAGAGGCAGCGCCCGGGGCCACCAGGACTACGTGCTGCTGTGGGCCGACGAGGGCATCGGCGCGGCCCTCGTCATCGGCGGCCGCCTCCATCGCGGGGCGACCGGCGGCGCGGGCGAGGTCGGTTACATGCCCGTGGTCGGCGCCCCCACCGCGCGGGACGTCGGCAGGCGGGCCAACCACGGATTTCAGGCGCTGTCGGGCGGCCCGGCCGTGCTCGGCCTCCTGCGGGCGCACGGCGTGCGCGGCTCCACGCCGAGCGGCGCCGTCCGCGCCGCGGTCGCCGTGGCCGGACGCGGCGGCCCGGACGGCGAGAGCGCGCGCGAGGCCCTCCGCGACCTCGCCGGCCGCCTCGCGATGGGGCTGGCCGCGATCACGGCCGTGGTCGACCCCGAGATCGTCGTGCTGTCCGGCGGCGTGCTGCTGGCGGGCGGCGAGCTCCTGCGGGAGACGGTCGAGCGGGAGCTGCACGCGCTCACCATCCCCCGGCCCCGCGTGCTGCTGTCCACCCTCGAGGGCAACCCGGTCCTCGCCGGGGCCCTCGACCTCGCGCTCGGCGCCGTACGCGAGGAGCTGTTCGGCGCCGTGAGCAAATCCCCTTCTATGCGCTAGGGAGGCACCCCCCATGAAACGCCTTCTGGTCCTGTCCGCCGCACTGTCCGCCACGGCCGGCCTGGCCGCGCTCACCGCCTGTACGGCCGGCACCGAGAGCGGGCCCCCCAAGGTGGCCCGGAGCGGGGCGAGCCACGAGCCGGTCACCATCGAGTTCTGGCACGGCTTCAGCGCAGACAACGAGCTCAAGGCCTTCGACGAGACCCTGACCGGGTTCCGGAAGAAGTTCCCCTGGATCACGGTCAAGCCGACCAAGGCCATCCAGGACAGCCAGATCCTCCAGTCCGTGCGCGGCGGCAACCCGCCCGACGTGGCCCTGTCGTTCACCACCGACAGCGTCGCCGAGTTCTGCAAGGCCGGGATCTTCCAGGACCTCAACCCCTACCTGAAGGCGAGCGGCATCGACCCGGCGTCGCTGTTCCCGAAGGTGATCGCCGAATACACGCAGTATCAGGGCAAGCGCTGCGTGATGCCCATGCTCGCCGACGCGTACGGCCTCTACTACAACAAGACGCTCATGAAGGGCCACGAGCCGCCGAAGACGATGAGCGAGCTGGCCGACCTCGCCAAGAAGCTGACGGTCAAGGACGACAAGGGCGACATCAAGGTCGCCGGGTTCGTCCCGACCAGCCAGATGTACGAGAACGCCCCCATCCACACCGGCGTGATGGTCGGGGCGAAGTGGACCAACCCCGACGGCACGTCGGCCATCGGCTCCGACCCTCAGTGGAAGACGCTGATGACCTGGCAGAAGGACCTCACCGACTGGTACGGCTACGACAAGCTCGAGAAGTTCCGCAAGAGCTTCGGCGACGAGTGGTCGGCCGAGAACCCGTTCACCACCGGCAAGGTCGCCATGGCCATCGACGGCGAGTGGCGCACCGCCATGCTCGCCGCCGACGCCCCCGACCTCGACTACGGCACCGCGCCGCTGCCGGTGGCCGACGACCAGGCCCAGCGGTACGGCGCGGGCTACATCACCGGCACCGTCATCGGCATCCCGCGCGGCGCCAAGCACCCGGAGGCCGCCTGGGAGCTGGTGAAATACCTCACCACCGACACCGGCACGCTGGTGACGCTGTCGAACGCGATCAGGAACGTGCCGAGCACGCTGCCCGCGCTCCAGTCGCCGGACCTCAAGAAGGACCCGAACTTCCAGACCTTCCTCGACGTCTTCGCCAACCCGAACAGCACAACGCTGCCCGCCCACGTCAACTCCGTCTTCAACCAGCAGACGCTGCAGGAGGCGCAGATCAAGTGGGAGTCGGGCCGCGCGTCCGACCTGGACGCGCTGCTCGCCGAGGTCGACAAGAAGATCGACGAGAAGCTCAAGCTGACGGCGGGCGGCTGAGCCCCCGATGCGTGGAAATCTGCGCGCCCTGCTCTACCTGTCCCCCTGGCTCGCCGGATTCGCGATCTTCTTCGTCTACCCGCTGGTGTCCACGGTCTACTTCTCCTTCCAGCGGTACGACCTGTTCACCCTGGAGCCCGTCGGGCTGCTCAACTGGGAGTACTTCCTCAAGGACCAGGCCGCCTGGACGGCGATCCGCAACACGATGTGGCTCGTCGTGGTGATGGTCCCGCTGCGGGTGCTGTTCGGCCTCGGCGTCGCCCAGCTGGTGACCCGGCTGAAGGCCGGCGCCGGTGTCTACCGCACGATCTTCTACCTGCCGGCCCTGGTGCCGCTGGTGGCCGGAACGCTCGGGTTCGTGTTCCTGCTCAACCCCGGCACCGGGCCGGTGCAGGCGATCCTGTCGGCGGTCGGGCTGCCCGCTCCCGACTGGTTCGGCGACCCGGCGTGGTCGAAGTGGGGGCTGACCCTGCTCGGCCTGTGGTCGGTCGGCGACCTGATGGTGATCTTCATGGCCGCCCTGCTCGACGTGCCGAAACAGCTCTACGAGGCCGCCGCGATCGACGGCGCGAACGGCTGGCGGCAGTTCACGTCGATCACGCTGCCGGTGATCCGGCCGGTGCTGATGTTCGCCCTCGTCACCGGGGTGATCCAGACGCTGCAGTACTTCACCCAGGCCGAGGTCGCCGCCCGGGTCGCGTCGGGGGCGACCGACTCGGCCGGGTCGGTCTTCACCCCCGGCTACCCCGACCAGTCCACGCTGACGTTCCCGCAGTGGCTGTTCCAGCAGGGCTTCCGCGACTACGCGATGGGCTACGCCTGCGTGCTCGCGCTGGTGCTGTTCGCGGTCGCGATGGTGTTCACGCTCATCCTGCTGCGGCAGTTCCGCGGCCTCGGCCAGGACCTCGACGGGGAGAACGTATGACGAGGCGCACGGTACTGCTGTGGGTCGCCCGGCACGCGCTGGCCATCGCGCTCGCGCTGATGTTCCTCGGCCCGCTGGTGTTCATCGCGCTCACGGCCCTGATGAGCGACCGGCAGGCGCTCACCTCCGACCTGTGGCCGCACACCTGGAACTGGGGCAACTTCGCCGAGATCTTCGACAAGGCGCCGCTGCTGACCTGGATCCGCAACACGCTGCTCTACTCCGTGCTCGCGACCGCGTTCATGCTGGTGTCGTCGATCCCCGTGGCGTACGCGCTGGCGCGGTTCCGCTTCCGCGGCCGCCGGCTTGCGTTCCTGCTGGTGATCACCACGATGATGCTGCCGCCGCAGGTCGTGGCGGTGCCGATCTACCTGATCTGGGCCCGCTTCCACCTGACCGGCACGCTGTGGCCGCTGATCCTGCCGATGCTGCTCGGCGACGCGTTCTCGATCTTCCTGCTGCGTCAGTTCCTCGTCACGATCCCGCGCGAGTACTCCGACGCGGCGAGGGTGGACGGCTGCGGCGAGTTCCGCACGCTCGTGCGGGTGATCCTGCCGATGGCCCGCCCGGCCATCGCCGCCGTGGCGCTCTTCCAGTTTTTTTACTGCTGGAACGACTACTACGGACCCCTGCTGTACGCGGGGACCGACCTGGACAACTGGACGCTGTCGCTGGGGCTGGCGGCGTTCCGGTCGGTGCACCGCGTGCAGTGGAACCTCACGATGGCCGCCACGCTGCTGGCCATGGCCCCGGTGATCGTCGTGTTCTTCTTCGCCCAGAAGGTCTTCATCGAGGGCGTCAAGCTGACGGGAGTCAAATGAAGCTGGCCGTTGTCGGGGGCGGTTCCACGTACACGCCGGAGCTGATCGACGGTTTCGCCCGCCTGCGCGGCGAACTGCCGCTGTCGGAGATCGCGCTCGTCGACCCCGACGAGCGGCGGCTCGCGACGGTCGCCGGGATGGCCCGGCGGATGCTCGCCCGCGCCGGCCACCCGGCCGCGCTGACCACCGCCACCCGCGTGGAGGACGGCGTCGCCGGGGCGGCGGCGGTGCTGCTGCAGTTGCGCATCGGCGGTCAGGCCGCCAGGAACGTCGACGAGACCCTGCCGTTGGAGTGCGGCTGCGTCGGGCAGGAGACGACGGGCGCCGGGGGCCTCGCCAAGGCCCTGCGGACCGTGCCGGTGGTGCTCGACATCGCCGAGAAGGTGCGGGCGCACGCGCCCGGCGCGTGGATCGTCGACTTCACCAACCCCGTCGGCATCGTCACCCGCGCGCTGCTCGACGCCGGGCACCGGGCCATCGGGCTGTGCAACGTGGCCATCGGGTTCCAGCGCCGCTTCGCCGCCCTCCTCGGCGTGGCCCCCGAGCGGATCGCGCTCGGCCACGTCGGGCTCAACCACCTCACCTGGGAGCGGTCCGTCCTGCTCGACGGCGTGGACGTGCTGCCCCGGCTGCTGGACGAGCACGGCGAGGGCATCGCCGAGGCCGTCGGCCTGCCGGTGCGGCTGGTCCGCCACCTGCGCGCCGTGCCGTCGTACTACCTGCGGTACTTCTACGAGCACGACCGGGTGGTGGCCGAGCAGCGCACCTCGCCGTCGCGGGCCGCCGAGGTGGCGGCGATGGAGTCGGCGTTGCTGGAGATGTACGACGACCCGGCCGTGGACACCAAGCCCGGCCTGCTGAACAGGCGCGGCGGCGCCTTCTACTCGGAGGCCGCCGTCGCCCTGGTCGCCTCGCTCATGGGCGACCGCGGGGACGTGCAGGTCGTCAACACCCGCAACAACGGCACGATGCCGTTCCTCGGCGACGACGCGGTGATCGAGGTCCCGGCCGCCGTCGGGGCCGCCGGGGCCGTTCCGCTGCCCGTCGATCCCGTGGAGCCGCTGTATCGGGGCCTGATCGCCCACGTGTCGGCGTACGAGTCGCTCGCCCTGGAGGCGGCCCTGCACGGCGGCGAGGACCGCGTCAGGGACGCCCTGCTGGCCCATCCGCTGGTCGGTCAGGCGTCCCTCGCCGACGACCTCGCCGCGCGCCTCGTGGCGGCCAACCGCGCCTTCCTGCCGTGGGCGGTGGCCCGGTGATCCGTACGGTGCTCGCCGTGGACGGCGGCAACAGCAAGACCGACGTCGCCCTCGTCCGCGAGGACGGCACGGTGCTCGCCACCGCGCGCGGGCCCGCGTTCCTGCCGCAGAGCGCCGGAGCCGCCGCCGCCGTCGAGGTGATCGGCCGGACCGTGCGGCGTGCCCTCGCCGACGAGACCGCCGCGCCGCCGTACGCCGACCACGTCGCGGCGTACGTCGCGGGCGCGGACCTGCCGGTGGAGGAGGAGCTGCTGCGCGCCGAGCTGCTGGCCCGCGGGTACGGCGCGAGCGTGGTCGTCGGCAACGACACCTTCGCCCTGCTGCGGGCCGGGTCGGGCACGGGGTGGGGTGTGGCGGTCGTCTGCGGCGCGGGGATCAACGCGGTGGGCGTCTCCCCCGCCGGGCAGATCGCCCGCTTCCCCGCGCTCGGCCGCCTCAGCGGCGACTGGGGCGGCGGGCACCACCTGGGCGAGGAGGCCCTCTGGCACGCCGTGCGCGCCGAGGACGGCCGCGGTCCCGCGACCGTGCTGACCGACGTCGTGCGCTCCTGCTTCGGCGCCGCCACGGTCGAGGAGGTCGTCGTCGGGCTGCACTTCGGCGACCTGCCGGCCGACCGGCTGCACGCCCTCGTGCCATCCCTGCTGGCCGCCGCCGCGGGCGGGGACGCCGTCGCCGGGTCGCTGGTGGAGCGGCAGGCCGAGGAGATCGCGCTGCTCGGCGTCGTCGCCATGCGGCGGCTCGGCCTGCTCGCCACGCCCTGCGAGGTCGTGCTCGGCGGCGGCGTGCTGACCGCCAGGCACCCCCTGCTGACGTCGCTGGTCGAGCGGCACTACGCCGAACGCGCGCCGCTCGCCCGGCTCGCCGTCGCCGACGTGCCGCCGATCGTGGGCGCCGCCCTGCTCGGCCTCGACCGCCTCGGCGCGCCCCCCGAGGCGTACGCCCGGGTGCGTGCGCACTTTCTCGGCCGGGCGGCGAGGACCGGCGAACAGGCCGTTCCGGCGAGCTGATCGGCGCGGCCCGGCCGGCCCGGGTCGGGGGGTCAGAGGGTCAGGGCAGCGCGACGAACCGGCCCAGGAACTCGCGGGCCGACGGCGCGTCCAGCCGGTAGTCGACGTTGGTCGACCGGCACGCGCTGTCGCCGGTGATCGTGGTCGCCACGAGCAGGTTTGAGGTGGCGTCGCCGAGGAAGTTCGGGCCGCCCGAGTCGCCGTAACAAGTTCCGCCGTCGCCGGTGGCGGGGTTCTGGGACAACCGCAGCCAGGCCTTGTTCAGGCTGTTGAGCGAGCCCGACGCCCGGTTGCGCGTGTCGGTGTAGGCGTAGGTCTTGCCGCCCGGGCCGTTGACGGGCTCGAGCGAGCCGTATCCGACCGAGGTGAAGGTGGCCGTCGACAGCGTGCCGTCGTCCTTCATCCGGTCGAGCAGGCCCGCGGCCGGCAGCCGCGCGGGTGTGATGTCCGCAATCGCCTTGTCGAAGACCACCACGGCGATGTCGTGCGGGTCCGACTGGCTGGCGTCGTAGCGGGGGTCGGGCACGTAGCGGCCGGTGTACAGCCTGTCGCCGGGCTCGTACCGGCTGGAGAACGACACCGGGGCGGTCGTCTGACCGGGTTCTCCGCAGTGCGCCGCCGTGACAAAGACCGTCGGGGAGACGAGGGTGCCGCTGCAGTAGGCCCAGGTTCCGTCGGAGTACGCCTCATCGGCGATCAGGGCTCCGACCTGCGGGTGGGCGTTCCCGTCCGGCACGCCGTAGGTGACGGCGAGGGCCGGGACGGCGACGGCGGCGGTCAGCGCGGCGAGGGTGGCCGCGAGGAGGGTGGTACGGATTCGCATGGCGGCACGCTAGCGCCCGCCGATCCCGGCGAGAAGGGGATCCGGACGAGAGGGCATGGGCTGGCGCGGCGGGCGTCCTGGAGCCCGCCGTACCGGCTCTCGCGCGGCACGGCGGGCGGTTCTGCGAACAGGGCGAGTGGTCAGAGGCCGGCGACGTTGAGCAGCTTCTCCTTGATGCCGTCGGGGTCGCCCGCCGCGTTCCAGTCCGTGGTGCCCGCCGTCTGCAACGCGGACTTCACGGTCGCCGGGCTCGCGCTCGGATGCGTCGCCTTGTAGAGCGCCGCACCACCGGCGACGTGCGGAGACGCCATCGAGGTGCCCGAGATGGTGTTGTAGCCGCCGCCCTTCCAGCTGGACAGGATGCAGGCGCCGGGAGCGATGATGTCGACGTCGGCACCGAAGTTGGAGAAGTCGGCCAGCGTGTCGTCGACGTCGCTGCGGCAGGTGGGCGCGGCCCCGCCGCCGGGAGCGCCGTTGAAGTCGGCCAGCGCACTGACGGTGATGACCTCGTCGTAGGCGGCCGGCACGTGGTTGGCCGCGTTGTCCGTCTCGTTGCCCGCGGCGACCACGTAGGTCACACCGGCGGCGACCGATCCGCAGATCGCCCGGTGCATGGCGTCGTTGTTGGTGTTGCCGCAGTTGCCGTCGTCGGTGCCCGAGCCGCCCAGGCTCATGTTGGCCACCTCGATCTGGTCCGCGTGGGCGGTGACGTAGTCGATGCCGCAGATGATCGCGGAGAAGCTGCCACTGCCCGCGTTGTTCAGCACCCGCACGGGCCAGACCCGCGCGCCGGGCGCCATGCCGACGACCCCGTTGGCGTTGTCCAGGGCGCCGATCGTCCCCGCCACGTGGGTGCCGTGGCCGTTGCCGTCGTCCGCGCTGTTGCCGGTCGAGCAGTTCTTCGCCCCGGCCGTGTAGACGTTCAGATCGGGGTGGTCGAGGTCGATGCCGGTGTCGATGACCGCCACGTCCACGTTGACCCGATCGTCCGCGCCGTTGATGTTCGCGGTGGAGCTGAGTTCCGCGTCGGCCCGGTTGATCCCGGTCGGGAGGGTCTGGGCGTCCATGTGCGCCTCGCCGTCGGGCTGCACCCACAACACGCGGGAGTCCTGGCCGACGGCCGCGGCGGCGCCGGGCGTCATCTTCGCGGAGTAGCCGCGAAGCGCGTGGCTGTAGATGCGGCCGAGCGCGGCGCCGTGGGCGCGGGCGTGCTCGTTCGCGATGGACGGGGAGTCGGCGCCGTCCCGCAGAACCACGATGTAATCGCGGGCGGGCTCGGCGCTGGCGCCTGCTGCGGGGATGGTGGCCGCTGCGAGTGCGCCGGCGAACAGGACGGTGAGGAGGTACTTACGCACGGGGGATCCCTCCGCTCTGGTCCTCACGACAACAGAGCGAGGGTGACACGCATAGTCACGATCTACCATATCTGCCGTAAATTGTGACGCTTCATTGACAAACCGAGCAAAGGCTGTCACAACGCCGTGATCCACAGCCGGTCAGCCGGCGGCGTCCTCTTCCGGCTCCTTCTCGATCACCGGGGAGCGGTAGTCGTACGGCGTGCTGAGGACGACGGTCGTGCGCGTGCTGACGTTGGCCGAGGCGCGGATGTGCTGGAGGAGCTCCTCCAGCGCCAGAGGGGAGGCGACACGAACCTTGAGAATGTAACTTTCATCACCCGCGACGCTGTGACACGCCTCGATGGCGGTCAGATGGCTCAGCCGTTCCGGCGCGTCGTCCGGCGCGGAGGGGTCGATCGGCTTGATCGAGACGAACGCGGTCATCGGAAGACCGATCTCGTCGTAGTCCACGAGAGCGGCGTATCCGCGGATGACACCGCGCTTTTCCAGCCTGCGTACCCGCTGGTGCACGGCGGAGACCGACAGCCCGGTCTCCTTGGCCAGATCGGTGAAGCTCATCCGGCCGTCAGTCGCCAGCAGGGTGACGATTCGGCGATCGATCTCCTCCACCCCAGCAACGGTAGCGCCGCCCGAGACTGCCTCGTCCCGAAGCCACCGAAATGCCGCGTTGCCAGGAATGTCAGTGGGCCTGGCTAGCTTGCGATCATCATCGCCGAGACCGGAGGTCGACTGATGTATCGGCAGGGAGACGTGTTGATCGTGCCCGTGGCGGAGGAGTCGGTGCCGCGCGGGCTTCGCCCGGTGTCGCGCGACCCGCGCGGGAGGCTGGTGCTGGCGGAGGGCGAGGCGACCGGGCACTGCCACGCGATCCCGGGCCCGGGAACGCTGTATCCCGGTTTCCTGCACCTGCCCGCCGGCGGACGCCTCGTCCATGAGGAGCACGACCCGATCTCGCTGCCGAAGGGCTGGTTCCGGGTGATCCGCCAGCGGGAGTACGTGCCCGGCTCGTTCCGGACGGTGGCCGACTGATGGAGACCATGGAGACGGTGGAGACGCTGACGTGGGAGCGGGTGGCCTTCGCCACGGGCGCAGGAGACCACGACGAGGCGTCGGCGGGAGTGCGGCTGGCCTACCGGGAGGCGGGCCTGCGCGAGCCGGAGGTGATCGTACGGCTGGCCTCCCCCGCCGCCGGGGCGATCGCGGCGGTGTGGCTGCTCGGCACCGACGAGGTCCGGGCGGCGATGGAGGAGATCGGCTTCGGGCGGCTGCGGGCCCTCGACGGCATCGACCCCGGGGTCTCGGTGCGCTACGAGGTCCGCACCGTGCCCTGGGAGAGCGCCAGAGCGGAGGCGAGCGCCGCCGCCGGGCCCGCCGGCTGGGCCCGGTTGTGGGAGGAGACGGGCGGCCGGCTGTGGCCGCGCGTCGACCGGCTGGTCACCGAGATCCGCAGAGCCGTCGGCGACCTCGGCGGCGACGTGCTGCGGCAGGCCACGCTCGACGCGGTGCTCGGCCAGCACGACGCGCCCTGGCTGTCGGCCTTCGAGGGGCACGAGGGACTGGAGGGACTCAGGCGGGCCGCGCGGCACGCGGGCTGGTGGTGGCCGTACGAGCGGGTCGCGATCGTCACCGACCGTCCGGTGGAGCTGCACCTGGACGACGCGGGACGGCTGCACTCTCCCTTCGGCTCCGCGGCCGAGGGCGCGGCCCTGTCGTACGCCGACGGCTTCGCGCTGCACGCCTGGCACGGCATGCCCGTCCCCGCGGGGTTCGGCGCGACCATGGCCGCGCTCACCCCCGAGCGCATCCGCGCGGAGGAGAACGCCGAGCTGCGCCGGGTCATGCTGGAGCACTTCGGCCTCGACCGCTACCTCGCCGAGTCGGGCGCCCGGCCGTGGCACTCCGACGAGACCGGCGTCCTGTGGCGGATCGACCTGCCGGGCGACGAGCCGGTGGTGATGGTCGAGGTGGTCAACTCGACGCCCGAGCCGGACGGCACCCGTCGCACCTACTTCCTGCGGGTCCCGCCGTGGGTGACCAGGGCGTGTGAGGGGGTGGCGTGGACCTTCGGCGTCCGCGAGGAGGACTACCGCCCCGAGCGGGAGACCTGAGCCGGCCAGGCGGCGTTCCAGGCGGCGGGGACGCGTTCCAGCACTCCTCCCGCGAAGACGTCGTAGAGGCCGAGGGGCTCCAGGTGGACATACCCGATGTGGCAGTCGCAGACGGGCAGCGGGCAGGCGCGGGGCCGCAGGGCGGGCCGGTAGGAGCCGTCGTAGAGGTTGCCCAGGACCTCAGGCACGAAGTGGCAGCGCCTGACCGTCCCGTCGCCGTCCACCGAGATCACGCTGTCCCCGGTGCGGCACGGCAGGCCCAGGCTGGGGTGCGCGTGCCGGCTGTAGCCGAACAACGGATCGACGGCCGTCCAGTCCGCGGCCTCGGCGTCGCTGTAGACCCGGCCCTCCTGCGCGTTGACCCACAGGTAGGTCTCGGGCGGCAGGTCGGCCCGGAGCCTGCGGGCGTGCTCCAGATGCGCGGGGTCGCCGACGATGCCGACGCTGTGCCGTACGGGCAGCGAGCGGACCTTGGGCAGGAACCGCTCGTAGGCCACCTGGGTGGGGTGGTAGGTCACCCACAGCGCCGCCCGGTCCGAGGCGTCGGCGAGCCAGCCGGTGCGGCAGCTCAGGTTCGTCTGGATGGCCACCCGGCGCACGTTGCCGAACCAGGACAGCCGCACCAGCGCCTCGCGATACCAGGACCGCACCAGCCCCTCGCCCCACGGGGTGAACAGCACCGAGATCTCGGCGTCCTGCCCAGCCACCCACGCCGTGAACCGCTCCAGGGCGGCCCGGTCGGCGCGCAGTTGTTCCGGGGTGTCCCTGCGCTTGGCGAACGGGCAGTAGCCGCAGTCGTAGTCGCAGCTCGCCAGCGGCCCGCGGTAGAGGATGGTCAGCACGCGGCGTATCCCTCCATGAGCGCCCTGACGCGCGGTGAGAACAGCGCGGGGCCGATGGCGTCGGAGTGGGCGAGCCCCTCGGGGGTCGGGCGCACGGTGGACGCGTCCGCCGTCAGCCGGCCCGGGAACCGATCGAGCAGGGGGAAGTCGTCGAGCACGTCGGTGCCGAACCTGGACCGGTAGAGGTCCCGCGACAGTCCCTCGGTGCGCAGCAGCGACTGGATGAGGTGCCGCCTTCTGCGCTCCTCCTCGTCCAGGGCGAACCCCACGTTGGCCGCGCCGAAGTCGTCGCGCCGCACGTAGTCGTCGATGATCGTCCGCACGTGGCGGGCCCCCACCGCGTACTCGAAGGAGTGGTGCAGGGTGCTCGTGTACGACCTGGCCCCGCAGCCGAGGCCGACCATGCCGTCGGTCTGGCAGCAGTAGTCCGCGGACGCCGTAGCGTCAGGCAGCCCGGGCAGCCGGAACATCCGCATGGACACCTGTTCGTACCCCGCGTCGAGCAGGTGGTCGCGGCCGAGGCGGTACAGCTCCATCCGCTGGTCGTCCCAGGCGCGGTCCTGCCTGCCCGGCTGCCTGCCGAGCCCGGTGAGCGGCCGGACGTACAGCGGGTAGAGGTACAGCTCCTCCGGCTTCCACGTCAGCGCGGCGTCCAGCGAGTAGCGCCACGAGTCCGGCGTCTGCCCGTCGATGCCGTAGATCAGGTCGATGTTGAGCGTCGCGATGCCCGACGCCCGGATCGCGTCGAGCGCCGCGTCCACCTCCGCGCGCTTCTGGGGCCGTACGGCCGCGCGGGCCTCGGCGTCCACGAAGCTCTGCACGCCGATCGAGATCCGGCTCGCGCCCCGCTCGGCCAGCACGGCGAGACGGTCGGGCGTGGCGGTGGCCGGGGAGGTCTCCACCGACAGCGGGATCTGCCGCAGGTCGACGTCCATCGCCTGCTCGGTGAGGTCGAACAGGCGGGTCAGCTCCCGGGCGTCCAGGTAGGTGGGCGTGCCGCCGCCGAAGGCCGCCGTCGTGAAGCGCGGCTCGTCAAGGGCGGCCCGTACGGCTCGCGCCTGCCGTTCCAGGGCGTCCAGGTAGGCCCCGGTCAGGCCCTCCGGAGCGCCGGTGCGGGTGAACAGGTTGCAGAACCCGCACCGCATCTCGCAGAACGGGATGTGGACGTACAGCGCGCCCGCCCGCTCCCCCGCCCACACCTCGCTCAGCGCCGGGCGCGGATCGAGCGGCCGGTAGGCGGTCTTGTGCGGGTAGGCGTAGACGTATCCCTCGTAAGGCGTCAATCGTGCTCCCTATCGGGATGAACCAGGATGAACTCGGCGTAGGGCACTGTCCAGACGACCTCGTGGCCGACGCGGTGCCCGACGTGCCCGTCCTCGCCGTACGCCGTCCCGTGGTCGGAGCAGACGATGACGAGGCAGGGCCGGCGCATCAGCGCGTACAGCCTGGCGATGTGCCGGTCGACGTATTCGAGCGCGGCGGCGTGGGTGTCCAGGCCGTCCCGGGTGGCGCCGGGCAGATAGAAGTGGTTCGGCTGGTGCAGCGCCGACACGTTGACGAACAGGAAGACCGGCCGGTCCCGCCGGGCCAGCACCTCCTCGGCGCGGTCGATCTGCCGTTCCAGCGCGTGGGGGGCGGTCACCCCGAACGCCGGCTCCCAATGGCTCTCCGCGAACAGCCCGGGCAGGGCCGAGCCCAGCGGAGTCAGCTTGTTGAAGAACCCGACCCCGCCGACGCAGACCGTGTGGTAGCCGGCGCGGGCGAGCCCGGTGGGCAGGTCGGGCGCGTCGAACACCCAGGTGCCCTCGGCGGTCGTCTCGCTGCCGGGGAAGGTCGCGGCGAACAGGCGCGGGTGCGGCCCCGGCGTGACCGGCGTGGGCAGGAACCCCGCGAAGATCGCGGCATGCGCCGCGTAGGTGAAGCTGCCGGGGCTGTGCCGCCGCTCCCATCTGCGGCCGCCGGGCAGCAGGTTGGGCAGCCGCCCGGCGTCGGCCAGTTCGGCCGCGACGTCGTAGCGGAGCGTGTCGAGCGTGACCAGGAGGATGTCGTGGGTCCCCACGATCTCGTTCATGTCCATGACCGGCCCGAGATCGCCTCGGCCTGCTCGGCGTAGGTGTCCCTGCCCGTGCCCGCCAGGTCGCCCAGGCCGGGCAGGAGGTCGCCGAACGCGTTGACCTCCGCCACGGCCACCGACCGCCGGTCGGCCCCGACCATGACATCGACCCCGGTGCTCAGGCTGCCGGGGAAGCACGCGGAGGTCCGGGCCGCCACGTCGAGCACCCGCTCCCACAGGCCGGTCCGCGCCCTGACCACGCCGAGGTCGCCCCGCAGGCCGCCGAGATGCAGGTTGGTGATCGGCGTCCTGCTCGTGCGCATCACCGCGTGGGTCGGGTTTCCGGCCACGGTCACCACGCGCAGGTCGAACGTCCTGCCGCCCGCCGACGCCTTCGGGAACCACCGCTCCACGTGCAGCCCGTCGGGGGCGAGCGTCTCGACCAGCGCCTTCACGTCGGCCTCGTCCTCGTACGAGCGGACCCGCAGCGAGTTGCACAGCGTGCCGCCGATCCACGCCGCCGACGTGACCGCCTTGACCCGGCCCGCGTGGGCCTGGAAGGCGACCACCCCGGAGGCCGACGAGCCGTGGGCGGGCTTGACGAACACGCGGGCCCAGCCCCGCTCGGCCATCAGCTCGCGCAGCTCGCCGTACGAGCCGGCTTCGAAGGCGGGCGGCACCGGCACCCCGGCCGCGGACAGCCGGGCGTGACAGCGGCGTTTGTCGAACATCACCGCGATCTCCGCGACGTCCCCCAGCAGGCGGACGCCGGGGAGATCGGCGATCCTCCGCAGCCCCGCCGTGAAGGCGGCGTACCAGGCCGCTCCCCCGCCGACCCGGGTGGGGTCTCCCGGGCCGCGCAGCAGCGCGTCGGTCTCCGCGTCCTCGCCCGGCGAGTCGATCCGCACGAGCGTCCCCGGCGGCAGGCCGATCTCCCGTCCGGTCAGCACGTCACGCCACGGGACGACCCGCGGTTCGGGCAGACCCCTGGCGACGACCGCGTCCCGGAACATGACCACCCGCCGGTCGCCCGGCACCCCGACCACGGCCAGGTGTGGCGTCACTCGCTCACCGCCACGTAACGCCAGTCGTGTACGGGCTTCTCCTTGCCGGACAGGTCCACCTGGACACCGGGCAGCGCCTCGGCCACCCGGGCGGCCATCGCGTCGGTGAGGAAGTGGTGGTGCAGGTCGAGCGTGTGCAGATGGGTCAGCGGCTGACCCCCGAGCAGGGCCTCGGCCCCTTCGTCGGTGAGCACGCCCATCGAGAGGGCGAGGGACTCCAGCCGGGCGATGACCGGCGCGGAGGCCACGGCCGCCGCGATCTCGTCCTGGATCTCGCTGTCCTGCAGACCGAGGTGACGCAGCGCCGGCAGCCGCTCGCCGGACAGGATCGGCGCCAGGTCGGCGACGGTGGCGTTCCCGCCGTAGTTCTGCACTCCGAGCCACAGGTCCAGACGCTCCAAGGCGGGCAGGTCGCAGGCGCCGACCGCGCGCACCACCTCGGCGGGCAGTCCGCCGGTCTCGAACCGCAGCATGCGCAGCGACTCGTGCCGCACCGGGCGGAGTTCCAGGCCCGTGCCGCCGCGCACCTCCAGCCGCTCCAGCCGGGGGAACGCCTCCAGCAGCGGCGTCACGTCCGACTGCGTGATCCAGGAGATCTCCGACTCGTCTGAGCTCATCGCGCCGAGGAAGAGCGAGCGCAGCCCGGGGAACCGGGCGGCGTTGTCGACGAGCAGGCCCACGATCTGCTCGGAGGACTCCTCGTAGCAGTCCTCCCATGCGCCGATCACGAGCGCCGGCACCTTGGCCGTGTCCACCCGCTTCAGTAAGGCGTCGAACGCCTCATCGACGTCATAGTCGTCGATTTCCGCGCTGATCCGCACCGCCACCGAAGCCGGGTCGGGGATCTCCTCGTCCTCCTCGGGGACGACTTCGATCACCGGCAGCCCGGCGTAGCTGTCCTCGTACCGATGCTGTTCGTCGAAGCGGGTGTCGTGCGGGATCATGAGCTGTCCTTGGCTGGGGGAACCGGCGGGTCCGTCCTACCAGACCCTGGTGACAATTCCGCGATCACGCCTCGGCAGCCAGCGCCCGTACGTCGGGGTGCATGCGGGGGGTCGCCACTACGAGGGCGGCGAGCGAGCCGAGGATCGTCACGGGCCGCGTCCGCGACGCCTCCACGGCGGCCAGGTAGCGCCAGGCCACCAGCTCGGCCACGTCGTCGCGGGCGTCCGGGTCCACCCAGGCCGTCGCGATCATCCCCAGCAGGGCCGCCTCGGTCACCCAGTCCTCCGGCCCGTACGCCAGGTCGGCCAGCACGCTCCTGCGCTCGGACGCCGCCCACGGCTGGCCGGCCTGGTGGTGGGCCATGCCCAGGCAGGCCCACGCCTGGACCTGCCTGATCCACAGCGGCACGGCCGCGGGCTCGCCGTACGGCGACAGCGGCGGGTGGGCGAGCACGCCGAGCAGGTCCTCAAGAGACAGGCCCGACAGGCGTACGGCGTGGTCGTAGGCGGCCGGCAGGTGCGGCCAGCGCAGCGTCGCGACGGCGGCGACGGCCTCCAGCGCCTCCCGGGACGGCGGCGGCACGGCGGGCACGGCCGTCATGCCCTCGTAACGCCATACCCGGCGGGCCACGCTCCGCACCGGGCCGTGGCCGTACACCTCCGGCACGGTCAGCCGCGCGTCGGGTCCCGGCGCGCCGGCGACGGTCACCGTGAAACCGGGCACGACCAGGGAGAAGGCGAGCAGCGCGCTCGGCGGCTCGGGGGCGGAGACGGTGAGCTCACCGCCGGCCGGGGCCTCCTCCTGCTCCACCACCTGGTAGAGCACGTCGATCACCGACTCCGTGGGGCCAGGGACGCGTCCCAGCCAGAGTCGCAGCCCGCAGTGCTCGCCGAGGACCGCGTCGCCGTGCTCGTTGCCGGGGTCGTCGCGCAGGTGGTCGGCCAGCTCCACCAGGTGCCGGACGTCCCCGTCCCGCTCGAAGCGCATCCCGCAGGCCGTCGGATAGGCGTTCGGGTGCCGGGGCTCGCGCCGCAGCGCGCGCTCCACCCACTCCAGGCCCTCCTCCGGGCGGCCGCTGCTGTGCAGCATCTCGCCGATGTCGGTGTACAACGCGAGGTTGGCGGGGTCGTGCTCCAGCGCCCGCACCATCGCCCGCTCGGCCTCGGGCCACCGCTGCAGGTCGCGGCACGCGTACCCCTCGGCCAGGGCGGCCTGGAAGGACGGCGCCAGCGCATAGGAGCGGGCGGCCAGCTCCACCGCCTCCTCGGCCTCCCCCACCCGGCGCAGCAGGAGCGAGGCCAGCCAGAGCAGCGACGCGTCGCCCGGGTGGGCGCGCAGCGCGCCCCGCACCAGGGCGACGTACGGCAGCAGCGCCTCCCGGCCGTCCTCCGGCACCGTGCCGGGCAGCCCGGAGGCGAGCAGCGAGACGAGCGAGCACAGTTCGCCGGGCGGGATCCGCCCGGGCAGGTCGGGGTCGAGCACCCACGGGACGTGCGCCCAGCGTCCCCCCGGCTCGTGCCGCTGCACCGAGATCAGCAGGCGCAGCGCGGGCACGTGCTCGCCGCGGGCGGCCAGCGCGTGCGCGCGGGCCAGCGCGGTGCCGAGGAAGACCGGCTCGTCCAGGGGAAACAGGTCCGGCCCGCCGCCGGGCCCGGCCAGCAGCCGCGCCAGCATCTCGTGCGCCTCGGGCAGGGCGGGATCGTGGGCCAGCGCCGCCGCGACGTGCGCGGCGGCGTGCCCGGTCTCCCCGTCGCCGAGGGCCAGCCGCGCCATGCTGACCTCGCCCTCGGCCTGAGCGCGGGGATCGTCCATACCCTCGTCGATGCCCTCGTGCGTCATGCGTCCTCCGATCCGGCAGTCGTGATCGTCACTCTGCCAGAGCGGCGGAGAGCACGGCCGCGGGGATCAGTCGACCACGACCAGGTCCCTGGTGGTGTTGTTCATCCGCTCTCCGGCGGTCTCGCCGCAGACGACGATGTCCTCGATCCGGGCGCCGTGCCGGCCGGGCAGGTAGATGCCCGGCTCGACGGAGAAGGCGAACCCCGGCCGCATCTCCTCGGTGTTGCCCGCGACGATGTACGGCTCCTCGTGCGTCTCCAGGCCGATGCCGTGCCCCGTGCGGTGGACGAAGTACTCGCCGTACCCCGCCTCCGTGATCACCTCACGGGCGGCGGCGTCCACCGACTCGCAGCTCACGCCGGGCCTGACGTGGGCGCAGGCGGCCTCCTGGGCGCGCTTGAGCACCTCGTAGTACGCCGCGAAGTCGGCCGGGGGCTCGCCCACGCAGTAGGTCCGCGTGGAGTCGGAGCAGTAGCCGCTCGGCATGACGCCGCCGATGTCCACGACGACGGGCTCGCCGGGCCGGATGACGCGGTCGGTCAGCTCGGCGTGCGGGCTGGCGCCGTTCGGCCCCGAGCCCACGATCACGAAGTCGACCCGGGCGTGCCCCGCGTCGATGATCGCTTCCGCGATGTCCTTGCCGACCTCGCGCTCGGTGCGACCGGCCTTCAGCAACTGGGGCACCAGGTTGTGCACGGCGTCGATGGCCGCCCCCGCCTCCGCGAGCGCCGCCTTCTCCACGGGCGACTTGCGCATGCGCAGCTCGCGCAGGACGCTGCCGGCCAGCACCTGCTCGGCACCGGGCATGGCCGCGCGGAACCGCAGCGACTGCAGCGCCCACATGCGGTCGGCGAGCCCGACCCGGGCGACCGGGCCGAGACGGCGGGCCACCTCGGCGAACGGGTCGTCGGTCTCGTCCCACGGGACGAACTCGATGCCCAGCCGGGAGGCGGGCGAGTGCTCGGCGGCCGGCAGCTCCAGGCGCGGCACCATCAGGAACGGCTCGCCGGACGCCGGCACGACCAGGCAGGTCAGGCGCTCCAGCGGCATCGCGTCGTAGCCGGTCACATAGCGCAGGTCGGGGCCCGGCGTCAGCAGCAGCGCGTCGAGGCCGGCGCGGTCGACGGCCTCGCTCACTGCGGCCGGGCGGGTCGTGGGATACAGGTCGGAGGGCTCCGGGGACATCGTCGTCACGCGACCTAATCTAACGAGCGCCGGCTCTCACGACGTACTCAGGTGCGCATACCACAGCCGCCACGCGGGCGACCTTCGCGGGGCTCTGCCTTATTCCACGCCATAGAAGAAAACCAACCCCTGCGGAATGCAGGACTGCTACGCTCCGCGTCAGGGCGATCACAGAACGTCCGTACGGCAGTGCAAGAGCGGCATCGAGAGCGAGACAAATGGTCGGCGTAGTGGGCGGCACCAGACCCGCCCTTCCCCCCGCGGACGACCGCGACCCGGACACGACGCCCGGCGCCGCCCCCGCCGGCACCCTCATGGTTCAGGACATCGGCATGGTCCAGGACATCGGCGGACGGCGGTGGGCGGAGCGCCGGGAACGCGCCGCCGAGGAGCGCCGCGTCACCCTGGCGCTGCGGGAGGCGATCCTGCCCGAGCCGGGCGCGTCGATCGACCTGCCCTACGCCCGGATCGCGGTCCGGTACGTCCCGGCGGGCCGGGCCTCGAGCCTCGGCGGCGACTGGTACGACGCGGCGCCGCTGCCCGACGGACGCATGTTCCTCGCGGTGGGCGACGTGTCCGGGCACGGCCTGCCCGCGATCGCCGAGATGGCGCAGCTGCGTCACGCGCTGCTCGGCCTGAGCATGACGGGGGCCTGCCCCGGCGTGCTGCTGACGTGGCTGAACGCCCTGGTCCTCACCCGGTTGGGCGACACCACCGCGACCGCCGTGTGCGGCCACTTCGACCCGGCGACCCGCCTTTTCACGTGGGCACAGGCGGGTCACCCCGCCCCGATCCTGGTGCGTCGCGGGGGCGCGCGCCAGCTCGGGGCGCCCCGGGGAGTCGTGCTCGGGGCGACGTCGAGCCTGCCGTACGGGGCGGCCGACGTCCGCCTCGAGCCCGGCGACCTGCTGCTGATGTTCACCGACGGCCTGGTCGAGCGCCGCTCGCGCGACATCGGCGCCGGAGTGTCCCTCATCCTGGAGGCGGCCGTGGCGACCGGGCTCGGCACGGCCGGAGCCGACCTCGACACGGGCCTCGACCGCCTGCTGGAGGCGATCGGCGGCCCCAACCCCGAAGACGACACCTGCCTGCTGGCCGTGGCGGTGACCGGAGAGGGTCCGCGGCACCCCTGACAGGCGTGACAATGGCAGGGTGCTGATGCTTCTCGACACCCCGTCGCTGTACTTCCGCGCCTTCTACGGAGTCCCGGAGTCGGTGACCTCGCCGGACGGCATGCCGGTCAACGCGGTGCGCGGGCTCCTCGACATGATCGCCACCCTGGTCCGGCAGCACTCCCCCACCCAGGTCGTGGCGTGCATGGACGCCGACTGGCGGCCGGCGTTCCGGGTGGCCGCCATTCCGTCGTACAAGGCGCACCGGGTGGCGAGCGGCGACGAGGAGGAGGTGCCGGACACGCTGGCCCCGCAGGTCCCGGTCATCGAGGAGGTCCTGGACGCGCTCGGCATCGCCCGCGTCGGCGTCGCCGGATACGAGGCCGACGACGTGATCGGCACCTACGCGACCGCCGCGACCGGGGCCGTGGACATCGTCACGGGCGACCGCGACCTGTTCCAGCTCGTCGACGACGAGAAGCCCTGCCGTGCCCTTTACACAGTAAGGGGAATCCGCAACCTCCAGATCATCGACGAGGCGTTCGTCCGCGAGAAGTACGGCATCCCGGGCCGGGCGTACGCCGACTTCGCGACGCTGCGCGGCGACCCGAGCGACGGACTGCCCGGTGTCGCCGGCATCGGCGAGAAGACGGCGGCGGCCCTCATCACGCGCTTCGGGTCGCTGTCCGCGCTGCTCGCCGCGCTGGACGACGGCGGAGCCGACGGCTTCCCCGCGGGCGCACGCAACAAGCTCGCCGCCGCCCGCGACTACCTGGAGGTCGCCCCTGCCGTGGTCCGAGTGGCCCACGACGTCCCGGTGCCGGACGTCGACATCACCCTGCCCGCCGCGCCGCGCGACCCCGAGCGGCTGGTCGCGCTGTCGGAGAAGTACGGCCTCGACAGCCCCCTCAACCGCCTGCTCGCCGCACTGACCTAGGAAGGCCGTTTACGGCCTGGTATGTCCGCACTCGGGTAGGTTGATCGCGTGCCGCACACGACGATCCGCCTCCCGGACACCGCGGACGGGCTCCGCGACGGGTTCGCCCGCATCCGCAGCGAGTTCGACCTGCCGGACGGCTTCCCCGCCCCCGTGCAGGAGGAGGCCGAGCGGGCCGCCGCCTCCCCCGCCGTGCCGCAGGAGGACCGGACCGATCTCCCGCTGGTGACGATCGACCCACCGGGATCGATGGACCTCGACCAGGCGCTGCGCATCGAGCGGCGCGGGACGGGCTACCGCGTCTGGTACGCGATCGCCGACGTCGCGGCGTTCGTCCGGCCCGGCGGGGCGATCGACGCCGAGGCGCGGGTCCGCGCCGAGACCGTCTACATGGCCGACCGGCGCGTGCCGCTGCACCCGCCTGTCCTGTCGGAGGGCGCGGCCAGCCTGCTGCCCGGGCAGACCCGCCCAGCCGCCCTGTGGCGGCTCGACCTCGGGTCCGACGGGGAGATCGAGGCGGTGGACCTGCGCCGCGCGCTCGTACGCAGCCGGGAACGGCTCGACTACGAGACGGTCCAGGCCGCCGTGGACACCGGCCGGGCGGAGGGGACGATCGCGCTGCTCGCCGAGGTGGGGCCGCTGCGGCTGGAACGGGAGCGGGCCAGGGGCGGGCTGTCGCTGCCGACCCCCGAGCAGCAGGTGATCCCCGACGGGAACGGCGGCTACCGGGTGGAGTTCCGCACGAACCACCCCTGTGAGGCGTGGAACGCCCAGATCTCGCTGCTCACCGGCATGGCGGCCGCCCGGATGATGCTGGACGCGGGCGTCGGCGTGCTGCGGGTCCTCCCTCAGGCGGGCCCGGAGGACGTCGGCAAGGTCCGCAGGGTCGCCGCGGCGCTCGGCGTGCCCTGGCCCGACGGCACGTCGTACGCCGAGGTCGTGCACGGGCTCGACCCGAAGATCCCCGGCCACGCCGCCTTCCTGCACGAGTCGACGGTGCTGCTGCGCGGCGCGGCCTACGTCGCCTTCGACGGCACGCCGCCCGGCCAGGTGCTGCACGCCGCCCTGGGAGCGCCGTACGCGCACGTCACCGCGCCGCTGCGGCGGCTGGTCGACCGCTACGGCACCGAGGTCTGCCTGGCCGTGGCCGCGGGCCGCCCGGTCCCCGAGGAGGTCGCCGGGGCGCTTCCCGGCCTGCCGGAGCAGATGGCCGCGGGCGGCAGGCGGGCCGGCGCGGTGGAGCGGGCCTGCGTGGACCTGGTCGAGGCGGCCGTGCTGCGGCCCAGGATCGGCGAGGTCTTCGAGGCGGTCGTCGTCGACGTCGCCGACGGGAAACCGGGCGGGCAGGTGCAGGTCACCGAGCCCGCCGTCATCGCCCGCTGCGACGGCGACCACCTGCCGCTCGGGGAGCGCGTCCCCGTACGGCTCACGCGCGCCGACCCCGCGACCCGCGAGGTCCGCTTCACCGCCGCCTGAGCGGCCGCGCGGGCCGCTTTCCGAACGATTCGCCGTCTTCGGATGACGGCCGTCGTTATTCTGCCGCTGATCGCGAATGCCGGCGGAGGACACATGACGACGGACGACACCGCGCCGGACTCCGGCCGCGGCCCCCGCCCGTGGGGCGAGTACGCCCTCATGATCGCCGGCCTCGCGGTCCTGTGGGGCGGTTCGAGCTGGTTGAAGAAGACCTGCGAACCGCCGAACGCCGTGTGGGCGGCGGGCATCCCCGCCGTCGTCCGGTTCTTCGCCGCCAACCCGCTGCGCGCCCTCGGATACGCGGCCGAGGGCCTCAGAGTCGGCGCCGCGCCGGCCGTGCTGTTCATGTGCCAGGAGCTACGCACCACCCGCCCGCTGCGGCAGTACCTCGCGATGTGCCTCACGCTGCTCGGCGTCGCGCTGCTGACGCTGGCGGGCGGACTGGTGATCGCGCCGAACGCCGTCGCCTACTATGTCGCGATGGGCGTGCTGCTCGGCACCGCCCTGCCGGGCGCCGCCGGTCTCGTCCACGTCGCGTTCGCCTGGCTACGGGATCGTACGGCGGGCCGCTGAGTTCGCCGGCCTGTGGGGCGGCTCAGTTGACGGAGGAGTAGGCGACGACCCCGCGGCGCATGGCGTCGATGGCCTTGACGGCGTTCTCCGCGACCTTGCTCCCCTTGGGCGCGGCGTCCCTGAGCTGGCCGAGCAGGTCGAGCAGCTGCTTGACCCAGCGGACGAAGTCGCCCGCCGCGAGATCGCAGTCGGTCAGCACGGCGTCGAGGCTGTGGCCCTTGGCCCAGCGGAAGGCCGCCCAGGCGAAGCCCACGTCGGGCTCGCGGACGAACGACAGGCCGTGGTCCTGCTCGATGCCCTCCAGCTCGCCCCACAGCCGCACCATCTCCCCGAGCGCCTCGCGCGTGGCTCCGGCCGGGATCTTGGGGCTGCGGACGTCGTCGGCCTGCCGCGACTCGTACACCAGCGACGACACGCACGCGGCCAGCTCGGCGGGGTCGAGGCGGTTCCACACGCCCGCCCGCAGGCACTCGGCCGTGAGCAGGTCCAGCTCGGTGTAGAGCGAGGCGAGCCTGCGGCCCTGCTCCGTGACGGTCTCGCCGTCCAGGTAGCCGAGCTGGTCGAGCACGCCGCAGACCCGGTCGAAGGTCCGGGCGATGACGTGGGAGCGCCCCTCGACCCGGCGGCGCAGCCCCTCGGTCTCCCTGAGCAGCTTGTGGTAACGCTCGGCCCAGCGGGCGTGGTCCTCACGCTCGTCGCAGCCGTGGCAGGGGTGCTGGCGCAGCTCCCGCCGCAGCCGCGTGACCTCCTCGTCCTCCGCGGCGTGGTCGCGCGCCCGCGGCGGCTTGCCGAGGTCGCGGTCGCCCAGCTTCGCGTGCACGGTGGAGACGAGGTTGGCCCGCTCCTTCGGCGAGCGCGGATTGAAGCCCTTCGGGATCCTGATCTTGTCGACGGGCTCGACCGGCACCGGGAAGTCGGCCGCCGACAGGCGCTTGACCTGCTTGCCGATCGTCAGCACGAGCGGCGAGGGGCCCTCGTGTCCCCGGCCGTTGACGCCCGGGTCGAGCACGACCGCGATGCCGGCGCGGCGTCCGCCCGGCACCCGGATGACGTCGCCGGGCTTGAGCACCTCCAGGGACTGCACGGCCTGGGCGCGGCGGGCCGCCCCTCGCTGGCGCGACAGCTCGGCCTCGCGGTCCGAGAGGCGCCTGCGCATCGCGGCGTACTCCTCGAAGTCGCCGAGGTGGCAGGTCATGGCCTCGGCGTAGCCCTCGAGGGCCTGCTCCGCCTTGCGGAGCTGGCGGGCCAGCCCGACCACGGCCCGGTCGGCCTGGAACTGGGCGAAGGAGTCCTCCAGCAGGGTCCGCGCCCGCTCCCGGCCGACCTGCCCGACGAGGTTGACCGCCATGTTGTACGACGGCTTGAAGCTGGAGCGCAGCGGATAGGTGCGGGTGCCGGCGAGACCGGCGACCGCGAGCGGGTCCATCCCCGGCTGCCAGACCACCACCGCGTGGCCCTCGATGTCGATGCCGCGCCGCCCGGCCCGGCCGGTGAGCTGGGTGTACTCCCCCGGGGTAAGGTCGGCGTGGGTCTCGCCGTTCCACTTGTCGAGCTTCTCGATCACCACGGACCTGGCCGGCATGTTGATGCCGAGCGCCAGCGTCTCGGTCGCGAAGACCGCCTTCACCAGCCCCTTGGTGAACAGCTCCTCCACGACCTCCTTGAACGCCGGGAGCATGCCCGCGTGGTGGGCGGCCAGTCCGCGCTCCAGGCAGTCGCGCCATTCGAGGTAGCCGAGCACCGCGAGGTCCTCGTCGGGCAGGTGCGCGGTGCGCTCGTCGACGATCTGGCGGATCTCGTGGCTCTCGGCCTCCGTGGTGAGGCGCAGCCCCGAGTAGAGGCACTGCATGACGGCGGCGTCGCAGCCGTTCCTGGAGAAGATGAAGGTGATCGCCGGCAGCAGGCCCTCGGCGTCGAGCTTCTCGATCACGTCCGACCGGCTCGGGGTCGTGCCCCGGCCGGGGCGCGAGTAGCCCCGCCTGCCCCTGGCCTGGGCCAGCCGCATCTCGTCGCGGGCGATCCGCATCAGGGACGGGTTGACCCGCAGGGTGCCGTCGCCCTCGTCGACGAACAGGTCGAACATCTTGTTGCCGACCAGCATGTGCTGCCACAGCGGGACCGGCCGGTGCTCGTCCACGATGACCGTGGTGTCGCCGCGGACCTCGCCCAGCCACTCGCCGAACTCCTCGGCGTTGCTGACCGTGGCCGACAGGGCCACCACCCGCACCGACTCCGGCAGGTGGATGATGACCTCTTCCCAGACCGCGCCGCGGAACCGGTCGGCCAGGTAGTGGACCTCGTCCATCACCACGTACGCGAGGCCGGCCAGCGTGTTCGAGCCCGCGTACAGCATGTTGCGCAGGACCTCGGTGGTCATGACCACGATCGGGGCCTCGCCGTTGACGCTGTTGTCGCCGGTCAGCAGGCCGACCTTGCGCGCGCCGTACCGCCTGACCAGGTCGTTGTACTTCTGGTTGGACAACGCCTTGATCGGCGTCGTGTAGAAGCACTTGCGGCCCTGCTCCAGCGCCAGGTGGACGGCGAACTCCCCCACCACCGTCTTGCCCGACCCGGTCGGCGCGGCCACCAGCACGCCGTCCCCGGCCTCCAGCGCCTGACAGGCGTCGATCTGGAACTCGTCGAGCTCGAAGTCGTAAAGTTCGCGGAACGAGGCGAGAGCGGGTCCGGCTCCGGACTGCCCCTCACGGAAGGCGGCATAGCGTTCCGCTGGCGTACTCATACCGTCAACCCTACCGATAACGGGATTCCGGGCGTCCGTCATCGGTGATCCTTTTACGCGGACGCCTTTACGCCGTAGATCTGTCCTGTCGATCTGTCCTGTCGATCAGCGTCGTCGACCAGGTGCCAGGACCCGCAGCGCTCCCGGTTGGACGGCGCAGGTCAGCGGGGCCGGGCCGGCTCGCTCGCCGTCGGCGTACGCGACGACGTCCCCGTCCAGGGCCTCGATCTCGACGCGCCGGGCCCGCCGCATGGTCACGGCGGGGTGCCCGGTGTGGCTGCCCCGGTAGACGCGGGGGAACGTGCGCAGGAAGTCGCCCTTGGGCACCGCCCCGAGCACGAGCACGTCGAGCAGTCCGTCGTCGGGCCGGGCGTCCGGGCACACCCGCATCCCGGCGCCGTACGACCGGGTGTTGGCCACCGCCACCAGCATCGCCTCGCGCTCGACGGTCTCCCCGTCGAGGGTGATCCGGAACGGGATCGGGGTGAACGACCGCAACTCGTGCACGAGCGCGACCAGGTACTTCGCCATGCCGGGCGGCCGGGTCATGGCGTTGGCCCGCTCGTTGACGCGGGAGTCGAACCCGCAGGCGAGGACCCCGGCGAACCATTCGTCCGGGCCGGCCCCGCCCGTGCCCAGCCTGGCCGCGTCGATCGTCCGGCGGTCGCCCGCGGTCACGATGTCCGCGGCGGCGAGCGGATCCTTGCGCGGGATGCCGAGGGCGTCGGCGATGTCGTTGCCGGTCCCGGCCGGCACGATCCCGAGCGGCACCGCCGTCCCTGCCACGGCCTGCACGGCCAGGTGGACCAGACCGTCGCCGCCGAAGGCGACGAGCGCGGCGGGACCGGCGGCGACGGCCTCGCGGGCCCGGCCCAGGGCGTCCGCCGCCGAGGTCCCGACGATCACCGAGACCGGGCGGCCGCCCGTCCGCAGCCGTCGCAGCACCGGGTCGAGCAGGCGCAGCGTACGACCGCCGCGGGCGGCGGGATTCACCAGGACGACGATCTCATCGGCCATACGCGGAACCTACCGCCGCCCACCATGCGACACCAGAGGGATGTTCGGTCAGTCCCTCACATCGACCGAGTCCGCCGTGCCCTCGGCGGCGGACGGCCCGTCGAGCTCCTCCTCGATGGCCCGTGCGTGCGCCGCGTCGGCGGCGTCGCGCTTCTTGTCGTGGAAGTACATGAACGCCTCCGCGACGAAGAACAGCGCGACCATCGGCAGTGCCAGCGCCAGCATGGTGACGGGGTCCTGGCTCGGCGTCGCGACGGCCGCGAAGACGAACATCAGGAACACGACCATGCGGGTGTGCTTGGACACCGTCTTGAACCGCAGCACCCCGATGACGTTGAGGAACACCAGCAGCAACGGCATCAGGAAGGAGACGCCGAAGATGATCAGCATCGCGAGCGCGAAGCTGAGGTACTCGTTGATGCTCACCAGCGTCAGCGTGCCCTCGGGCGCGAAGCTGAGCAGCAGGGACAGGCCCTTGTCCATAGTGACGTAGGCCAGGGCCGAGCCCGCGGTGAACAGCGGGACGGAGAGCCCGAGGAACGCCATGGTGTAGCGGCGCTCGTTCTGGTATAGGCCCGGGGTCACGAACGCCCAGATCTGGTAGATCCAGAACACGGCCGAGACCACCACGCCGAAGATCACGGCGACCTTGAGGTTGACGAAGAACGAGTCGAAGACCCCGTTCACCACCAGCAGGCACTGGTCCTTGTTGAACTGATGGGCCTGCGGCAGCCGGCAGTAGGGCTGCTTCAGGAAGTTCCAGATGGGTTCGAAGTAGATGAACCCGACGGCGGTCCCGACGACCACCGCCAGGATGGCCTTGATCAGCCGGTTGCGCAGCTCGCGGATGTGCTCCATGAGCGTCATCCGCCCGTCGTCCGCCGTGGCGGCGGGAGTCGACCGTTTCAGCAGGGCCATCTAGCTCGTCCTGGGGTCAGTGGGGGTGTGGCGCCTAGTTGGAGCGCTGCTCGTTCTGCGAGCTCACCGGCTGCTGGCTCTCCCGCAGCTTCCGGTTCTCCTCCTCCAGGAGACGCAGCCGCTCCTCGACGGACGGGGTGGCCGGCGGGATCTGCGCCGCCGGCGGAGCGACGGGCTCGGCCTGCGCCTTGACCGTCTGCCGCTCCTCGTCCTCCTCGTTCATCTTGCTGGTTTCCTTCTTGAACATGCGCAGCGACTGCCCAAGGGCCCTGGCGGTGTCCGGGAGCTTCTTGGCGCCGAAGAGAAGGATCAGAACCAGGAGGATCAGAATCCATTCCATGGGTCCGAGGTTGGGCATGTCGTGTCCTTACCGCGAGGGCCGTGGGTACTACTCCCCGATCGTACGCGCACCACGCGCCAAAGTTCACCTGTCCTCGGGCCTCAAAATCACATCAATCGTGGGCAAAGTCCTCTATTCGGGCACCCTGAGCCGCCCCCTGGCCCGCTTGACCTCCGCGTGCAGGTCCCGCGCCGCGGCGAGCACCCGGGCGGCCGGCCACGCGAGGACGGCGAGCCCGGCCACGGCAATCGTGGACAGGGCGAAGATCCATGTCATGCCGGGCTCCCGCGGGCTAGACGGTCTCGTAGTTGGCCAGCGCCTGCTTCGCGGTGGCCGTGACCCGCTCGGCGAGGGACGACGGCGACAGCACCCGGCCGCTGTCGCCCAGCCGGAGCGCGAGCCGTACCAGCCAGGACTGGTCACGCGCCCGCAGCGAGACGCGCAGGCGGCCCTCGCCCAGCTCGGCGACCTCCTCGCAGGGGTAGTACTCCGCCACCCAGCGGCCCGCCGGGGTCAGCTCCAGCTCCACCAGCTCGTCGCTGTCCGACGGCCGGAACACGCCCTGCGTGACGTCCATCGGCTCGGCCCCGGCCGGGGGGTCCACCGGCACGTCGAGGATCTCGACGTCCAGGATCCGGTCGACGCGGAACATCCGCATCGCCTCGGCGCGGTAGCACCAGCCCTCCAGGTAGTGCCGCCCGTCCACGAGCACGACCCGCAGCGGGTCGACCTCCCTGGGGGTGATCTCGTCGCGCCCCGGCACGTAGTAGCGCAGCGACAGCCTGCGGCCCCTGCGGGCGGCGTCGGTGATGACGGCGTGGGCGTCCGGGGCCGCGCCGATCTCCACCTGGACCTGGCTGCTCACCGTGGCCGCGCCCTCGCCCGCCGCCTGCTCCAGCTTGGCGATGACCCGGCCGAGCACGTCGCGGCCCTGGAACTCGGGCAGCTCGTCGAGCATGCGCAGCGCGACGAGCAACGCGCTCGCCTCGTCCACGCCGAGCTTGAGCGGCCGGGCGATCGCCTCGGCGTTGTCGATGAGGATCTCGCCGCCGTCCCACGAGACGTCGATCAGGTCGCCGGGCGTGTGCCCCGGCAGGCCGCACATCCAGACGAGCTGGAGGTCGTCGATGAGCTGCTTTTCCGTCAGTCCGAACAGGCGCGCCACCTCGGGCACCTGCGCGCCCGGATGCGACATCAGGTACGGCACGAGCGCCAGCAGCCGCGGCAGCCGGTCCGAGCTCACTGCAACGCCCCCTTCAGACGGCGGATCACGGCCTCGCGCGCGTCCGGCGGGTCCAGCACGACGGCGTCCTGGCCGAGGCTGGCCAGCCACCCGGCGAGCCGTTCGGCGTCGGCGAAGGTCACCTCGGCCTCGTCCCACTCTCCCGGCCCGCTCCGCACGGCCTGGGCGGCGTGCCGCAGGCCGAGGCAGGTGCCCTTGCGCACGCGCACCAGGGCGACCCGCTCGTTCGGCAGCTCCTGGTAGCCCACCATGGCGCGCAGGTCCAGCCCCTCGGGCACGGTGAACGCCCCCGGCCGCCCGAGCGTGGACACGGCCCCGGTGATCCGGCTCAGCCGGAAGACCCGGGCGGCGCCGCGGTCGCGATCGTGCCCGACCAGGTACCACCGGCCGCGCCGGCTGACGACCCCCCACGGCTCGACCGTCCGCCGCAGCACCGACTCGCTGCCGGCCGACCGGTAGTCGAAGGCGACCGCGCGCCGGTCCCGCACGGCCTCCCACAGCGCGGGGAACGCGGGGTCGCGGGTGTCCACCCGCAACTCCAGCGGGCTCTCCGCGAGGCCGGCGTGCACGCCGCCCGCGGTCAGCTTCAGCAGCGCCCCGCCGGCCGCCTCGGCGAGGCTCGCCCGCTGCCACACCTGCGCCGCCAGGCCGATGACGGCGGCCTCGTCGGGCTCCAGGGTGATCTCGGGCAGCTCGTACGCCTCGCGCACGATCCGGTAGCCGGGGTCGTCCTCCCAGGGGTCCTTGTGGACCTCGATGGGGATGCCGATCTCGCGCAACTCGTTCTTGTCGCGCTCGAACATGCGCTGGAAGGCCTCGTCGTTGTCCGGGTCGTACCCGGGGACGGCCTGCCGGATCTGCTCCGCGCTCAACGGCCGCCGCGTCGCGAGCAGGCAGATCACCAGGTTGAGCAGCCGCTCGGTCTTCCGCCGCGACATCGGGCCTCCCTTCCAGTGGAGAACGCTACCCTTTTCGGCGTGATCAGATGGCGCAAGGGCGAAGTGGTGCGGGTCCGGCGCGAGTGGCCGGGGGCGGTGGAGCTCGACGTCGCCGTCGCCGAGGGCGAGTGCCGGGCACTCGCCTATCCCCCGCTGGTGGGACGCCCTGAAGTGGGCGACACCGTGCTGCTGAACACGACCGCCCTCGCCATGGGTCTCGGTACGGGAGGGTACGCCATGGTGGTGGCCGTCCCGGACCGTTTACCGCAAGATCCTTCCGGCCCCGGCCACCTGGTTAAAGCACGCTACACCCCGTTGCAGGCCACCGTGCTCGGCGCGGACGAGCAGGGGTCCCCGCACCACGAGGCGCTGCGGGAGGCCGACTCGGTCGACGGGATGCCCGTCGTGGTGGCCGACCTGCACTCCGCCCTGCCCGCGATCCTGTGTGGCCTGTACGCGGACTTCCCGGGGATCAGGGTGGCGTACGTGATGCAGGACGGCGGGGCGCTGCCGGCCTGGTTCTCGATGTCGTGCGCGACGCTGCGTGAGCGCGACTGGCTGTGCGGGGTGGTGACGACCGGGCAGTCCTTCGGCGGGGACGTCGAGGCGGTCACGCTCCACACCGGCCTGCTGGCCGCCCGCCACGTGCTCGGCGCCGACGTCGCCGTCGTCGCGCAGGGGCCGGGCAACCTCGGCACCGGCACCCGCTGGGGATTTTCCGGCGTGGCCGCGGGCGAGGCCGTGAACGCCGCCGCCGTGCTGGCCGGGCGGCCCGTGGCCGCGCTGCGGGTCAGCGAGGGCGATCGCCGCGAGCGGCATGTCGGGGTGTCGCACCACTCGCTCACGGCGTACGGCCGGGTCGCGCTGGCCCCGGCCCAGGTCGCCGTGCCGGACCTGCCCGGCGCGTTCGGGGCGACGGTGCGCGAGCAGGCCGCGGCCCTGGCCACGCGTCACGAGATCGTGACCGTGCCGGTGGAGGGCCTGCACGAGGCGCTGAAGGCGTCCCCGGTGCGGCTGTCCACCATGGGCCGCGGCCTGGAGGAGGACCTGGCCTACTTCGTGACCTCCGCCGCCGCCGGGAGGCACGCGGCGTCACTGCTGTCGTAGAAATCCTTGAACGTGAACGCCTCCGGGCCCGGTCCCTGAGCCCGGAGCAGGTCCAGACGGGCCGTGGCCTCGTCGAGCGGCGGCAGGTGGCCTTCGGGCACCCACCACATCACGGTGTACGGCTCGGCGATCCGATGGAACCACTCCCGGCGGCGCCGCATCACCTCCAGGTGAGCGCTGCGGTAGACGAAGTTCCACAACGTCTCGCGGGACTCCCAGACCGACAGGTTCACGACCAGCATCGGTCCGTAGTCGTGCTGGATCAACTCCGTGGGCTCGTCGCTCTCCTTCATGCGCCAGACGAAGCCGGGCGCGGCGTCCGACACCTGGTAGATCGGCGCCAGGGCGGCGAGGAAGTCGGTCAGCGCGGGGGAGTCGAGGGGTTCCCTGAGATGGGCGACGTTGAGCTGGGCGAGATGCATGCTCCGATTCTAAGTCAATCTACGTTGTTTTTAGAAGGCTTGAAAGCGACACAGCACTCCTCGGGTCTCGGGTCAAGTGTCGCGGCGACCCCGGTCTCGCCCAGACCGGCCAGCAGTCCCTCGCACAGCGCGAGGTTCATCGAGCACACGAGCAGCGGATGACTGTCGGCCAGCACATGGAAGGGGCAGTTGCGCAGCCGCACCCGCCCGTCCTCCTCGTACGGCTCGTAGCCGCGCGCACGCAGCACCTCCAGGAGATCGCCGGAGGCGGAATCGGAGGCGGCCAGACGCTCCCCCGCCCGCCGGGCGGCCTCCTCGGCCTTCTCCTCGCCGCCCAGCAGGTCGACGGTCTCCGCCAGCACGAGCGCGAGCGTGCGGTAGTCGCGGGGCGGCAGGCTCACGGTCCGCTCCTCGCGCACCCGCCGGTAGACCTTCGCCGGGCGGCCGCCGCCGGGGCCGGCCCTGCCGCTGAGCCGCCGGAAGCCCGCCTCCAGCAACCCCGCGTCCACCAGTTTGTCCAGGTGGTGGGCCGCCAGCGTGCGCTGGACGCCGGCCGCCTCGGCCGCCTCGTTGCGGCCCACGTCCCGCCCCTGCTCGGCCACAAACCGGTACAGCGCCCGCCGCACGGGATCGCCGAGCACGCTCATCGACTCCAGGTCGTCGCTCGTCACAGCCGGAGTCTAGGCCGGGGCGGCCGGACGCCGGTCGAGACGGCCGGTCAAGGGAGTTGTTGACACCGCCGCGGAGTGCTGCTTTCATTAGGAAACCTTCCTAACTAAACCCCCTCACGGAGGGCTCACCCCCGCCCCGCGCCCCCTTCCCGCCACGACGCACGGCCGCGGGCGGAGAACGGAGCGACGCACGTGAAAGATCCGCTGACCAGGCGCACTTCCCGGCGCGCGGCTGCGCTGCTCGTGGCCGCCGCCGCGGCCGTACTCCCCGCGAACGCCGCGGGAGCGGCCGCCGGCGGCCCGGCCGCCACCGGGGAGACCGTGAAGGTGACGGTCAAGGCGGCGCCGGTCGACCTCACCGAGCCGAAGAAGAAGGAGATCGCGATGGAGCTCGTCTCCAGCGCGGAGAACTCCTCGCTCGACTGGAAGGCCCAGTACAAGTACATCGAGGACATCGACGACGGGCGCGGCTACACCGCCGGGATCATCGGCTTCTGCTCGGGCACGGGCGACATGCTCGACCTGGTCGAGCTCTACACCGCGCGCAAGCCCGGGAACGTGCTGGCCAGGTATCTGCCCGCGCTGCGCAAGGTGAACGGCACCGACTCGCACCAGGGGCTGGACCCCAGCTTCCCCAAGGACTGGCGCGCCGCCGCCGCCGATCCCGTGTTCCAGCAGGCGCAGAACGACGAGCGCGACCGGGTCTACTTCAACCCCGCCGTGGCCCAGGCCAAGGCCGACGGGCTGCGCGCGCTCGGGCAGTTCGTCTACTACGACGCCATGGTGATGCACGGCCCCGGCACCGACCCGGTCAGCTTCGGGGGCATCCGCAAGACGGCCATGAAGAAGGCGAGGACTCCGGCGCAGGGCGGCGACGAGGTCGCCTACCTCAACGCGTTCCTCGACGCCCGCAAGGCCGCGATGAAGACCGAGGAGGCGCACAGCGACACCAGCAGGGTCGACACCGCGCAGCGGGTGTTCCTCAAGAACGGCAACCTCGACCTCGACCCGCCGCTGCGCTGGAAGGTCTACGGCGACAGCTACCAGATCCTCGGCTGACGCCCGTACGGCAGGGGCCCCTCCCACCGTCCGGTGAGAGGGGCCCCTGCTGTCCGTCCATGGCCCTCAGGCCGCGCCGAGGACGTCCACGACGAACACGAGCGTGTCGGTGCCCTTGATGCCGCCCTGCGCGTTGCCCTCCTTGCCGTAGCCGAGGTCCGGCGGGATCGTCATCAGGACGCGGCTGCCGACCGGGACGCCGGTCAGGCCCTGCGCCCAGCCCTTGACGACCTGGTCGAGGGCGAACGTCGCGGGCTGGCCGCGATCCCAGCTGGAGTCGAACTTCTTGTCGGTGCCCCAGATCTTGCCGACATAGTGGGCGAGGACCGTCTGACCGGCCTTCACCTCCGGGCCGCCGCCCTTGATCACGGTCTTGACGACCAGCTTCTTGGGCGCCTTCTCGCTGGTCTTGGTGGTCAGCGTCGGGGCCTTGTCGCCACTGGCGTTCTCGACCTTCACGCCGGTGACGCCCGGGTCGACGGCGGTGCCCTGGACGGACTTCATCGCGGCCGACAGCACGTCGATGACCAGCACCTGGGACGTGGTGTTGAAGTCCTGGCCCTGCTGCTTGGCCTGGTCGACCTGCTCCGTGCTCAGGTTGTCCTTGGCGACCACGGCCATCACCCGGCCGCCCGGCTTGGCGCCGACCAGCGCCTCGTGCAGCGCCTTGGGCAGCTGCGGGCTGACCGAGACGAACTCCGACTTGCCCTGGTCGTAGTCGGAGCCGGCCGCCTTGTTCTCCTTGCCGTCCCAGTTGTAGACGGTGACGTTGGCGGTGAGGACGTCGCCGTCCTTGGCCGGGGTGCCCTGACCCTCGACGACCTTGATGGAGGCGGAGGTGAGCGAGGGCTTGCCCGCCGGGAAGGTCAGGGTGGGCTTCTTGCCGACCTCTCCCGTCACCTTGATGGCCGAGGCGGCGGCCTGGCCACTGGAGGCGGGGCTCGCGCTGGACGCGGTCTTCTGCGCGGTTCCGCAGGCGGCGGCGAGCAACAAGGGTAGGGCGGCGACGAGTGCCGTACTACGGCGCATATGGGAATCCTCAAACAGACAGCGGGTCCGGGCCAGGCTACCCGAACCCGCCGTCAGAGCGGTGTAAGAGATCACATGCCCGCGATGAGCTTCTCGACTCTCTCGTCCACGCTGCGGAACGGATCCTTGCACAGCACCGTCCGCTGGGCCTGGTCGTTGAGCTTCAGGTGGACCCAGTCGACGGTGAAGTCGCGCCGCTTCTCCTGGGCCTTGCGGATGAACTCCCCGCGCAGCTTGGCCCGTGTGGTCTGCGGCGGAACCGACTTGGCCTCGAAGATGCGGACGTCGTCGGCCACCCTCTCGACGGCCCCCCGCTTCTGCAGGAGGTAGAACAGCCCGCGCTTGCGGTGGACGTCGTGGTAGGCCAGGTCGAGCTGCGCGACGCGCGGCGACGACAGCGGCAGGTCGTACTTCTGTCTGTAACGTTCAATCATCTGGTACTTGGTGACCCAGTCGATCTCCCGCGAGACGAGGTCGAGGTCGCCCGTGTCGACCGCCCGGAGCGTGCGCTCCCACAGCTCCAGCACCCGCTTGGCGGTGGCGTCCCCGCCGCGCCGGTCGACGAAGTCCTGCGCCTTGGTCAGGTACTCCTGCTGGATCTCCAGTGACGAGGCCTCGCGGCCGTTGGCCAGGCGCACCCTGCGCCGGCCCGTCATGTCGTGGGACACCTCCCGGATCGCCCTGATGGGGTTCTCCAGGGAAAGGTCGCGCATCACCACACCGGCCTCGATCATGCGCAGCACCAGGTCGGTGGCGCCGACCTTGAGCAGCATCGTGGTCTCGCTCATGTTCGAGTCGCCCACGATGACGTGCAGCCGGCGGAACCGCTCGGCGTCGGCGTGCGGCTCGTCGCGGGTGTTGATGATCGGGCGGGACCGGGTGGTCGCCGACGAGACGCCCTCCCAGATGTGCTCGGCCCGCTGCGAGACGCAGTAGACGGCTCCTCGCGGGGTCTGCAGCACCTTGCCCGCGCCGCAGATGATCTGGCGCGTCACCAGATAAGGGATCAGGACGTCGGCCAGCCGCCCGAACTCCCCGTGCCGGCCCACGAGGTAGTTCTCGTGGCAGCCGTAGGAGTTGCCGGCCGAGTCGGTGTTGTTCTTGAACAGGTAGATGTCTCCCGCGATGCCCTCCTCGCGGAGCCGCTTCTCGGCGTCCACGAGGAGACCCTCGAGAATCCGCTCCCCTGCCTTGTCGTGGGTGACCAGCTCCACGACGTTGTCGCACTCAGGGGTGGCGTACTCGGGATGGCTGCCCACGTCCAGGTAGAGACGTGCGCCGTTGCGCAGGAAGACGTTGCTCGATCGGCCCCAGGACACCACTCGCCGGAACAGGTACCGCGCCACCTCGTCCGGCGACAGCCTCCGCTGCCCGCGGAACGTGCAGGTGACGCCGTACTCGTTCTCCAGCCCGAATATGCGTCGATCCATCACCTCACACTATTCCCATAAACCGGCGGCCGAACAGTGATCAGGCGGTGGAATGCCGAGAAGCAGCGGTCAGGCGGCGTAAATCTCCGTCACCTTGACGATCTGCCCGCCCTGGACGGTGATGAGCGCCCGCAGGTCGCCCTTGTCGGCCCGCAGGATCAGCTTGTCCCGCGAGCAGCGCTGGGTGCCGAGGTAGTCGCTGTCGATGGTCTGGTCCTTGCCGTCGCAGCCGACCGCGCTGAGGAACACGACGTTCTTCGCGATCGGCGCGGCGAAGGCGGTCCCGTCTCCCTCCGGCGGGCCCTCGAAGTGGCCGCTGGTGCTGCCGCCGTACTCCTTGACGAACTTGACGGGCCGGTACTCCGCCACGTTCTCGTCGTGCATGGCGACCAGCTGGCCGCGTACCACGCCGTCCCTGCTGGGGCTGAGCCCCTTGGTGAAGTCGTGCCCGGGGTCCGACTGGATGGTCCCGCCGAAGGGGGCCGGCGTCTTGCCGGTGATCGGCGGCCCGGCCTTGCCCGGCTTCCGCGTCGGCGCGGTCGTGGCCGGGTCGGTGGGCGTGTCCGCCGCCGGGGTGCCGGAGGCCGCCGGGTCGGCGGACGGCTCCGCGGGCGACGCCGGGGCCGTCACCGTCACGGTGGCCGTCACGGTGGGCGATGCCGAGGTGCCGGAGGCTCCGGAGCATGCGGTCAGCGACAGGAGGGCGACGGCGACGGCCGGAACGCCCGCGCGCCGAAAGAGATCAATAGTCGTCATAACCGGATGAGAGCATGATCGAGACGATCTTGCCGCCGTCCAGGCGGAAGTGCTCGGCGGTGCGCTGCGTGCCGGC
>NZ_JBEYWQ010000042.1:0-54603 GCF_040644495.1 Microbispora sp. NPDC046973 | reverse complement strand
CGACGTCGAGACCACGACACGAGACCGCCGCGCACCCGAGGGTGCGCGGCGGTCTCCATGTCGCCGGGGACGTCGTGGCGCGTCAGGCGGAGGCGCGGATCACGAGGTGTGTGTCGAGGATGACGACCGGCTGCTCCAGCGGCTCGCCGTTGATCCGGGCGATCAGGAGCTGGACCATCTGCCGGCCCATCGCCTCGGTCGGCTGGTGCACGCTCGTCAGCTGCGGATCGGTGTGCAGCGCCACCTTGGAGTCCTCGAAGCCGATCACCGCGACGTCGTCGGGCACGACCAGGCCCTGCTCCTTGAGCACCCGGAGGGCGCCGACCGCCATCGGGTCGGAGGCCGTGAACACGGCGTCCAGGTCGGGGTGGCGGGCGAGCAGGTCGCGCATGCCCGCCTCCCCGCTCTCCTCAGAGAAGTCGCCGTACGCGACGCGCTCGGTCATCCCGGTGGCCAGCAGCGCGTCGCGGTATCCCGCGAGACGGTCGACGCCCACGCCCATATCCTGCGGACCGGCGATCGTGGCGATCTTGGTCCGGCCCTTGGAGAGCAGGTACTTGACCGCCTGCCGGGCGCCGGCCCGGTTGTCCATGTCGACGAAGCTGTACGGGTTGAGCCCCACCGGACGGCCACCGAGCACGGTCGGCACGCCCAGCTCCTCCAGCCGGCCCGGCAGCGGGTCGGCGCCGTGCACGGAGGTGAGCAGCACGCCGTCGACGTGCTGCCCGGTCAGGTAGTGCTCCAGCCGGTCGTGCTCGGCACGGTTCTGCGCCATCGTGAGGATGAGCTGCAGTCCGGTCTCCGCCAGCGCGGAGCCGATGCCGCGGATCAGCCCGGCGAAGTACGGCTCGTCGAAGACGCGCTGCTCCGACTCCGACACCACCAGCGCGATGGTGTCGGTCCGGTTGGTCACGAGGGTGCGCGCCGCCCGGTTGGGCACGTAGCCGAGCTCCTGGATCGCCAATAACACCGCGTCGCGGGCCCGGTCGCTCACCTTGGGCGAGCCGTTGATGACCCGCGACACGGTGCCGCGGCCGACCCCGGCGCGTGCGGCGACCGCTTCCAGAGTCGGCCGGCCTCCGGAACGGCGGTCCCCGTTCATCTATACTGCCCCCTTATCGCGTCTGCGCTTATTGTGCCCGACCCAGCAGGCCGCCGTGTCTGATGGTGTCGGCATACCACAAAGCGCTCGATTTCATGGTCCTCGCCTGGGTCTCGTAGTCGACGTAGACGAGACCGAAACGCTTGCCGTATCCCCAGGCCCACTCGAAGTTGTCCATCAGGGACCAGGCGAAGTAGCCCTGAAGCGGGATGCCCGACTCGATGGCCTCGTGGCAGATCCGCAGGTGGGCGTCGATGTAGGCCACCCGATCGGGATCGTGCACGGTGCCGTCCTCGCCGATCACGTCGTCGTAGGCCGCGCCGTTCTCGGAGATGTAGAGCGGGATACGCGGGTACTCGTCGGCGATCCGCCGCAGCATCTCGTGCAGGCCGCTGCCGTCGACCTCCCAGCCCATGGAGGTGACCGGGCGTCCGCCGTTGACGAAGCCCACGTGCTCGCTGCCGATCCACGGCGATCCGGAGTCCGTCGGCGCGGCGGCCGCGGACGCGGCGCCGCCGGGCGCGCCGGAGACGGTGAAGCGGCTGTAGTAGTTGATCAGCAGCATGTCGATCGGGGAGGCGATCGTGGCCAGGTCGCCGTCCTGGATGAACTCCATGTCGGACAGGTGGCTCAGGTCGGCCAGCACGTCCTCGGGGTAGGAGCCCTTGAGCAGCGCGTCCAGGAAGAAACGGTTCTGCAGCCCGTCGATGCGGCGGGCGGCGTCCTGGTCGGCCTCGCTGCCCGTGGCCGGCGTGACCGGGTACACGTTCACGCACCCGCCGATCAGCGAGTCGGCGTTCTGGGCCCGTATGGCCTGGACGGCCAGGCCGTGCGCGAGGTTGAGGTGGTGCGCGGCGCGCAGCGCGGCGGCCGGCTCGCGCCGCCCCGGCGCGTGCTCGCCGGAGGCGTAGCCGAGGAACGCGGCGCACCAGGGCTCGTTGACCGTGCTCCAGTTCCTGACCCGGTCGCCGAGCTCGGCGTGCACCTTCGCGGCGAAGTCGGCGAAGCGCTTCGACGTGTCGCGCGACGGCCACCCGCCGGCGTCTTCGAGTGCCTGGGGGAGGTCCCAGTGGTAGAGCGTCAGCCACGGGTCGATGCCGTAGCTGAGCAGCTCGTCGATGAGCCTCTTGTAGAAGTCGAGGCCCTTGCGGTTGTACGCGCCGGAGCCGTCGGGCTGGATCCGCGGCCAGGAGACGGAGAACCGGTAGGCGGTGAGGCCGAGGTCCGCCATGAGCTTGACGTCCTCGCGATACCGGTTGTAGTGGTCGATCGCGATCTCGGCGGTGTCGCCGCCCACGATCCGCCCGTCCTGACTGCAGAAGGTGTCCCAAATGGAGTGGCCCCGCCCGTCGGCGGTGAGCGCGCCCTCGATCTGGTAAGCGGAGGTGGCGGCGCCCCAGACGAACCCGGTGGGGAACATCACGCTGGGGGCCTCTGCCTCGGGACGTGTGCCTTGCGTTGTCACGCCTTGACCGCACCTTCCATGAGTCCGCCGATGATCTGTCGGCCGAACGCGATGAAAACGACGATGAGCGGGAGGATCGACATGAGCGTGCCGCTGAAGATCAGCACGTAGTCCGTCCCGTACTTCGCGTTGAGCGAGTTGATGGCGACCTGGACCGTCGGGTTGTCCGGCGTCAGGACGATCAACGGCCACATGAAGTCGTTCCAGATGAGCATGAACGTGTTGATGCCCAGCACCGCCATGCCCGGCCGTACGGCGGGCAGGACGACGTTCCACCAGATCCGCAGGGTGGAGGCGCCGTCGACGCGGGCGGCCTCGACCAGCTCGTTGGGCACGGCCTGCTGGGTGTACTGCGTCATGAGGAAGACGCCGAATCCGTTGAGCAGGTAGGGCAGGATCACCGCCTTGATCGAGCCGACCCATTCGAGGCTGACCATGAGCCGGTAGAGGGGGACGATGCCCATCTGCTGCAGCGGGACCATCATGGTCAGCAGCACCAGCAGCAGCAGGACCTTGCCGCCCTTGAAGTTCAGCCGGGCGAACGCGAAGCCGGCGAACGTCGAGATCACCACCACCGAGAGCGTCACCGTGCAGGCGATGATCAGCGAGTTGGTGAGACCGGTCAGGTAGTGCGCGTCGGGGTTGGACAGCACGCGCTGGATGTTCTCCCCGAGCTTGCCGCCCGGCAGGAACGGCGGCGGCATGTCGGTCGCCTCGGTGTTGGTGCGCGAGGCGATGACGATCATGTAGTACAGCGGGAACGCCGAGATGATGATCGTGACCGCGAGGATGAGCCTCGTCATCGGCGTGGCGGTCCAGAGGCCGGCGGCACCTCCCGGCCCCTTGGCGCGGCGCCGCCGCGTGGTGGCGGGCGCGGAGAGCGTGGTCACTTGTTGCCCCCGATCCGGCGGATGAGCAGGAAGTTGATGGCCGATCCGATGAGGATGAGCAGGAACAGCAGCCAGGCGGCCGCCGAGGCGTAGCCGTAGTCGAACTCGCGGAAGCCCTGCTCGAAGATGAACATCGAGACGGTCTGGAACTGGCTGTTGGTGCCGCCGTGGACGTTGCCGTTGTAGAACGTCGTCGGCTCGGCGAACAGCGTGAGGCCGCCGATGGTGGAGTTCAGCACCACGAAGATCATCGTGGGCCGGAGCATCGGGATCGTGATCTGCCAGAACTGGCGCCGCCGGGACGCGCCGTCGATCGAGGCCGCCTCGTAGAGGTCCTTGGGGATCGTCTGCATGCCGGCCAGGAAGATGATCGCGTTGTAGCCGGTCCAGCGCCAGTCGATCATGGTCGCGATGGCGAGCCAGGAGGGGAGGCGCTCGGCCTTCCAGTCGATGGGGTCGGCCCCGAACCAGCCGAGCACCCAGTTGACGACGCCCCAGTCGCGGCCGTACAGCTGGGTGAAGACGACCGCCACCGCGACGACCGAGGTGACGAGGGGGAGCAGGACGCCCAGCCGGACGAACAGCTGGGCCTTCATCCGCTTGTTCAGCGCGTTGGCCAGCAGCAGAGCCAGCAGCATCTGCGGGACCGTCGCGATGACGAACATCGCGAGGGTGTTGACGACCGCCTTCCAGAAATCGGCGTCGCCGAGCATGGCGGTGTAGTTGCCGAGGCCCGTCCACTCGACCGTGCCCGTGAGGTCGTAGTCGAAGAACGAGTAGTAGAGGGTGAAGCCGAGCGGGAAGAGCCCGAAGACCAGGAAGAGCAGGTAGTAGGGAGAGACCAGGAGGTACGGCGCGGCCTTGAGGTCCAGCCAGGTCAGAAAGGACCGGCCCGGTCTCGGCCGGACGTGCCTCCGGCTGGGCGGCATCGGTGCCCGGGTGGGTTGCCCGGCGTCGACGTGCAGGCTCATAAGTTACCTTTCGGGTGAAAGCAGGCGACCGGCCCGCCGGCGGGGTGCCGCTGCGGCGGGCCGGTGCTCACCTGGCGGGCAGGATCAGCCCGCGGCCTTCACGGCGTCGTCGACGAGCTTCTTCCAGCCGTTCGCGTACGGCACGGAGCCGTCGTCGATGGCGGAGACGACCGACTCGATGGCGTTCTTGACCTGGGCGTGCTTGACGCCGAGGAAGATCGGCTGGAGCGAGGCGGCCGACTTGGCGAAGATCTCACCGACGGGGGCGTCGTTGAAGTACTCGTTCTTCGCGCCCTGGACGGCCGGGTCCTGCTGCGCCTGCACGTTGCTCGGCATGTTGCCGGCGTAGTTGAAGACGCTGACCTCGGCGTCCTTGCCGGTCAGGTAGTCGAGGACCTGCGCCGCCTCCTTGGGGTGCTTCGACTGCTTCGGCACGGCGAGCCAGGAGCCGCCCCAGTTGCCGCCGCCGCCGGGCACCGCCGCGACGTCCCACTTGCCCTTGAAGTCAGGTCCGGCGCCGCCGTCGCCGCTCACCGCGCCGAGCATCCACGACGGGCAGCCGAGGGTGGCGAACTGCGACTTCTTCATGCCGGTGTTCCACTCGGGCGTGAAGTTGCGCAGCTTGGCCGTGAGGCCCTCCTGGCTGATCTTCTGGGCGAAGTCGTACGCCGTCTTGACCGCCGGGTTCTTGTCGACGATCAGGTTGTTGTCCTTGTCGAAGTACGTGACGTTGCCGTTCTTGGCGCCCTCCTGCACCAGGACCACGTTGTAGAGCGTGTTGGTGCCGTCGACGAACTTCGTGTCCTTGATCTTGTCCTGGAACTTGTGGGCGACCTTGATGAAGTCGTCCCACGTCGGCCAGAGCTTGCTGACCTCATCGCGGTCGGAGGGCAGACCGGCCTTCTCGAACAGGTCCCGGCGGTAGCACAGGCTCATGCCGCCGACGTCGGTGCCGAGGCCGAAGAGCTTGCCGTCGGCGGTGACGCCGTTCTCCCACTTCCAGGCGGCGAAGTCGCTCTTGCGGTTCTGCAGGCCGAACTCGCCGAGGTCGGCCCACCACTCGGGGTGCGCCTTGGCGAGGCCCATGCCGCCCTCGTCGATGCCGACGACGTCGCCGGCGCCCGCGCCGGACTGCAGCCACTGGATCATCTGCGGCCAGTAGACCTGCTCGAACTGGTCGGTCAGGTTGTCATACTTGATCTGGATGTCCTTGTGCTCGGCGTTCCACTTGTCGACGGCTTCCTTGTAGCCGAAGTTCTTGCCGCCGCCGAACGTCTGGAGCGTGACGGTCACGGGGCCGGCCGCCGCCGAGGACCCGCCGCCCGCCGCGGTGTCGGGCTTGTCGTCGGACTGGCAGGCGGTGGCGCCGAGAGCCAGCGCCGCCACCGCGGCGACCGCGAGCAGCCTGCCGCGGCGCGAGTGTGCAATCATTCCGGACCCCTCTCAGGTGGTATCCCGAATCGTTCGTGGGAGGTGCATCCCAGGCCGGTCCCCGATCTCACGGCCCGCGATCGAAGGTTGTGCTCGGTACTCCCGCACCGTGTACTCAGCACCGTTGGGAGCGCTCCCACGAAGGGTCCTCTATGAGCAACGCGGGCGTCAATATGCCGAAACCTAACTGTTACTCCCTGGGTGGTTAGGGCTGGTCAATGGGACATACTAGGACATAGCACGCTTGGGAGCGCTCCCATCACCATATGGGCAGAAATGAATAGGGGATGCCCCCAACCTGCCGGGGCGCCCGCCCTTATCCGCTCCGCCGCCTCACCCGCCGGCCGCCGCGGCCGTACCCGGGGACACCCCGCCGCCCACCGAGATCCCCGTCCCCGGGATCACTGTGCCAGGGATCGCTGTGTCTGGAATCACTGTGCCGGGGAGTCCCGTGCCCGCGGCGTCCGCGAGCCGGCAGGCCGGTCCCGAGCACGCCCGCAGCAGCGCGAGCCGGGCCGCGAGCACGGCCCTCAGGCCCGGGTCGGCCGTCGCCGCGATGTTGTGCAGCTCCGCCGGGTCGTCCCGCAGGTCGTAGAGTTGCCGCTCCCCGGTCGCGTACTCCACGTACGCGTACCGCGCCGTCCGCACCATCGCGTACGTGGGCGGCGAGTGCGGCGAGTAGGAGGGGTGGTAGAACTCCGCGAGCACGGCGTCGCGCCAGGGGACGTCCTGCCCGCGCAGGAGCGGGACGAGCGAGCGGCCCTCGGCCGTGGGCGGCACCGCGGCCCCGCCCAGCTCGGCGAACGTCGGCGCGAGGTCGACTGTCGACGTGAGCGCGTCGACCACGCCGCCGGCGGGCACGCCCGGTCCGCGCACCACCATGGGCACCCGGATGTCCTCCTCGAAGGGCGTCGTCTTGCCTGGCCGCAGCCGGTGCTGGCCCAGGTGGAAGCCGTTGTCGGAGGTGAAGAAGATGTAGGTGTCGTCCAGGCGGCCCGCCCGGCTCAGCGCCTCGACCAGGGCGCCCACCATGTCGTCGACACCGAGCATGGCGCGCAGCCGGTCGCGGTGGACGCGGTCGATCCGGCGTGTGTCGGCGGCCGACAGCGGTGCGCGCTCGCCGAGCCAGCGGGGCTCGGCGGACAGGTCGGCCTGGTCGAACGACGCGGTCCGCGGCGCCTGCTCGCCGGCGAAGGCGGCCGCGTGGCGGGGCGCGTAGTGCGCGGGCAGGTGCGGCGCGACCGGGGCGAGGTAGAGGAAGAACGGAGCGTCCCCCCGGGCGGTGGAATCGGTGGCGAACGCCGCGGCCTTGGCGCTCAGCACGTCCTCCAGGTAGTCCTCGGGGGCGTCGCCGTACCGCCGGATCACGCCGTTCTCGTTGAGCGCGTAGCCGTACTCCTGGTAGAGACGGGTGACGGGGACGTGCCACTCGTCCCAGCCGGGCGGCACGTACGTGCGCGGCGCGTCCTCGGGGTAGTTGTTGAGGTACTTGCCCATGAGCGCGGTGCGGTAGCCCGCGTCGTGCATCCACGTCCCGAGCGTGGAGGCCTCCAGCGGCCGGAACTTCGGGAACCCGCCGGTCGGCGAGCGGTTGCTCTCCACCTGGTGGCTGTGCATGTACTGCGAGCGCAGGATGGACGACCGGGAAGGGCAGCACCAGGGATTGGTGACGAAGAAGCGGGACAGCGTGGTGCCCTGACGCACCAGCAGGTCGGTGATGTGGGGGAACCGGCTCAGATCCGCCGCGTCCAGGTCGTCGGTGAGGATCAGCACGATGTTGGGCCGGTGGGCCGCGGGGGCGGGCTCGGCACGCGAGGCGCCGGTGAGCCCGAGGCACAGGAGGAGCGCCGCGGCGAGCCCGGCCCACAGCTTTCTCGATCGTCGTGGTTGGGGCACGGCAGCAATCATTGCCATGCCTTCGCCAGGGGAAACGTACGCAGCGTGACCGTGTGACCGCGCCGCGTCCGTTATGCGGGAGGCTGTGGTGAATCCTCCGCCGCCGGCGGCCTCGGCCGCGACACGCGGCCGAGGTCCGGCACGGGCCGGTCAGCCGAAGGCGGCGGGGTCGGGACCGAGACGGCGGCCCTCGTCGAGACCGTTGATCGCGGCCATGTCCTCCGGGCTCAGCTCGAAGTCGAAGACCTCGATGTTCTCCTTGATGCGCGACGGCGTCACCGACTTCGGGATCACCACGTTGCCGAGCTGGATGTGCCAGCGCAGCACCACCTGCGCGGCCGTCTTGCCGTACTTCTTGCCGATCTCGGCCAGGACGGGCAGGTCGAGCAGGCCCCTGCCCTGCCCGAGCGGGCTCCACGCCTCGGTGGCGATGCCGCGCTCCGCGTGGAATCCGCGCAGCTCCCGCTGGGCGAGCTGCGGGTGCAGCTCGATCTGGTTCAGCGCGGGGATCACGTCGGTCTCGGCGAGCAGGCGCTCCAAAGTGCTCACGGTGAAGTTGGACACCCCGATCGCCCGCACCCGCCCGTCGGCGTACAGCTTCTCCAGGGCCCTCCACGTCTCGACGTACTTGTTCTGCTTCGGGGCAGGCCAGTGGATCAGGTACAGGTCGAGGGTCTCCAGGCCGAGCCGCCGCATGCCGGCGTCGAAGGCGCGCAGCGCCTGGTCGTAGCCGTGCTCGTCGTTCCAGAGCTTGGTGGTGACGAACAGCTCCTCACGGGGGAGACCCGAGGCGCGCAGGGCGCGGCCGACGCCCTCCTCGTTGTGGTACAGCTTCGCGGTGTCGATGCTGCGGTAGCCGTACTCCAGGGCGGTCGCCACGACCTTCTCGGCCTCGTCGTCGGCCACCTGCCACACACCGAAACCGAGCTGAGGCATCCGCACGTTGTTGTTCAAGGTGATGACGTTCATGCCTCCCATGCTGCCGTAATGCGCCGAGAAGATCCCTTCGGGGTCTGTTCACCGCGTGTTCCCGCCGTCGTCGTGTCGGGCGGCTAGGGTGAGCGCGTCGTGAACGTTTCTTTACGGGGCGTGGAGAACGAGGGACGGCGCCACGCCGCCGAGCAGGGGCAGGCCGTCGCGTGGGTGGAGTCCCCCCTGCAGCTGCTGTGCGTCGTCGAGGCGCACCACGCGGGGCTTCTCGGGGCCGCCACCACGGTGGTGCCGCGGGCCGGGTTGCCGGCCCTGCGGCTGACCCGCCGCGAGCTCGAGCGGCTCGGGCTGCCCGAGGGGCTGGAGTTCGCCGAGCCGGCCGAGCGGGTTCCCCGGCCGGGCCGCACGTGGGCGGTGGGCGACGCCTTCTCCGGGCGCGTCCAGCTCGCACTCGTCACCGCCCTCCCCGGCCGCACGGTGCTGGTGGACGACGGACTGGCCACGATCCGCCTGCTTGAGCTGCTGGTCGCGCGCCGCCCGCTGCTGCGCGCCCGCGGGACCCCCGGTCTCGGCCGCAAGGTGCTCGCCGCGGCCGCCGGGTTCCGCCTGCGCACCCGCAGGCCCACGGTGTTCACCGCGCTCCCGGTGCCCGCCGGCCTCGCCGAGGCGGTGGAGGGCACGGGCACGCGGCTCGTCCGGCACGACTTCGCCTGGCTGCGCGCCCAGCCCGCCGACCGGCCGCCGCCGGAGCGCACCGTCGTGCTCGGCACCTCGCTCGTACGCAACGGGCTCATCCACCGCGACCGCTACCTGCGCTGGCTGGAGCGGATCGACGAGCCCGTCGCGTACTTCCCCCACCGGCGTGAGGATCCCGGGGACCTCGACCGGGTGCGCCGGATCGCCGGGCTGACCGTGTACGACGCCGGGGCGCCCGCCGAGGTGACGCTGCGCGACCTGCGACCGGACCAGCGGGTGCTGAGCCTGCCGTCCACCGCGGTGACCTCGCTGCGCGTCCTGCTGTCGGCCCGGGGCGTACGGGTGGAGGCCGTGGACGTGCCCGACGACTGGTGGACGGCCTCGGCCGGCCCGTCGCTGCGCTCCCACCTCCAGCTCTTCGCACAGGAACCTCACCAGCCCCACACGCACGATCCCGGAAAGGTCGCTCCTTGACCCGTCTGCTCGCCGTGGCCGACTCCGACTCGTATCTGAAGTGGGCCGCGGGCCTGCTCGACGCGACTCCGGAGGACTGGGTCACGGATCTGGCCGTCGTCCGCACTCCCATCACCCCGTCCGCGGCGCAGATCGCCGCCGCCGTGAGCGGCACCCGCGCGCAGGGCGAAGGGCTTCCCCCGGTGCTGCCGGCGCGGCAGCTGCGGCGGGCGGCCGAACGGTTCCGGCCCGACGCCGTGCTGCTGGCCTGCACCGGGCCGGTGGTGGACGCGCTGGCGGCGGAGACGCTGGCCGGGCTGCGGCCGCGGCCGGTGCTGGTGTCGGGTCTGCCCGGCATCTCGGTGCCCGCGACGGAGAAGGCCTGGCTGTTCCGCAGCGGCTGCGACCTGTTCGTCGTGCACAGCGGCCGGGAGGTCGCCGAGTTCTCCGAGATCGGCGCGCGGCTCGGCGGGGGAGGGGCGGTGGCGCTGGCCCGCCTGCCCTACCTGGACCTCCTGCCCCGCGCAGCGGGCGGTCCCGCCACCGGAGGCGTGCGCGACCGCGTCGTGTTCGCCACCCAGGCCAAGGTGCCCAGGCGGCGCGATGAGCGGGAGCGGATCCTGCTGGCTCTGGCCGAGCTCGGGCGGGCCCGGCCCGACCTGGACGTGGTGGTCAAGCTGCGGGCCCGCGACGACGAGCGGCAGACGCACAACGAACGTCACCACTACGAACGGCTGTGGACCGCGATGGAGGCCGAGGGCCGGGTGCCCGTGGGCGCCGTGCGCTTCGCCGCCGGTCCGATGCACGAGCACCTGAGCCGCGCCGCCGGGTTCGTCACGGTCAGCTCGACGGCGGCGCTCGAGGCGATCGCCGGGAACGTGCCCCTGCTCGTGCTGTCCGACTTCGGGGTCAGCGCCGAGATGATCAACTTGGTGTTCGAGGGCAGCGGCTGCCTGGGCACGCTCGACGACCTGGCCAAGGCGGACTTCCGGGTCCCGGCCGAGGAGTGGTGCCGGGCCAACTACTTCCACGACTCCTCGGCCAGCGACTGGACCGGCCGCGTCGCCGCGCTGGTCGCCGCGGCCGGGGCGGGGACGCTGGAGCCGGCCCGCTCGCTCCTCGACGGTCCCGAGCACGCCGCCGCCCGCCGCCGCGCCCGGCTGCGCCTGGAGGTGCCGCCCAAGGTCCTGCGGTACGGCTACCGCGCCAAGCGGCGGATGCGCCGCTACCTCAAGGCGTTCTAGCCGACCGGCCCGGTGACCCCGCCCGCGTCGATCCGGGCGAGGTCACCGGGACAGCAGGCGGCGCAGGCGCGTCTGCGGGCGGGCCTGCGCGGGGGCCGGGCGTTCGATCAGGCCGAGCGACTCCAGCCTGCGCTTCTTGAAGTAGCGCGCCGGTCCGTGGGCGTCCACGTAGGCGGCCGCGGTCTCGCGCAGGCCGGGGTGGGCCGCGCTCTGCATGCAGTAGCCCACGGCCCCGACCAGGGCGGTGAGGTCGGCGGTGGGCGGCTCGGTGACCGTGCCGCCGGCCTCCAGCCGGGGCAGCGTGGCGTCCACGATCGTCGCCGGGATCCGGTTGCTGTTCTCGTACGGCGTGAGCCGTTCGAGCACGAGATCGGTGCCGGTGGCCGCGACCGGCAGGCCGAACAGGCGCCGCGCGGTCACCAGCGCGGTGGAGAAGCAGCCGGCGACGAGCTCGGGGCGGTGCGCGGCGAAGCACGCCTCGGCGGGCGTCGTCTCGGGGGCCACGAGGAGGTCGACGCCCAGCTCCGCGGCGACCGGCCGCAGCTCGCGGGCGTGCCGCCGCCCGGCGGCGGGGTGCGGCTTGAACAGCACGGTCCGGTGGCCGCGCGCCGCCAGCCCGCGCAGCATGCGCTCGTGCAGCGCGGCCTCCTCGGCGGCCGTGACCAGGCCGAGCGCGGACAGGTACTGGCCGAGGACGACCGCCTCGGCGCGCGGAGCCGGTTCGGCCGCCTCGGCCACCCGGCCCACCACGCGCGCGAACGCCGCGTCCGTCAGGGCCTCGGCCCGCACCCCGTGCTCGGCCAGCAGCAGGGGCGCCAGGCCCGGGACGAGGTCGAGGTGGAGCAGCCGGGCGATCCGCCCGGCGATCTCCTGGGGGAGCGGGTCGCGGGTCGGGCCGTAGCTCATCAGGCCGTCGGAGTAGACGGTGATCGGGCAGTCCTTGACCAGGCCCGCGAGCGTACGCGACGGGGACACCGCGATCGACTCCAGGACCAGCTCGTCCGGCTCGCCGATCAGGTCGCGCAGCAGGCGGCCGAGCATGGGCGTCTCGATCGAACGGGGCTTCCAGTCCGACGGGTGCAGCGGCGCGATGATCTCGTTCCAGGACAGGACGCGGTCGAACCTGTCGCGCAGCGCGGCGAACCCCGGCGCCTCGTCCAGCGCCGGGGTGACCTCGGGGATCGCCGCGTTGTTCGACACGAGGAGGACCCGGTCGCCGTCGCGGAACCGCCCCTCGTCGATCGCCGCCGCGAGCGTCATCGCGCCGAACAGCGTGGAGGCGTAGAACAGCGTGGAGTCAGGCACGCGGCTCTCCTGTCGTTCGGGGGCCCGGTAGGTAGGAGTCGAGCAGGGCGGCCCGCTCGGGCTCCAGCCCGCCGACGGCCTCGGTGAGCGTCTCGCGGGGCAGCCGGGCGAGCGCCGCCCGCGCCCGCTCGTCGAACCGGTCGCGTACGGCCGGGGTGAACCGGCCGGCCAGCTCCACGTGGTGGGCGAGCAGCGCGCACAGGTTGCGGGCCGCCTTGGGCAGGTAGCGCGGCTCGGCCTCGTCCAGCACCATCTCGTAGGCGTCGAAGAAGTGGAGCTGCCGCTCGTCGCCGATCTGGGTGAGCGAGGCCGCGATCCCCCGCCGGTAGAACACCCCGGCGAGGGAGACCACGGCGTACGACCGGGCCAGCCGGTGCAGCCGCCAGATCCACGGGCGGTCCTCGGCGGTGTGCAGCCCGGCGGGGAAGGTCAGCAGGTCGTCCAGCTCGCGCCGGTAGATCCCGGCCCAGGCGTAGGGGTAGTCGACCATGGTCTTCCCGTCGGCCGGCAGGATGCCGTCGCGCGGGTCCAGCACGACGCCCCGGCGCGGCTGCGGCGCGCGGTGCGTCTCCCGTCTGCGGCCCTCGACCTGGACGTGGTCCACGCGCACGAAGTCGCACCCGAGCCCGTCGATGGCGGCGACGAGGCGGGGCAGGTAGCCGGGCGCGAGCCAGTCGTCGGCGTCGAGGAAGGTGACGTAGCGGCCGGCGGCCAGCTTCAGCCCGGCGTTGCGGGCGCCGGCCAGCCCCAGCGGCACCGGGTTGCGGACGACCGTGAGCCCCGGCAGGTCGCGCCGGAAGTCCTCGACGACCTCCGGCGTGGCGTCCGCCGAGCCGTCGTCCACGACGACGACCTCGGTCTCGAACTCGCGCGTCCGGTTGCGCACCAGCGAAGTGAGCGCGTCGGCGAGGTACGCCTCGCCGTCCCGGACCGGCACGACCACGGAGAGAGTGATCATGCCGTGACGCGGCGCAGGCGGGCCCGGGGGGCCTCCTCGCCCGGGTAGACGCGCTTCACGCCGTCGCCGAGCGCGGTCTCGATGATGCGGATGTCGCGGACCAGGTGCTCCAGGCCGGTGGGCTCCAGCGAGGCGGCGTGGTCCGAGCCCCACATGGCCCGGTCGAGCGTGATGTGCCGCTCGACGGTCACCGCGCCCAGCGTCACGGCGGCGAGCGAGATCTGCAGCCCGCGCTCGTGCCCCGAGTAGCCGACCGGCACGCCGTACCGCTGCTGGAGCGTGGTGATCATGCGGAGGTTGGCCTCCTCGGGCGGGAGCGGGTAGGTCGAGGTGGCGTGCATCATCACCAGACGCTCGGTGCCGAGGATCTCCACCGCCGCGTCGATCTCCTCGATCGTGGACATGCCGGTGGACAGGATGATCGGCTTGCGGGTGGCGGCCAGCGCGCGCAGCAGTTCGTGGTCGGTCACCGAGGCCGAGGCCACCTTGTGCGCGACGACGTCCATGTGCTCAAGGAACTCCACCGACGGCACGTCCCAGGGCGAGGCGAACCAGTCGACGCCGCGCTCCTCGCAGTATTTGGCGATGTGGGCGTACTCGTCCTCGCCGAACTCCGTCCGGATCTTGTACTCCATGTAGGTCATCTCGCCCCACGGCGTCTGCCGGATCTGGTCGCGCTGCTCGAGCGGCACGCAGATCTCCGGGGTCCGCTTCTGGAACTTGACGGCCTGGCAGCCGGCGTCGGCGGCCACGTCGATCAGCTTGCGGGCGATGTCGACGTCGCCGTTGTGGTTGATGCCGATCTCGCCGATCACGTACACGGGCTGTCCGGGGCCGACCAGCGACCGGCCGATCCGCACCGGCCGCGGCTGCCCGAGGCGGCCGGGCACGATGCCGGACGCGGTGAAGGGCACAGCGAAGGGCACGGTGGCGGGCGCGGAGGCGGGGACGGTCTCCAGCGCGGTGGCCGGGCGGGCCGCGAGCACCCGGTCGGACAGCTCGCGCACGGCTCCGGCGCCCCCGGGGGCCGACAGCACGACGCGGGCGGCGGCACGCACCCGGGGGTGCGCGTCGGGCACCGCGACCGGCCAGCCGACGATCGCCATGCAGGACAGGTCGTTGACGTCGTTGCCCACGTACGCCACCCGCTCGGCGGCCAGGCCCTCGGCGGCCAGCCATTCGCGCAGCGCGACGTCCTTGGCGCCGAGGCCCTGCACCACCGGCACGCCGAGCTTGGCGGCGCGGGCGGCGACGACCGGGTTGCGCTCGGTGGACAGCACGAGCACCTTCACGCCGGCCCGGCGCAGCAGCGCGATCCCCATCCCGTCGGAGCGGCTGACCGCGACCATCTCCCGGCCGTCGGAGTCGACGAACGCGCGGTCGTCGGTGTGCACGCCGTCGAAGTCGGTGACGACCGCGTCCACGTCGATCGGCAGCGGCTCGTCCACGAACGGCGCGAGCGCCCGCGCGATCTCCAGGTCCTCGGGGGTGTCGATCTCGACCGCGTGGCGGGCGGGCACCTGCTGGACGGCGACCCTGCCGAAGAAGCGGTGGCCGCGCTCGCGCAGGCCCTCCGTACGCATGACGTAGAACGCGCCGGTCTCGCGGAAGTGGGGCTCGCGGTCCTGGCGGCGCGGGCGCACGGCCGGGTCGTGGTTCACGCCGTGGCCGGCGCCGGTCCAGACGAACTCGTAGGTCTCGGTGCCGGAGAAGACCGAGTCGGCCTCGCCGTCCAGCACCTTCGCGACGGCGGCGTCGAGGTCGCGGGGATCGAGGAACGCGCTGGTGCACTGGACGAGCACGACGATCTCGGGCTCCTCGCCGGACAGCTCCGACAGGGCGTGCAGCACGGCCGACTCGCTGGAGGCGGTCGAGCCGCTGAGGTCGGCGGGCCGGCGCACGACCCGGGCGCCCGCGGCCTCGGCCACCTCGGCGATCCGGTCGTGGTCGGTGCTGACGACCACCTCGTCCACCAGCTCGGCGCGCGTACAGGCGTCCACCGCCCGGGCGACGAGCGGGACGCCGCCCACCTTCTCCAGGTTCTTCAGCGGGACGCCCACGGAGCCTCCACGGGCGGGGACGACGGCCAGCACTCGCACGAGTGACTCCTCTACCTGCGACATCGGGAACCCTGTGACCCATGGGGGCCGGGGTGTCCCGAAAACTAGCCAGCAGGTCCTCCCGTTGGGGGTTACTGGGCTGAACGACCAGGGGCGCGGTCCTTAACTTTGGGTGTCGCCGCGCGGGTCGGCGTCGCCGGCGGCGGGATCGCCGGCGGCGCTCGTGGCCAGCGGCAGCGTGATCACGAACCGCACGCCGGGTTCGCCGTCCGTGACGTCCTCGACCCGGATGGAGCCGCCGTGGGCCTCCACGACCTCCCGGGCGATGGCCAGGCCGAGGCCCGTGCCGCCCCGGTCGCGGCTGCGCGCCGCGTCGGTGCGGTAGAACCGCTCGAAGATCCGCTCGCGGTCCGCCTCGGGGATCGGCCGGCCGTCGTTGCGCACGCACAGGATGGCGGTGTCCTCGGTGCGCGCGACCCGCACGCAGACCACCGTCAGCGCGTGCCGTTCGGCGTTGTCGATCAGGTTCGCCACCACCCGGGCGAGGTGGCGGCGCAGGCCCCTGACCACCACCCCCGGGGTGTTGTGGAGATGGGTCGGCAGCCGCGCCGGCCGCCGCTCGACCTCGGTGACGACCAGGTGGGACAGGTCGACCTCCTCCCGGGCGGTCTCGGGAACCGTGGGGATCCGCGCGAGCAGGAGCAGGTCGGCGACGATCGCCTCCAGGCGCTCGGTGTCGCGCAGCGCGGCGCCGACGGCCTCGGGGGTGTCCTCGGGATGCAGCCGCGCGCTCTCCAGCTGGGCCCGGATCCCGGCGATGGGAGTGAGCAGCTCGTGCGAGGCGTCGGCGGCGAACTGCCGCTGCCGCTGGATCGACGTGTCCAGCCGGGACAGCGCGTCGTTGGCCGCCTGGGCCAGCCGGGAGAACTCGTCGTCGCCGGGCGGCTCGGGCACCCGGCCGCCGGGGTTCCTCTCGGTGATCTCGGCGAGCTCCGACCGGATCGCCTCCACCGGCCGCAGCGCGCGGCCCGTCACCTTGTAGGCCGTCCAGCCCGCGAGCGCGGTCAGCAGCAGGGCGAGCAGGAGCAGCGCCGGCAGCGTGAAGGGGGTGTCGAGGATCGCCGGGGCCGCCCGGCCCGCGTAGACGAGGTCGGAGCCGGACCCGGGGGCGACCCGCAGCACCGTGATGTAGAGGCAGTCGCGCCCGGCGGGCGAGCAGGCCGTCGTCTGGGTGACCTCGCGGTCGGGGGCCGGGCGTAACGGGCTCAGGCGGGGCACGTCCTTGGCCGCGGGGCTCTCGGCGACGACCCGGCCGTCCGGTCCCGCCACCTCGATCAGGTCGATGCCGTTCCCGCCGGTGGGTATGGGGTTGCGCAGGTGCCCGTCGCGGATCTGCGCGGCGATGTGGGTGGCGGTGTCCAGGCTGCGGTCCCAGATGCGGTCCGCGACCATGTCGCGTACGAGCACGTGCACCACGATCGCCAGCGGGATCAGCAGAATCGCCGCTGTCCCGGTGGCGAGGAGTGCCAGCCGGGCTCGCAGTGAAGGGGAGCGCCTGGGGAGGAGCATTACCCGAGGCTACTGATGGTCATCTTTAGGGAAACTCGCGACAGCGAAAAGCTCACCCCAAACTTGGCCAAAGTCTCTTAATGAGAGCAACCGGGCGAGTGGGGGCGCTCGGCGAAGCATACGCATCCCTCACGGACCGTGATGCGTCACCTACGCGACGTCGGGCCGTGTCATCAGGGGCGACCGCAGATGCAACGCCAGATCGGGTCCGGTCAGGGGCGCGATGTTCCACGTCGCCACCGCTGTGCCCGCGTCGGCGTCGACCACCAGCCGGACCCGGTGCGGTGTGGTGATGACGTAGAGGTCGGCGACGAACGTGTCGCCCTGCCAGGCGCCGGCCGCGACGAGGGGGCGGCCGAGCGGTGAGCTCTCCCACCATTCGCCGTGGCCGGCCTCGACGTCGAGGGAGGACCCGAGTCGCAGGAGCCATCCACCGTCCACGGGATCGACGGCCACCGTGGATCCGTCGGGAAGAGCCGAATCCTCGGAGGAGGCGTCGATTCTCGCCTTGACGGAACGCTCCGGGGCGGCCGAACCCGGCACCGGCGCGAATGACAGCCGCCGCAGCCGCTCGGCGATGAACTCATCGTCCCGGGTGCTCCCCGCTTGGTCCACGCCGGGCAGCAGGCACTCCCAGACCGCGTCGAGAATCGCCTCCCCCTGCGTTATGGCGCCGGTCGCGGCGACCACGAGATCGTGCGACGGGACGACCACGCACAGCTGGCCGAAGGCGCCCTCGCCGCGGTAACCGTGACGCGACATCCAGAACTGGTAGCCGTACCCGCACAGCGCGTCGGGGTTCTCCGACCAGCCCTCGATCTGCAGGGTGCCGATGTGCCGTCTGGTCGCGAGCTCCACCCATTCGCGTGGAACGAGCCGCCGGTCGCGCCAGAGGCCCCCGCGGAGCAGCAGTTCACCGAAGGCGGCGACGGCCTCGGTCGTGAGGTGCAGTCCGTGGAATCCGAAGGCGGCGCCGCTGGCCACCCGGTCCCATTCGGCGTGGTCGACGCCCATCGGCGTGAAGAGGCGCTCGTCGAGCAGTTCCGGCAGGCCGCGGCCGGTGACCCGTTCCACCATCCGGGCCAGGACGAAGGTGGTCGGATTGTCGTAGGCGTGCCGCGTTCCCTCGGCCTCGGGAAACGGCACGCGCAGGAAGCCCTTCACCAGGTCGCCCGGTTCGAGGCGCCAGGCCTCGGCGAGGCTGTCCGTACGGTGTCCGGTCGTCATGGACAGCAGGTGGTGGACGGTGAGGCGGCGTCCCTGCTCGGAGATGCCGGCCGGAACGTGATCGGGCAGCACGTCCACCACCCGGTCGTCCAGCGAGAGCAGCCCGTCGGCGATCGCGAGCCCTACGGCGATCGAGGTGAACGACTTGGTCAGCGAGTAGAGAAGGTGCGGGCGTTCGGCCGAGTACGGCGCCCACCAGCCTTCGGCGACGACGTGACCGCGGCGTACGACCATCAGGGAGTGACACTCGACGGATCGAGCATCGAGCCGGTCCAGCAACGCGGCGATCGAACGGGACGACATCCCCGAGGCGGCCGGTGCCGAGCGCGGCAGGAGTCGCTGAGAAGGCATCCGGACACGCTAATGAAACCGCACAAGCCCGCTCAATAGAGTTTCGAGACGTGCGTGGAGCCGCCGTGGCACCGGGCGCGGGGGAGAGCCCGCGCCCGGCGCCCCTAGGCGCCCCTCTGATGCCCCTATGGTGTCTCGGTGAACACCGCGACCGTGCGGGCGGGCACGGTCAGCGTGCCGGTCGCCGGATCCGCCGACGCCTGCCGGGTCACCGGGTCGTCCGAGGCCGCCTGCACGGGGTGCAGCGCGACCCTGGCGCCCTTGAGCGCGGGAACGGCGGGCGCGGCGGTCTTCCCGGTGGCGTTGAACACCACGTAGATCGCCTTGTTCGCGGGGTCGACGCCGGTGGCGTCGACGCGCATGACGATCACGCCGGGGACGCCGGACGGCGGGAAGGAGACCCGCCTGCCGATCTCCGCGGCGGAGCCGAGCGAGAAGGCGGGGGAGGAGTAGCGGATCCGCAGGAACTCGCCGAACCTCGCCCGGGCCGCCCCGATCGCCGCGCAGTCCGGCTTCAGCGCGGGGTCGGCCAGCAGGGGCCGCGCGTACGGCCAGCGCGCCTCGTTGTCCTTCGCGGGCGGCAGGCCGCCGCCGAAGCCGTTGCCCTGGCGGCAGTCCCACAGCAGGCGGTTGAACCAGTCGCCCGAGTCGTAGGAGTTGCGGTCGAGCGACTTCGACCGCAGCCGCTCGCTGCCGGCGTGGACGAACGCGGTGCCCTGGCCGAGCAGGACCGTCGCCAGCGACAGCGACTGCATCCTGACCCGGTCGGCCATCGGGGTGTCCTTGGGCAGCTTGTAGGCGAGCGCGTCGAACAACGTCTCGTTGTCGTGGGCGTCCACGTAGGTCACCGTGTCGCCGGGCTCGGCGGCGTACCCGGCGGGGCCCCCGTTGTAGTCGACCTCCGACCCCTTGACCGGCCCGCCGGACGATCCGGTGAACGTGAAGTCGCGCAGGTTGCCCGCGAGCCCGAGCTTGATCAGGTCCTCGTAGTGCGCGAGCCGGTTGTCCGGCGCGGAGTCGGCCAGGCCGGACCCGAAGCCCCGGACGCCCGGGTCCGCGTCGAACGGCGTGCCGCCGCGCACGGCGTCGCGCAGCCGGTCGCTGAACGTGCCGATCCCGGTGCCCGCCATGCCGGCCTGGGTGGCCTGCTCGAACCGGGCGCCGTCGGCCACCTCGCCGAAGTTCCAGCCCTCGCCGTACAGGATGATCGACTTGCCGTCCACGCCGTCCTTCTCGGGCGTGAGCGCGTCGAGGGCCTCGCGCACGGCCAGGATGTTCGCCTTGGGGTGGTGGCCCATCAGGTCGAAGCGGAAGCCGTCGACCTTGTACTCCCTGGCCCAGGTGACGATCGAGTCGACGACGAGCCGGCCCATCATCGCGTGCTCCGGGGCGGTGTTCGCACAGCAGGTGGAGGTGGCCACCGTGCCGTCGTCCATGAGCCGGTGGTAGTAGCCGGGGACGACGCGGTCGAGCACGCTCGTGGGGTCCTGCCCGGCGGCGTGGGTGTGGTTGTAGACGACGTCCATGACCACCCGCAGGCCCGCGCCGTTGAGCCCCGCGACCATCTCGCGGAACTCCTTGATCCTCCGGTCCGGGTCGGTCGCGTACGAGCCCTCGGGCACGGTGTAGTGCAGCGGGTCGTAGCCCCAGTTGAACGAGTCCTTCGCGGCCGTCTCCGCGACGCACGCCTGCTGCCGGTCGGAGTCGGGCGGCAGCGCGGCGAGGTCGCAGCCGGGCTCGGTGCGGTCGGCCCTCCGGTCGGGCACGGTGGCGAAGTCGAAGGCCGGCAGCAGGTGGACGTGGGTCAGCCCGTCCTTCGCCAGGCTCCGCAGCTCGGTCATCCCGGCGCTGCCCGTCTCGGTGAACGCCTTGTACGTGCCGCGCTCGGCGGCCGGCACGGTGGCGTCGGAGGCCGAGAAGTCGCGCACGTGCAGCTCGTAGATCGACGCCCGGTCCTGGCGCACCGCCGGGGGCTTCTTCAGCCCCGTCCACCCCTCGGGCCGCAGCGACCGGTCGTCCAGGTCGACGATCTGGCTGTGCCCCGAGCCCGCCGAGACCGACAGGCTGTAGGGATCGGTCACCTCGTTGGTCACGATCTTCCCGGCGGCGGGGGCGTAGACGGTGACGAGGTAGGTGTAGTACCTGCCCCGCCACGACGCCGGGCCGTCGATCGACCACACGCCCGTCGCGTCGTCCCTGCGCATGCGGTGGACCGTCCTGCGATCGGCGGACGGGCCGTCGTAGAGGGCCAGCTCGACCTTCTGGGCGGTGGGCGCCCACACCGCGAGCCCGCCGCGGCCTGTGGGGCCGAGCGGGACCTTCGCCGCCCCCGCGTACAGGTCGTCGAGGACGCCGGGGATCTGCACGCCGGTGGCGGTCAGCAGCGCGCCGGAGGGCCCGCGCTCGATCGCCACGACCTGGCCGCGCAGCGCATCGCGCACGAGGCCGGCGTCGCGCGGGTCCACCGTCAGTGCGCCGTACGCCGCCAGATGCGGCCACGCGGCCTTCTGGGCGTCGCTCAGCCGCCCGGGCGTCAGGCGGACGAGGTGGACGTCCCCGGTCAGGACGCCCTTCTCGTAGGCGATGTCGCCCTTGGGGGAGTAGGCCAGCGCGTAGTGGTTCGCTTCGGCGACCTTGCCCTTCCACGCGACCGTGTCCCTGTCGATCCACTGGGCCGTGGCCTTGGACAGGTCGGCGTCCGCCCCGGTGGCCGCGGGCTGCGGCAGCAGGTATCCGTCCACACCTGACAGTTTCCACGCCTCGTGGCCGGTCACGCCGAGGTCCAGCGACTGGTCGGCCTGCTGGTCCTTCTGATCGCCCTTGTGGATGATCCACCCCAGCGTCTTCGCGTCCTGTTTGAGCGGCACCTCGAAGTGCACGCCGAAGGCGTCGGTCCCGGCGGGCTTCAGCGGGTCGCCCCACTCGACAGAGCCGGACGCGTCGCCCCAGAAGTGCAGGCCCCAGCCGTCGTAGTCGCCGTCCGCCCGGTGGTAGTGCAGCACCGCGACGTTCCGCGCCGCCGCCGCGCTGCCGTGGATCGCCGTCCCGCCCGAGTTCACGTACGCCTCGGGCTGCCTGGCCGGCACGAACGACTGGTCGGGCCCGGGGTCCTTCGTGTCGCCCTTGTGGATGATGTAGTTCAGCGGCGCGTCGGCGTTCTTCAGCGGCACCCGCCAGAAGGCCCCGAACGCGTCGGCGCCGTCCGGCGGGCGCGGGGAGCCCCACTTGGTGCCCGCGCCGTCGGCGAGCGCGTCGCCCCACAGGTGCAGGCCCCAGCCGTCGTACGCGCCGTCGGGGCGGCGGTAGTGGATCGTGGCGTAGCCCTCGGCGGCGGCCCGGGAGGCGTAGACGTCCGGCTTGCCCTCCACGAGCCACACCTCCCCGGCACGCGCGGGGTTCACCATGCGGTCGCCCTGGTCCTTGGTGTCGCCCCTGTGGGTGATCAGGCCGACCTCGGTGGCCCCGGGCTTGAGCCTGAGCCAGGCGAAGCGGCCGAACGCGTCCTCGCCCTCGAAGGCGACGGGCGAGCCCCACTCGACCGTCTGGTCGATGTCTCCCCAGGCGTGCAGCCCCCAGCCGTCGTAGTCGCCGCCGTCGCGCTTGTAGTGGACCACCAGGTAGTCGCGCTTGACCGCGCCCGGCTCCTCTTCCGCGGGCTGCGGCCCGGCCGTCGCGGTCGCCGTGGCGCCCGCGTGCCGGCCCGCCGAGTCCTTCACGACGGCCTTGTACGTGAGCGGGGTGCCCTCGGGCACACCGCTGAGGTCGTGGAAGACGCGGTAGGTGTGGCCGTTGGGAGCGTCGTCGGTGCCGAGCACCCGCCACGGCGCGTCGCCGGCCTTGACGGCGAACGTGACCTGCGCGAAGCCGTCGCCGGGCACCTCGGCGGAGATCGCCACCCGGCCGTCGGCGGCGGTGCCGCGCAGCGACTCGCCGGGCAGCGTGAGGGAGATCTCCGGCGCCCTGGCCGGGGCGGCCAGGGCCTTGTCCGCGCGGTAGACGACGGCCGACAGCGGCGGCACGGTCACGGCCAGCCTCCCGTCGGCCGCGCCGGTCAGCCGCTGCGTCCCTCCGTAGACCTGCGTGAACGACGCGCCGGGGGAGTACGTCGGGACCTGGACGGACTTCGCCGCCGTGCCGTTGTTGAGCGCCACGACGAACTCGACCCGCTCCCCGGCGGTGATCCGGGAGAAGGCGAACACGCCGCCGCTCGCCAGCCGCACGATCTGGGCGCCGTCCGCCAGCGCGGGGTAGCGGTCGCGCAGCCGGGCCAGCTCGGCGATCGAGGTGTAGAGAGGGTGGGTGGTGACGTAGTTGGCGGTCGCGTGGGTGGCGGTGGTGCCGATGAGGTCGTCGTCGAGGTAGTCGGCCGTCTTCGAGGCGAACATCGGCTGCCGGGCGTCCTTGTCGCCCCCGCCGCCGGTGAAGCCCTGCTCGTCGCCGTAGTACACGACCGGCTGGCCGCGGGTCAGGTACATGAGCTGGTGGGCCAGGCGGTCGCGGGCGAGCAGGGCGGCGTCGTCCGCCGAGGGGTCGTCCTGCCTGAGGAAGTACCCGATCCGGCCCATGTCGTGGTTGCCGAGGAACGTCGGCAGCGACGAGGCGTTGGAGTCGGCGTCGGTGAAGTAGTCGTCCGCGGCGTACAGCCTGCCGAGGCTCGCGGCGTCGCCGCCGCTCGCGTACGAGCGCGCCGCCTCCTGGAAGCCGAAGTCCAGCGTGGCGTCGAGCGTGCCGGTGGTGGTGTATCGGCTCTCGAACGCGGGGTCGGAGCTGTAGACCTCGCCGAACATGAAGAATCTGTCGTTGCCGAGCTTGGCGGCGTAGCCGTGCAGGGCGGGCGCGAAGCGCTGCCAGAACTCCATGTTCACGTGCTTGGCGGTGTCGATCCGGAACCCGTCGATGCCGGTCTCCTTGACCCACGTCTTGTAGATGTCGGTCATGCCCTTCACGACCTCGGGCCGCTCGGTCCACAGGTCGTCGAGGCCGGAGAAGTCGCCGTACTCGGAGCTCTCGCCGGAGAAGGTCGAGTCGCCCCGGTTGTGGTACATCGTCGGGTCGTTCAGCCAGGACGGCACCTTCGACCTGGCCGTCACCACCGGCGTGTACGGGAACGAGTCGGCGGTGACCTTCGGGAAGTCGTCGCGCAGGGCGTAATCGCGGTCGTCGAAGGCTCGGCCGGAGGCGTCCACGTAGGGGTAGGCCGCCTTGCCGCGATAGCCGTAGGTCTTCTCCGCGTAGTCGATCAGGTCGGCGGTGTGGTTGGTGATAATGTCGAAGAACACCTTCATGCCGCGCTTGTGCGCCTCCTTGACGAGGCTCTTCATCTGCGCGTTCGTGCCGAGGTGCGGGTCGATCCTGGTGAAGTCGGTGATCCAGTAGCCGTGGTAGCCGGCGCTCGCGTCCGCCCCGGTGCCCTGCACGGGCCGGTTTCTGAACGACGGCGTCAGCCAGATCGCCGTGCTGCCGAGGCCCTTGATGTAGTCGAGCTTCCCGATCAGCCCGGCGAGGTCGCCGCCCTGGTAGAAGCCCTTGTCCGCGGGGTCGAAGCCGGTCGTCAGCCGGTCGCCGGACAGCCCGCCCCGGTCGTTGGAGGGGTCGCCGTTCGCGAACCGGTCGGTCATCGCGAAGTACAGCCGCTCGCGGGACAGGTCCGCCCGGAGGGCGTCGCGGGCGAGTTCGGCGTCGGACGGCGCGCCCGCCGCGGCGGCGCCCGCCGCGACCGGGCCTGCCGAAGCCAGGGCCGACGCCGCAGGAGGAGGCGCCAGGGGGACGGCGATGAGCGCGGCGGCGAGTGCCGTGGCGATGGACAGCGCCATGGGCACGCGCGTACGCCGGTGCTGGGGGGTCACCATGGCCCGGAAGCTACTGTCGGCCCCCGGCTCGTGCAAGACTTTGCTGTAACTTCCAGAAACATTGCAGCCATTCCGTGACCCACCGCCGTAACAGGCGCGAAACGTGTGTCCGACACTGTTGGTGTCGCACGAGAAGGAGGTGGTGGGGATGCTGCTGCGGCTGCGGGTCTCGCTCCCCGACCGGCCCGGGGTGCTCGGCCAGGTGGCGCGCGCGTTCGGGGTGATGGGCGCGGACATCCTGCAGGTCACCGTGTTGGAGCGGCAGGGGGGCCGCGCGGTCGACGACTTCACCGTCTCCTGGTCGGGCGTCTTCGAGCCCGGCGAGCTGCGCGAGCGGATCGGGGTGGTTCCCGGCACGCGGGTGGAGGCCGTGTGGCCGACCCGCGAGGTGCCCGGCTCGACCCCCGACTACGACCTGCTCGGCCACGTCGCCGCCGACCCCGACCGGGCGTACGTCACCCTCGTCGACGCGGTGCCTGACCTGGTCAGCGCCGAGTGGGCGGTGGCGGTCGACTCGGCCGACGGCGCGATCGTCCACGGAAGCTGGCAGGCGCCGGAGACCGTGCCGGCGGCCGACCTCACCCCGCTGCGCGCCTCGGCGTTCGCCGAAGGCGGGCTGCACCTGGCGAGCGTGCCGATGGACGGCGTCCACCTGGTGGTGGCACGCTCCCAGGGACCCGCGTTCCACCGGGCGGAACTGGACAAGATCGTCCGCCTGGTGGGGATCGTGTCCGTGCTGGCCGGCGGCGTCAGCCGTACCGCCTGACGGTCCTCACCGGCGCGGCGGGTCGATGCGGGTGCCGTCCATGGTGAACAGCATGAGCCGGGAGACGTCGACGGCGACCCGGCCGGCGTCGCCCGCGCGCCATACGGGCCGGTTGCCGAGCCTGACGATGATGTCGGCGCGGCGGTGCGTGCCCGACTGCGAGACCGGCGGCTGCTCTTCCTCCTCCGCCGCGGCCGAGCCGTTCAGCAGGCGGCGCATCATCGACCGCGCTTTACCGCCGCCGCCCGAGCCGTTCATCTGGCGGCGGTCCGGCGGCTCCGGCACGTTGACGGCCGGGATCCCGGCCTCCAGGTAGGCGAGCCACTCGTGACCGTGATACTCCAGCGTCCTGACCCGGCCGAAGAAGGTCGGGCCCTCCGTCCGCTCCGGCACGGGAACCAGCCCGTCCGGCCGGATCCCCACGATGATCTGCATGCCGGTGTGCTGCGACACCGCGTACGCCCGTGGATCGGTCCAGGGCATCGTGATCTGGTGAGGACCGAAGTCGAGCATGATGAACTGGTTCTGCGGGGTGCGCACGGTCGCCGCGAGCAGGTTGAGCTGCTGGGAGTTGAGGAACGCGGCGGTGAACGCGGTCGCGGGGTCGTTGTAGACCTGCGCCGGGGTGCCGATGTCCTGCAGCACGCCCCGGTTCATGATGGCGATGCGGTCGGCCAGGGTGAGGGCCTCGACCTGGTCGTGCGTCACGTAGATGGTGGTGACGCCGAGGGCGCGCACCAGTGACGAGATCTCCATGCGCAGCTCGGTGCGCATGCCGGCGTCCAGGTTGGACAGCGGCTCGTCCATCAGGAACAGCGAGGGCTGGCGCACGATGGCGCGGCCCATCGCCACGCGCTGGCGCTGGCCACCGGACAGCGTGCCCGGCCGCCGGTCGAGCGTCTCGTCGATGTGCAGTGCGCGCGACAGCTCGACGACCCGCTGCTTGACCATCGTGGGGTCCGCCTTGGCGATCTCCAGCGGGAACGACAGGTTGCCGCGTACCGTGCGGTGGGGATACAGGGCGCCGTTCTGGAAGACCATCGCGACGTCCCGGTCCCGGGGCGCGAGGTGGTTGGCGAGCTGCCCGCCCAGCCACAGGTCGCCGGAGGTGATCTCCTCCAGGCCCGCGATCATACGCAGCAGCGTGGACTTCCCGCAGCCCGACGGCCCGAGCAGGACGAGGAGTTCACCCTCGTCCGCGCGCAGGTTCATGCGGTCGACCGCGAGGTACCCCCCCGGGTAGATCTTCGTCACGTTGTCGAGGACGACGGTGCTCATGCGCGCTCGTTCCTCCCGGGCAGGCACGCCCGGATCCCCAGCCTTCGGTGTGAATGATGAGGTAGTACATCGCGTCGCGGGCACTCGTGTCCATACGTGTCGTGAAAGATCCGGCATCTACATGCAACTTCTCGTTACTCCCAACTTTCCCCTTGCTAAAGACGGCTGTCAGGGTCGCGCCGTGACCTCCCCGCGCCCCTCTCTGAGGCGTCAAATGTAACGAAATTGCTGAAAGTTTCTGTAAGGCCTTTCACCCCGTTCGCGCCCCTGTTACGTTCCGCTCAAATCCCCATGAGCAAGGAGTGCGACGCACATGAGGCGAGTCCTCACGTCCGCGGCGGTGGCCGCGGCGCTCGCTTTGGCGGTCACCGCCTGTGGCGACGGTTCCGGCGACGCCGGATCGGCCCCGGCCAAGAGCGCCGCCCCCGCCGAGGTGTCCGGCACGGTCACCTGGTGGGACACCTCGGACGCCACGACCGAGGGCCCGGTCTTCCAGGAGATCATCAAGGACTTCGAGGCCAAGTACCCGAAGATCAAGGTCAACTACGTCAACGTGCCGTTCGCGAACGCGCGGGACAAGTTCAAGACCGCCGCGCAGTCCGGGGCGGGCGCGCCCGACGTGCTGCGCACCGACGTGGGGTGGGTCGCGGAGTTCGCCTCGCTCGGCTACCTCGCGCCGCTCGACGGCACCCCCGCGGTCGACAAGCCCGAGGAGTTCCTGCCCGTCCCGGCCGCCAGCGGCAAGTACAACGGCAAGACGTACGGCGTGCCGCAGGTGACGGACACGCTCGGCCTCCTGTACAACAAGGAACTACTGAAGAAGGCGGGCTACGACGAGCCTCCGGCGACGATGGCCGACCTCAAGAAGGTGGCGCTCGACGTCAAGTCGAAGACCGGAGCGGGCGGCCTCGCCCTGAACGTGGACGCCTACTTCCTGCTCCCGTTCATCTACGGCGAGGGCGGCGACTTCGTCGACGTCCAGAACAAGAAGATCACGATTTCGTCCCCGCAGAGCGTGGCGGGGGTGAAGATCGTCGAGGACCTGATCACGTCGGGCGCCGCCGTCAAGCCGGCGCTGCAGGACAGCTACACGAACGCCGAGACCGCGTTCAAGGACGGCAAGGTCGCGATGATCTTCAACGGCCCGTGGTCCAACGCCGACAACCTCGGTGGCAAGGTGTTCAAGGACAACCCGGACAACTTCGGCGTCGCCCCGGTCCCGGCCGGCTCGGCGAAGGCGGGCTCGCCGCTGGGCGGCCACGACTACACCGTCTACGCGGGCTCGAAGAACCTCGACGCGTCCTACCTGTTCGTCCAGTTCATGGACAGCGCGGAGAGCCAGGCCAAGATCGCCGGCAAGCTCGGCCTGCTGCCGACCCGCCAGCCCGCCTACAGCGCCTCCGAGGCCACGGCCAACCCCAAGATCGCGCAGTGGCAGAAGCCGATGGAGACGGCCGTCGAGCGTCCCTGGATCCCCGAGGCCGCCTCGCTGTTCCAGCCGCTGGTCGAGGGCTACCAGAAGCTCGCCGGCGGGCAGACGACGACCGAGCCCATGCTCAAGGACGTCGCCACCGCCTACCAGGGCATCCTCAAGGGCTGGAGCCTGTAGGACATGACGGCTGACGTCGTCGCGACGAGAAGGGCCGCGCCCCGTTCCGGGGCGCGGCGCCTCCTGTCCCGTCACTGGTACGCGTGGGCGATGACCGCGCCGGTCGTCATCGTGATGCTGGTGCTGGTCGGCTACCCCCTCGTGCGGGGCGTGTACCTGTCGCTCACCGACGCGACCGAGGGCAACATGGGCCGCACGATCGGGATGAACGTCATCCCGTCCACCTACGAGTTCGTGGGCCTGAAGAACTACGCCGACATCCTCACGTCCTCGGAGTTCCTCGGCCGGCTGGCCTGGACGGTCGTGTGGACCGTCGTGTGCGTCGCCCTCCACGTGGGCATCGGCCTCGGCCTGGCGATGCTGCTGAACCGGCCCATGCGGCTGCGGTCGCTCTACCGGATCCTGCTCGTGCTGCCCTGGGCCGTGCCGGCCTTCGTGTCCGCCTTCATCTGGCGCTATCTGCTGAACGGCGAGTTCGGCGTGGTCAACGCCATGCTGCGGGCCGCCGGGTTCGACGGGATCGCCTGGCTGGACGACCCCTTCTGGGCCAAGGTGTCGGTGATCGCCTGCAACGTGTGGCTGGGCGTGCCGTTCATGATGCTCGCCCTGCTGGGCGGCCTGCAGGCCATCCCGCGCGAGCTGCACGAGGCCGCCGAGGTGGACGGCGCCACGCCGTGGCAGCGCTTCCGCCACATCACGCTGCCGGGCCTGCGCCCGGTGTCGAGCACGGTCGTCCTGCTCGGCACGATCTGGACGTTCAACCAGTTCCCGGTCATCTTCCTGCTGACCAAGGGAGGACCGGGCGGAGCCACGGAGATCCTCGTGACATACGCCTACCGCCAGGCGTTCGAGGGCATCAGGAACTACTCGGGCTCCGCCGCCTGGGGCATGGTGATCCTCGCGCTCCTCGTCGTGATGGCCACGGTCTACCGGCGCGCGCTCAGGCAGCAGGGGGAGGCATGGTGAGCCGGGCCGCTCCCGCGGGCGCCGCCGGGTGGAGCCGCGACAGGCGCAGCCCCGGCAAGTCGATCGCCCTGCACCTCACGCTGATCGCGGCGAGCATCGTGTCGGTGTTCCCGGTCGCGTGGCTGGTGCTGACCTCGCTCAAGCCGCGTACGGTCATCGAGACCGCCTCGGTCGCGCCGATCGACCACCCCACGCTCGCCAACTACACCCAGGTCCTGGGGGAGACCCGGTTCCTGACGTGGGCCGCCAACTCCCTCGTCGTCTCGCTCATCACCGCCGTGCTCGGCGTGCTGCTGTCGGCCACCACCGGCTACGCGGTCAGCCGCTTCCGCTTCCCCGGCTTCCGCTCGGTGATGTGGATGCTGCTGATCACGCAGATGTTCCCCGTGGCCGTCCTGATCGTGCCGATCTACAACCTGATGGCCGGGCTCGGGCTGATCAACCAGTTCCCGTCGCTGGTCATCGCCTACCTCACCTCCACCGTGCCGTTCTGCGCGTGGATGATGAAGGGCTACTTCGACACCGTCCCCACCTCGATCGACGAGGCGGGCCGGGTGGACGGCCTGACGCCCTTCGGCACGTTCTGGCGGCTCATCCTGCCGCTGGCCAAGCCCGGCCTGGCCGTGGCCGCGTTCTACTCGTTCATCACCGCCTGGGCGGAGGTCGCGTACGCGACCGCGTTCATGACGGGCGACGACAAGTACACGCTCGCGGTCGGCCTGAGCCAGTTCGTCGGCCAGCACAAGGCGGAGTGGGGCCTGCTCACGGCCTCGTCGGTGCTGATCGCCATCCCGGCGGCCGTCGTCTTCCTGCTCGTCCAGCGCCACCTCGTCACCGGCCTGACGGCCGGCGCGACGAAGGCGTGACCCTATATGAGAATCGGGGGATCCCAATGACCGAACTCGCCGTCCAGCCGTCCGCGGTCGCGACCCGGTGGTGGCGCGACGCGGTGATCTACCAGGTGTACGTCCGCAGCTTCGCGGACGGCAACGGCGACGGGATCGGCGATCTGCTCGGCGTGCGCAGCCGCCTGCGCTACCTCGCCGATCTCGGTGTGGACGCCATCTGGCTGACGCCGTTCTACCCCTCGCCGATGGCCGACTTCGGATACGACGTGGCCGACTACCGCGACGTCGATCCGATCTTCGGTTCGCTGGCGGACGCCCAGGCGCTGATCGCGGACGCCCACCGGCTGGGCCTGCGGATCATCGTGGACGTGGTGCCCAACCACACCTCCGACCGCCACCCCTGGTTCGAGGCGGCGCTGCGGGCCGGGCCGGGCAGCCCGGAGCGGGAGCGCTACATCTTCCGTGAGGGCAAGGGCGCGGCGGGCGAGCTGCCGCCCAACGACTGGGAGTCGATCTTCGGCGGCCCCGCCTGGACCCGCGTCGAGGACGGCCAGTGGTACCTGCACCTGTTCGCGCCCGAGCAGCCGGACCTCAACTGGGAGCACCCGGAGGTGCACGAGGAGTTCGCCGACGTGCTGCGGTTCTGGCTCGACCTCGGCGTGGACGGCTTCCGGATCGACGTGGCGCACGGCATGGTCAAGGCGCCGGGCCTGCCCGACGTGGGCGCCCGGGGCCAGGCCGAGATGATCGGCGCGCAGGTCGTGCCCTTCTTCGACCAGGACGGCGTGCACGAGATCCACCGGGCCTGGCGCCGCATCCTCGACTCCTACGAGGGCGAGCGGATCGGGGTGGCCGAGGCGTGGGCGCCCTCGCCGGAGCGGCTGGCCAACTACGTCCGCCCCGACGAGCTGCACCAGGCGTTCAACTTCCACTTCCTCAAGACGCCCTGGGACGCGGCGCGCTTCCGGGAGGTCATCGACGAGTCGCTGCGGACGTCGGCGCTGGTGGACGCGCCCCCGACCTGGGTGCTGTCGAACCATGACGTCAAGCGGCACGTCACCCGCTACGGCGGCGGCGAGCGCGGCCTGCGCAGGGCGCGGGCGGCGGCGCTGCTCATGCTGGCGCTGCCCGGCTCGGCCTACGTCTACCAGGGCGAGGAGCTGGGGCTGCCCGAGGTGCTCGACCTGCCCGAGCAGTACCTGCAGGATCCGCAGCGGCTGCGCGACCCCGACAGCGGCCGCGACGGCTGCCGGGTGCCGCTCCCGTGGACCGCCGCGGGCGAGCCGCCGTACGGCTTCACCCCGCCGGGCATCTACGAGAGCTGGCTGCCGATGCCGGCCGACTGGCGCGAGCTGTCGGTGGAGGCGCAGCTGCGGGACGGCGCGTCGATGCTCAGCCTCTACCGGACCGCCCTCGCCCTCAGGCGGGAGCACCCGGAGCTGGGCGACGGCGTGCTGACCTGGATCGACAGCCCGGCCGGCACGCTGGCGTTCCGGCGCGGCGACTCGTTCGTCTGCGTGCTGAACATGACGCCGGAGTGGGTGGAGATCGGCCCCGAACACGGCGCGGGCCAGGGGTACGGCGACCTGCTGCTGGCCAGCGGAGGACCCGAGACCGCCGGCGACGTCGTCCGGCTCGCTCCCGACTCCGCCACCTGGTGGACCGCGAGGAATGTCTAAAGTAATGCTCATGAACAACACACGGCTCGCCGACATCGCCGCCCAGGCCGGAGTCAGCGAGGCGACGGTGAGCCGTGTGCTCAACGGCAAGGCGGGGGTCTCCCCGGCCACCCGCCAGGCCGTGCTCACCGCCCTCGACCTGATGGGCTACGAGCGGCCCCAGCGACTGCGCCAGCGCAGCAACGGCCTGATCGGCCTGGTGATCCCGGAGCTCGGCAACCCGATCTTCCCGGCGTTCGCGCAGGCGATGGAGAAGTCGCTGATCCAGCACGGCTTCACGCCGATCCTGTGCACCCAGGAGCCCGGCGGCGCCCCCGAGGACGAGTTCACCGAGATGCTCCTCGACCGGGGCGTGTCCGGCATCGTCTTCGTCTCCGGCCTGCACGCCGACACCACCGCGCGGATGGACCGCTACACCCGGCTCACCGACCGGGGGCTGCCGATCGTGCTCGTCGACGGCTACAACGAGGCCATCCCCGCGCCGTTCATCTCGCCCGACGACCGGCTCGCCGCGCGCCTGGCCGTACAGCACCTGGTGGACCTCGGGCACGAGCGCATCGGCCTCGCGCTGGGACAGCGGCGCTTCGTCCCGGTCATCCGCAAGATCGAGGGCTTCCGCCAGGCGATGGCGCAGCTGCTCGGCCCGGTGGACGCCGACGACCTCATCCAGCACTCGCTGTTCTCCGTCGAGGGCGGGCAGGCCGCCGCCGCGGCGCTGCTCGACCGCGGCTGCACCGGGATCTTCTGCGCGAGCGACCTCATGGCGCTCGGCGCGATCCGCGCCGCCCGCGAGCGCGGGCTGTCGGTGCCCGGGGACGTGTCGGTCGTCGGGTTCGACGACTCGCCGCTGATGGCGTTCACCGACCCGCCGCTGACGACCGTGCGCAAGCCGATCGGCGCGATGGCGGCCGCCGCCGTCGAGACCCTGCTCGAGGAGATCGGCGGCACTCCCGCCAAGCACGTCGAGCTGATCTACCAGCCCGAGCTCGTGGTGCGCGGCTCCACCAGCTCGGGCCCGCTGGTCAACCGCTGAGCCCCTGCCACTGAACCCCTACCGCCGAGCTCTGCCATCGAGTCCGGCCGCGGTCGCCGCCGGGTGAGGCGCCGGCGCGGGTCCGCGTGCCCGGAGGCCGGTCCCGGCATGCCCGCGCCGGGCTGACCGCCCTTCCCCCTGTTCCGGCGAACGTGCGAGGTCACCGCGCCGGACTTCCCCGACGTCCTCAGGAGCGTTGCGAATGACCGATCACACCTTCGACGTCCTGGTCGTCGGCGGCGCCGGTGTCGACACGACCGTCTACGTGCCCGAACTGCCCCTGCCGTACGCCGACACCTACGCGGTGCCGCCCGTCGTGGACCGGATCGGCAACACCGGCGCGGGGGTCGCGCTCGGCTGCCACGCCCTCGGCCTGCGCGTGAAGTTCGTCGACGTGATCGGCGACGACCCGCAGGGCGCGCTGATCCGCGACCACCTCGCCGCCCGCGGCGTGGACTTCGCCCACGCCCTGTCGGAGGCGGGCACCCGCCGCAGCGTCCTGCTCGTGGACCCCGGCGGCAGGCGCCTTTCGCTCTTCGACCCCAGGGTCGTCCCCGGCCAGCGGATGCCCCGCGAGCTCTATCTGCCGGCCCTCCGGTCGGCCCGGCACGTCCACGTCTCGATCGTGGACTTCGCCCGGCACGTGTACGCCGACATCCCGGACGGCACGACGGTCTCGACCGACCTGCACGACTGGGACGGCGAGAACCCGCACCACGAGGACTTCGCCTACTCTTCCGACCTGGTCTTCCTGTCCGCGACCAAGCTCGGCGGGCGGCGCGAGGAGGTCATGCGGGCGATCGCGGAGCGGGGCCGCGCGTCGGTGGTCGTGTGCACGGACGGGGCCGAGGGCTGCCACGTGCTTGCGGAAGGGAAGGTCCGCAGCTTCCCGGCCGAGCCGCTGCCGGGCCCGGTGGCCGACAGCAACGGCGCCGGCGACGCGTTCGTGTCGGGTTTCCTCTACGGCCGTCTGGCCGGCCGGCCTTTGGAGGAGTGCGTGCGGCTGGGCGCCGTGGCCGGGGCGCACGCGTGCACCTCGGAGGGCACGCACGAGGACCCGATCGGCCTGGACGCCCTGCTGGGCGCGGTGTCGTGAGGCGACGCCGGGCCCACCACCGCAGGTGAGCGGTCGCGGGCCCGGCACCCATGGACGTGCCCGGGTCGCGGGCACGAGCATGGCCACCGGCTCCGCCGAGGGAGGAAGGACGGACCGGCGAGCTGGGAAACTCAGGGAGCGCTCAGGGGTACGGCGCGGGTCTGAGCGCTCAGGGGCACGGCGCGAGTGGGAGCGCTCAGGGACGCAGCGCGGCGGCCTCGGACGCGAGCTTCTCGATCCTGGCGAAGTCGCCCGACGTCACCAGGCTGCGCGGGGTGAGCCAGCTTCCGCCGACGCAGCCGACGTTCGGCAGGGCGAGATAGGCCGGCGCGTTCGACGGGGTGATCCCGCCCGTGGGGCAGAACCGCACGTCGGGCAGCGGGCCGCTCAGCGACTTGAGGTACGCGACGCCGCCGGCCGGCTCGGCCGGGAAGAACTTGAGCTCGCGCACCCCGCGCTCGGCCAGCGTCATCGCCTCGGTGGCCGTGGCGACGCCCGGCAGGAACGGCACGCCCGAGGCGAGCATGGCCGCGAGCAGGCCGGGCGTGGTGCCGGGAGAGACGAGGAAGCGGGCGCCGGCCCCGGTCGCGGCCTCCACGTCCTCGGGCGATCGGACGGTGCCCGCGCCGACCACGGCCTCCGGCACCTCGGCGGCGATGCGCCGGATCGCGTCGAGGGCGACCGGGGTGCGCAGCGTCACCTCGATGACCGGCAGCCCGCCCGCCACCAGGGCCCGGGCGAGGGGGACGGCGCTCTCGGCGTCGTCGAGGACGACCACCGGGACGACCGGCGCGAGGTCGAGAAGGTTGCTCATACCAGCTCCACATCGGGGTTTCGTTGGGCGAGCCAGGCGGCCGCACCCGTCAGCGCCGGCTGCTCGGCGGTGATCAGAACGGTGGCGATCGCGGCGGCGTACTCCGTCAGCGCCGGCGCGGTCGTCTCGAACCGGGCCCGGAACGCGCTGCCGGGGATCCGCGAGACGAGGCGGGGCAGCACGCCGCCGCCCAGGTAGACCCCGCCCCGCGCGCCGAGGGTGAGCGCCACGCCGCCGGCGAAACCGCCGAGCAGGGCGAGGAACACCTCCACGGTCTCGGCGCACAGCGGGTCGTCCGAGGAGGTGATCTGCGCTGCCGTCATCTGGGCCGCCGTACGGGCATCCGACACGACGCCGCGCACGAGCGCGAGCCCGCGGTGCAGGCGCGGCAGCCCGGTGCCCGACAGCAGGTGCTCGGCGTCCACGTACGGCAGGCCGTCCGCGTGCAGCGCCCGGACGATCTCCATCTCCAGGTCCGTGACGGCGGGAACCGCCACGTGCCCGCCCTCGCCGGGCACCGGCTGCCAGCCCTCCCGTACGGGCACGAGACCGGCCACCCCGAGCCCGGTGCCGGGTCCGAGCACGGCCTTCGTCAGGCCGGCGGTCGGCGGCGGGCCGCCGAGCGGCACGAGGTCGTCCCCCGCGAGATGCGGCAGCGAGATCGCCAGCGCCTCGAAGTCGTTGAGCAGCACCGTGCGCGGGATGCCGAGCTCCTCCACGGATCCCGACCATCCCGCGTTCGTCAGCCGGTACCGGTCTTTGTCGACCGGACCGGCGATCGCCAGGCACGCGGCCCCCGGCCGAACTCCGCCCGCATGGTCTGCGAGATAGGCGGCTACGGCATCGGCAAGGCCGAGATGCTGGGAAACGTCGAGTACGGCTACCGCCTCCGGCTGCCCTCCGGGCCGGGTCACCAAACCGAACCTGGCGTTGGTTCCGCCGATGTCCGCGACCAGCCAGGGAAGGCTCACGCGGCACCTCCGAAGACGCTCGCCCCGCGCTCGGCCGGGCCGACCGTGCGGCGGAACGAGGCGAACAGCTCGCGGCCGGTGCCGGCCCACTGCTCGTCGGTGAGCGGTGCGCCCTCCGGCGTACGCCCGGTGAGGTCGGCGAGCACGGTGAGGGTCCCCGCGGCCGAGTCGAGGCGGATGACGTCGCCGTCGCGCAGCAGCGCGATCGGCCCGCCGTCGGCGGCCTCGGGAGACAGATGGATCGCCGCGGGGACCTTCCCCGAGGCGCCGGACATGCGGCCGTCGGTGACGATGGCCACCTTCCGGCCGCGGTCGAGCAGGACGGCCAGCGGCGGCGTGAGCTTGTGCAGCTCCGGCATGCCGTTGGCCCGGGGGCCCTGATAGCGGACGACCGCGACGAAGTCCTGCCCGTCGAGCTCGCCCCGCTCGAACGCGGCGAGCAGGTCGAGCTGGTCGTCGAACACCTTGGCGGGAGCCTCGATCACCAGGTGCTCGGGCTTGACGGCGGAGACCTTGCTCACTGCCCGGCCCAGGTTGCCCGACAGCATGTGGATGCCCCCGTCGGGGGAGAACGGCTCGGCGACCGGCCGCAGGACCTCGGTGTCGGTGCTGGGCTCGGTTCGCTCCTCCCACGCCAGCGCGCCCTCCTTGAGAGCGGGGGCTGAGCGGTAGAGGCCGAGGCCGCGCCCGGCGACCGTGAGCACGTCCTCGTGGAGCAGCCCGGCGTCCAGCAGGTCGCCGATGAACACCGCCATGCCGCCCGCGGCCTGGAAGTGGTTCACGTCCGCCTGGCCGTTGGGGTACATGCGGGTGATCAGCGGCACGACCTTGGACAGGGCGGCCATGTCGTCCCAGGTCAGCTCGATGCCCGCGGCCGCCGCCATGGCGACCAGGTGCATCGTGTGGTTGGTGGAGCCGCCGGAGGCGAGCAGCGCGACGACCGCGTTGACGATCGCCTTCTCGTCCACGACCTCGGCGAGGGGCGTGTACTCCTCGCCGTGCGGGGTGATCTCGACCGCCCGCCGCGCCGCCGCCGCGGTCAGCGCGTGGCGCAGCTCGGTGTGCGGGTTGACGAACGTCGCTCCCGGCAGGTGGAGGCCCATGACCTCCATGAGGAGCTGGTTGGAGTTGGCGGTGCCGTAGAACGTGCAGGTGCCGGGGGAGTGGTAGGACGCCGCCTCGGCGTCGAGCATCTCCAGGCGGCCGATCTTGCCTTCGGCGAAGGCCTGCCGCGCCCTGGCCTTGACCTTGTTGGGCAGGCCCGAGGTCATCGGCCCGGCGGGGACGAATATCGCCGGCAGGTGCCCGAAGCGTAAGGCGCCGATGAGCAGCCCCGGCACGATCTTGTCGCAGACCCCCAGCAACAGGGCCGCGTCGAACATGTCGTGCGACAGCGCGATCGCGGTCGCCATCGCGATCACGTCACGGCTGTAGAGCGACAGCTCCATGCCGGCCCGGCCCTGGGTGATGCCGTCGCACATCGCGGGCACGCCGCCCGCCACCTGCGCCACGCCGCCCGCCTCCCGGACCGCCCGCTTCAGCTCCGGCGGGTAGGTCTCGTACGGCTGGTGCGCCGACAGCATGTCGTTGTACGACGTCACGATGGCCACGCCGGGCTTCGCCGTACCGCGCAGGTCGAGCTTGTCCTCGGCAGGCGCGGCGGCGAAGCCGTGGGCCAGGTTGGCGCAGCCGAGCCGCCCCCGGGCCGGCCCCCGCTCACGCAGCTCGGCCCCGGCACGGCGCACCCGCTCCAGGTAGGCCCCACGGCTTTCGCGGCTACGCGCGACCACGCGCTCGGTGACCTCGGTGATAACGGGGTTCGTCACGGAAGGTCCTCCTCCTGCCGGGGCCGCCGCGAGGCGGGGTCCAACTCGTCCCGGGTCCTTCGTCCCGGGACGTGTGCCCGGCGGCACGTCCGGCCCCCGATCCGTTGATCGGGCACCAAGTGTCGATCAGGCACGGATGGGACAGTATCGGGAAGTTATGCCACTTTTCAAGCCCACTTTTGTAACTCGGAATGAATAAGTCATTGAACTTAGGTGAGCTTTTGTGCTTCACTTACGCTCGATGTCACGTTTAGCCACCACCGGTGAGGTCCTCCAGCTCATCCGCAGCGGGGAGGCGGTGACGCGTGCCGACATCGGCCGTGTGACGGGCCTGTCCCGCCCCGCCGTCGCGCACCGCGTCGCCCACCTGCTCCAGCGCGGGCTGATCGTGGAGGACGCCGAGGGGCCGTCCACCGGGGGCCGCCCGCCCGTACGGCTGCGCTTCGCCGCCTCCGGAGGCATCGTCCCGGTGGCCTCGCTCGGCGCCCGCCGCACCCAGATCGCGCTGTGCGACCTCGCGGGCGAGGTGCTGCACCGCACCGATCTGGAGATCGACGTCGAGGAGGGGCCGGGCGTCGTCCTGCCCCTGCTCATGGACACCTGGGAGAAGCTGCTCGACGGGCGGGACGACGTCGTCGGCATCGGCCTCGGCGTGCCGGCGACCGTGGAGTTCGCCGCCGGACGGGTCGAGAGCGCCCGCGTGATGGCGAGCTGGACCGGCGTGGTGATCCCGCCGATCATCGCCGAGCGGTTCCGCGTGCCGGTGCTCGTCGACAACGACGTGAACGTCATCGCGATGGGCGAGCACCGGGTCGTCTACGCCTCGGAACTCGACGACCTGCTGTTCGTGAAGGTCTCCACCCGCATCGGCGCGGGCGTGATCTCCGGCGGCGGCATCCTGCGCGGCGCGCTCGGCGCGGCCGGGGAGATCGGGCACATCCCCGTGCGGGACGGCGGGGGCGTGCTGTGCCGCTGCGGCAACCTCGACTGCGTCGACTCGGTCGCCAGCGGCACCGCGATCCTGCGCGACCTGAGGGCCAAGGGCCGCGACGTGATGTCGCTCGCCGACGTGACCGCCCTGGTCCGGGCCGGCGACGCGGAGACCATGGCCGTGGTGCGGCAGGCCGGCCGCTGGCTCGGCGAGGTCATATCGGGCGCGGTCAACCTGCTCAACCCCTCCGTGGTGGTCCTCGGCGGCGACGTCGCCGAGATGTTCCAGCCGCTGGTGTCGGGCGTGCGCGAGGTCGTCTACCGGCGCTCCACCCAGCTCGCCACCCGCAGCCTGCGCATCGAGCGCAGCCGCCTCGGGCCCGGCGCCGGCATCACCGGCTGCGCCCTCATGGTCCTCGACCACGTCCTGTCGGCCCAGGCCGTCGACGCCGCCGCCCGCTGACAGCCGCCACCGCGGGGGCGGCGGAGCGGCGTCGACGAACACGCGACCTCGTGGAGGCGAGCGTGCGCGGTTCGCCTGACGGGAGGCCGAACCGGAACGCGGCCGCCGGCCCACGGGTCCGCACACCGGAAGTCCCGCAGGCGGCCGGGCATGCCCGAATGCCCGGCGAATGTCCGGTGGACGCCCTGGTTCGCCACGCAGGCAGCCATGAGAGTGGATCCAAGACCGGTGCGTGCACGTCGAGCGCGGCAGGGAGCGCCGCTGTTTCCCCCGCCCTCCGATGCCGCCGACGTGAAGGCAGCACGATGCGGTTCTCGGAGACGATTCGGCAGAAGGGAAAGACTCGAATGTCCAGACGGTTCCGAGCGGCCACGACGGCGGCTGTCACCGTGGCGGCGACCGCCTCGGCGGTCTTCGTCGCGTCCCCCGCCCAGGCGTCCCCCAGTGACTGCCTCTCCTACCTCGCCGGCGCGGGTTACCCGGAGACGACGGCGAAGAGGATGGCGTGCGAGCGGGCCGCAAGCGGCGAGATCGGCGGCTACGTCTTCTGCTACGACGTGCTCAGGGAGACCGGCGTCAGCCCCGCGCATGCCGCCGAGGCCTGTGACCGGGCCGACGGCGTGTGGGCGGCCTCAACCGGCGCCGGCCCCGCGGACCGCTGACAGCCGCGACGACCGGCGCCGGTCACGCCCAGCGGAAGCCATCGAAAGGAAGACATCATGACCGTGCGCTACTCCACGAAGACGGCCATCGGACTGGGCGCGGCATTCGCGCTGATGGCGGGCGGAATCGCGAGCGCGGCCCCGGTGTGGGCGGAACCCTCCGCCGCCGGCCTCGCGCCCGCTGTGAGTTGCTCGATCTCACTTCCCCCGTCGGGCTCCTTCCTGGAAGCCACCTACTCCCAGCCCAACGCGTGCGGGAAGTGCGTGGCCGCGGGCAGCGCGTACGAGGCGACCGGGAACTACCGCGCCTACTGCCGTAACCTCCGCGACGGCGGCAGCGTCGTCGCGGTCCAGCTCTGGCTCTTCTGCGTGGTCTGCAAGAGCGGCGAGCCGCTCGCGATCCGTGCCGTGACCGCCTGAGACCGCGCCCCGCGGCGCCCTTCCCGATCGTTACCCGAAGGCGCCGCGCTTCGTCGCTCCGGCACCGGCCGGCGATCAGCGCCGGGCATCCCGGCGGGACCGGCACCGGCACGCGGATTCGACCCTCACGACCGCGGCGTCCGCGAGCACGATCAGCAGCTCGGGCGCCCCCCGGCGCGGGATGCCAGGCCATGCGTCCTCCGCGCCGCGCCGGGCCGGCGTGCGACAGGCCGCCGCGGCAAGCGCGGCCCGCTCCCGCCCGTCCAGGCCCAGTGCCTCGGCCAGCCGCTGAAGCGACGCACTGCGGGGCCGCCCCACGGCGTCGCCTTCGAGTCTGCCGATGGTGCGGACGTTGACGCCCGCCCGGTCGGCGAGCTGCTCCTGGGTCAGCAACGCACGATTCCGCCAGGCTCGGATGAGCGCTCCCAGGCTTCGATGCTCCCTTTCCTGCATGGGTGTCGTCCGTGTCATGGCTCGACTCTCCCGACGGCGCGAGCATGCGCCAAGGACGGCTTCAAAGACAGGTCCGGAAACTTGGGCCTTCCGTCCGTCATCCCGCCCCGCGACGGCGAGCGTGGCGCGGGGCATCGCAGCGTACGCCGGTCGTGCCCGCCGGTGCGGTCAAGGGCGGAAAGCGGCCAGGTCGACGCGCCGCAGGCGTCCGGGATCGCTGATCAGCTCGATTACGGCGATCTTGTCGTGGTCGAAGGCGAAGCCGAGTGCCCCGATGAGGCGTCCTTGCGGGACGATCGCGAGCCCCACGGTCCCGTCGACAAGCGCGGGCCGTACGAACCGGGCGGCCCGCGAGAAGGTGAGCGCGTGGGCGCCCACGGCCCGCGCACCCCGCACCAGCCCCGCGCCGTCGTCCCTGAGGAGGACATCGGGATCGAGCACGGCGAGGAGCCCGTCGAAGTCACCGTGCCGCAGCGCGGCGAGGAAGGCCCGGACGACCTGCCGCTGGCGGATGACGTCCACCTGCCGGGGCGGGGTCGCGCCCACGACGCGTCTGCGGGCGCGGCTGGTGAGCTGACGGGTGGCGGCCGGGGACCTCTCGAGGATGGCGGCGATCTCACCGAAGGGCACGGCGAAGACGTCGTGCAGGACGAAGGCGAGCCGCTCGGCGGGGGCGAGGCTGTCGAGCACGACCATCAGCGCGGGACCGATCGAGTCGGCCAGCAGGGCTTCGGCTTCGGGATCGCCGACGTCGTGGCCTCCGGCGGAGGGCCCGGCAGTGGTGTCGGTAAGGGGCTCCTCGCGGCGGTTGCGGCGGGTGCGCAGCACCTTGAGGCACTCCCGGGCGACGACCGTGGTCAGCCAACCGGCGAGGTTGGCCACCTCGGCGGTGTCGGCGCCGCTGAGGCGCAGCCATGCGTTCTGCACCGCGTCGTCGGCTTCCGCGTGCGAGCCCAGCATCCGGTAGGCGACCGCCAGCAGATGGGGTCGCTGCTCCTCGAAGCGGACCGCCAGCCCGGCCTCGTCCATCGGTCACATCCTTTCGCCGTCGGGGTTCATGGCGATGAACCCGGACCCCGCTCGGATGTGACAAGGAGCATCCCATGGAACCGATTTCGAGCATCAGGCGCTGCGCACACCTGCGTGCGGCCGGCTATTGGACGGCCACCGCAGCGGTGGCGGCCGAACTGGCGGTCGGCGGCATCTGGGACATCGCGCGGATTCCGCACGTCCGCGACCTGGTGACGCACCTGGGCTATCCGCCCTACTTCCTGGTGCTGCTGGGAACCTGGAAGGTGCTGGGTGCGATCGCCCTGCTCGTCCCGCGTCGCCCGCTGGTCAAGGAATGGGCCTATGCGGGCGCCTTCTACACCTACACCGGGGCCGTCGTCTCCCACGTGACCACCGGGTACTCCCTCGGCGAAGTGTGGGTGCTTGCCATCCTGACCGCACTGACCGCGCTGTCCTGGGCGCTGAGGCCCCCTGGGCGGGTGCCGGCTTCGGGATGCGGGGTTCGGGATGCAGGGTTCAGTGAGCCGGGGCGACGATCGGCCGGGTCCGGCCCCACCCTCGGTAGGACGTCGTGAAGGACGACGAGAGCAGTCCCAGCTGCGGCACGGACGCCTTCCAGGTGAACGCGAACCTGACCGGCAGGTCGTCCTGGCCGAGCGTCACGACGTACGAGATGCGGGACCTGTCGAGACCCCGGGCCGGGCTCAGCCAGCTCGCGAGGAACTCGCGCAGTTCGTAACCGGCGTCGGCGACCTGGACCCCGCCCGAGTACGTCCTGCCGTCCTCCCCGGAGCGGTAGACCCTCGGGGTGGCGCCGACAAGGGTCAGGATCGTGGGAATCGAGCCGACGAGGATGAAGAGCGCGGCGCCCGCCGCCGCGCTGTCGCGCCCGCGGGCGGCCTGTCCCTGCGGGTCGAGATCCAGCGGCAGCCTCTCGCCGTGCGGGAGGTGAACCTCGTCGGCGATGACGACGACGCGTTTGCGCTCGCTGCCGGGATAGGTGACGCGCATGTCGTAGGAGTCGCCGTCGTACCCGCCTGCGGGGTCATGGGTGAACCTGCCGTCGGCCCGCAGGTAGGTGTCACTCTGGGTGAACGCCCCCTCGCAGGTGAAGCTCGCGGAGGGAGTGGCCGTGGCGGCGGCGTCGATCGCCGCGCCCAGCTCCGCCGCGGTCGCGGGAGCCGCGACCGGGGACGGCTCGGCCGTGCGGGCCGGGCCTGCCGACGGCGAAGCGGTCCCGCCGGGCGCGGAGGTCGCCGAGGCGGGATCGTTCGCGGTGGACACGCCCGAAGGCCCGGCGAGGGAGGAGGAGCCGGATGCGGCCATCGGCACGGGCGACGCCCCCGGCCCCGACGCCGACGGCGGAGCCCCGCCGGTCGCGGTCCGGCCGGGTAGGCGGGCGACCACGATCCAGGTCCCTGCGAGGGCCGCGACCACCGCGCCCGTGCCGGCGAGCAGAGCCCGGCGAGGAAGCCGGTGCTGCCCGTCGCTCGTCGTCCCCGCCGCGAGGAGATGAGGGGCCCGCCCGATCGCCGCCTGCCGGCCCATGTGGAGCGCTGCGACGTCCCCTCCGGAGGACGGCACGTCGTCAAGGAGGCTCAGGAGGACCTCACGGGCGGTCGGCCGTCGTGCCGGGTCCTTGTCCAGGCAGCGTGCCACCAGGTCGCGCAGCCCGCCCGCCAGGTCACCGAGGACGGGTTCGCCCTGCACGATCCGGTAGGCGACGGCCGCGGGAGTGTCCCGGCCGAACGGCGGCGCCCCCGTGGCCGCGTACGTGATGGTGGAGGCCCAGGCGAACACGTCCGCCGGACGCCCGATCCGGTCACCGCGGAAGTGCTCGGGCGCCATGTACGACGGCGTGCCGGCGGCGGAGCCGGTGGTGGCCGAGGCGTCGATCAGCCGGGCGATGCCGAAGTCGATGACGCGCGGCCCGTCGGGACCGACGAGCACGTTGCTCGGCTTGAAGTCGCGGTGCACCACCCCCGCCCCGTGCACGGCCGCCAAGGCGGTGATGGTGCCGATGGCCAGCCGGTGCAGCACCGCGCCCCTCATCGGGCCACCGCTCTCGACCACCTGCTGGAGCGACAGGCCGTCGACGAACTCGCTCACGATGTAGGGCAGGGCGGCGTCCAGTCTGGCGTCGAGGATGCGCGCCGTGCAGAACTCGGCCACCTGGCGCGCCGCGGCCAGCTCCCTGGCCAAGGACGCGGGAACGCCGGTGGAGGGCCGCGCCCGCACGACCTTGACCGCCACCCGCTCCCCGGCCGGGGTCTCGCCGAGGTACACCACGCCCTGGCCGCCTTCCCCCAGGCGGCCTATGAGGCGATAGTCACCCAGCCGTTCCGGGTCTCCGGCACGTAACGGACTTCCGGCCATGCAGCCCCTCATCCATCGTGATCACGATCCAGCCTAGCGAAAGCATCGGCCCCGTCCAGGTGTCGCGCCGGGTGCTCGATCGGGCCGGCCACGGCCGGGGGCCGGGCCGACCGGGAACGGATATGTCGGGCGGTGGCACTAGGCTCTTGCCGATCTTCCATGGCCCCCCAGGAGTTTTTCGTGCGTGAACGTGTCCGCCGCCTGATCGAGTCGCGGCGGTTCCAGCAGGCGATCACCGTGGTGATCCTCTTCAACGCGGCCACGCTGGGCATCGAGACCTCCGCCGAGGCGGTCGCCCGCTACGGCACGGAACTGCACATCGCCGACCACGTCGCCCTGTACGTCTTCGTGGCGGAGATTCTGGCCAAGGTCTACGTCTACCGGTGGCGGTTCCTCCGCGACGCCTGGAACGTCTTCGACCTGCTGATCATCGGCTTCTCGTTCCTCCCCACGGCGGGCGGTCTGTCGGTGCTGCGGGCTCTGCGCGTCCTGCGGGCGCTGCGGCTGATCTCGGTGGTGCCGTCGCTGCGCAGGGTGGTCTCCGCGCTGCTCACCGCCATCCCCGGGATGACCTCGATCGTCGTCCTGCTCGGCCTCGTCCTGTACGTCGCCGCCGTCATGGGCACGAAGCTGTACGGCACCGCGGCGCCCGAGTACTTCGGCGACCTGCCCACGTCGCTCTACACGCTGTTCCAGGTCATGACGGGGGACGGCTGGTCGGAGATCAACCGCCAGTTGATGGAGAGCCACCCCTCGTCGTGGATCTACTTCGTGGTGTTCGTGTTGGTCTGCACGTTCGTCGTGCTGAACCTCTTCATCGCGGTCGTGGTGAGCGCGATGGAGGAGGAGGCGAGGGACGACAGCTCGACGCTCGCCGAGCTGTCGGCCCTGCGCGAGGAGATCAGGGGCCTGCGCGAGAGCCTGGGCGAACGGGTGCCCTCCTGACGGCAGGGATCCGATCGCCCATGATCGTCGCTTGCTAAACTTCGCCGCATGCGGCTTCCGACGGACGCTGAGATCCGCGCACTGCACGCGAAACACGCGCCCACGGAAGAAGCGTTCGAGCTCGTGCACACGCACTGCGAGATCGTCTGCGCGATCGCCCTGCGCCTGGCCGGCCGCGCCGGCCTCGACGTCGACGCCGAGTTGGTGCGGGCCGGAAGCCTGCTGCACGACATCGGGGTCTACCGCCTCTATGACGAGGACGGGCGGCTCGACCACGCCGGTTACGTGCGCCACGGGATCCTCGGCCACGAACTGCTCCGCGGGGAGGGCTTGCCCGAGATCCTCAGCCGGTTCTGCTCCCACCACACCGGTGTGGGGATCAGCCGGGAGGACGTGCTGCGGCAGGGCCTGCCGCTGCCTCCCCGCGACTATCTCGCGGAGTCGGCCGAGGAAGAGCTCGTGATGTTCGCCGACAAGTTCCACAGCAAGACCGACCCGCCGAGATTCGTCACCGCCGACGCCTACGCGGCCCACATCCGCCGGTACGGCGACGACAAGGCCGAGGTGTTCGCGTCCATGTGCGCGGCCTTCGGCGTCCCCGACCTGCGGCCGCTCGCCGCCGCGTACGGCCACGAGATCGGGTGACCGGCGGCGCACGCCCGTGAGCCGCGAGGGCTACGGCGTCAGCACGATCCTGCCGAACACCTCGCCGGCGTCCATCTTCCGGTGCGCCGACACGGCCTGGTCCAACGGCAGCACCTCGTGCACCACCGTGTGCAGCTCGCCGCGGCTCGCGGCCGCGAACTGCTCGGTCCTCACGGCACGCCGGCAGGGTCCGGCGACCGTGTCGGCGCTGAAGGTGGCGAACGACATCGACTTCCGGAACGCCGCCATCATCGTCGTGCCGAAGTCCGCCGGCGGCTGGCCTCCGACCGCGCCGACGACCACCAGGCGGCCGTTCGGGTTGAGCTTGCCGAAGAACGAAGGCAGATCCGCGCCGGCGACGACGTCGATGACGACGTCGTAGCCCGTGGGAGCGTCCGCGCTCCCCTCGCCGGAGCGGTCCAGCACGTGGGTCGCGCCGAGCTCGCGCAGACGCTCGCCGCGCTCGGCCGACGACGTCGTGACCGCCACCGCGCCGGCGCCGCCACGCGCCGCGAGCTGGACCGTCATGATCCCGATGCTGCCGGCCGCGCCGCGCACCAGCACCGACTCGCCGGGAGCGAAGCGGGCATGGGAAAGGCCGAAGTGGGCCACCACTCCGGAGCTCCCGAGCGTCACCGCGTCGACGGCGGACAGCTTCGCGGGAAGGGGGATGATCTCCTCGACCGGAGCGATCGCCTGTTCGACGTAGCCGCCGCCGACGCCGGTGAACGCCCACACCCGCTGCCCGATCCACGAGGTGTCGACGCCGTCGCCCGCGGCGATCACGATGCCCGCCACCTCACTGCCGGGGATGTGGCCTTCCTCGAAGCCGTAGGCGGCCAGCGCGCCGCTTCGGATCACGGCGTCCGCGCCGCCGACGCCGATCGCCTGGGTCGCGATCAGCACCTGCCCGGCGGCGGGAGCCGGGGTGGGGAGGTCGATGAGCGCCAGGCCTTCGGGGCTTCCGAACGCCTGGATCACCACTGCTTTCACGGTCGTCTCCACATCGCCGGATCGATCGGTACTGCCTTCGGACCGTAACGGACGCCGCCGTCCGTGCAGCCGAAGTGAGAGCGGTGATCGGCCGTTCGTCTCACATCCCGCGTTCCGACGCCCTGGACAGCCGTGAGCGCGTCCTGGACGCGGCCCGCGCGCCGAGACAGGACGCCTGAAGACGCGACCCGGCTAGGTCCTCGCCAGCAGCCGGTCGATCTGGGCCTCCAGCGGGGGAGCGCCGAGGCGGTTGTCGACCTCGTCGTACGGCACGGCGGGCGGCTCGCCGGCGCGGATGGCGCGCAGGTATTCGGCGAACCTCTCCAGCTTCTGCCCGTCCCTGGCGAGGCCCCGGCGGATGAGCCGCTCGCGCAGCGTCGGCCCGTCGGAGCGGATCCAGAGCAGGCGCACCTCGGGTCCGCCCAGCGCCTCCACCCACGCGTGCCAGAGCGCCGCGTCGTGCACCTGGGAGGTGAAGGGCCCGCCGAGCATCACCGGGCAGCCGTGGGAGCGGATCTCCCTGGCCGTCGCCGTCATGCCGGCGTACTCGTGCCGCTTGACGTGCTCGTCGTACCACGGCCCCTCACGCTCGCCCGGGGGCCTGCCGTGCGCGGCGAGCGTGGCCTCGACGAAACCGCCGTACATCGTGTCCTTGTCGAGCAGCGCGGGCACGGGGTCGAGGCGGGCCAGCAGCAGGTCGCAGACGGTCGACTTGCCCGCGCCCGGCGGACCGGACACCACCCAGACGTGAGCGGTCATCGCGGCGGGCCGTAGGGCTCGATGGGCGGGTCGGAGTACGGCCCGCCGTCCGCCGTCCCGGCGCCCGGGTCGCCGACGCGCCGTCCGGCCTCCTCCGTCACCCGCAGGACGTACAGGCTCCTGCCGGGATCGACCGGCACCAGACCGTATCCGGTGTCGACCTCGTCCTCGGTGAGGCCGAGCCGCCGCATCGCGGCCTCCAGCGTCGCCGGCGCGGCGAGCCGCACGGTGATGAGCACCTCGGCCACCGGCCCCGCCTCCCCCTGCTGGACGTTTCGTCACCGGACGGCGCGGCGGTCTTTGCCGCCTTCGCGGCGTTGTGCCTTTCAGGCCGCCTTCGCGGATCGGCGGCGCAGCGCGGCGATGATGCCGGCGGCGTCCACCACGCCGTACCCGTAGTCGTGGTCATACCCTACGGCACTGCGATCATCGGCTGTCCTGCGGAGCAGGGTCCTGAGCTGGGCGGGCGGCAGCACCGTCGAGGGCCAGCGGGAGCGTACGGCGGCGACCAGCCCGGCCGCGACGGGGCAGGCCGCCGAGGTGCCCGAGTCGGGCTCGTCGTCGCCGAGCGCGCCCGACCCGGCGAAGTGCGTGTAGGCGCACACGTCCGGCTTGCGCGCGGCCAGCCGCCCGGGGCCCTGCGAGGAGTAGCCCACCCGCGTCCCCGCCGTGTCGATCCCGCCGATCGACAGCGCGCGGGGATGGGAGTTGGCCCCGACGATGGGCCGGTCGGGGTAGGCGCACCTGCTGTCGCGGCACTGCGTCCCGCAGTTGCCCGCGGCGAACAGGATGTCCGCCCCCGCCTCGGCCAGGCTGCCGACGATCAGGTTGAACGGATGGGCCGGGTTGTCGGAGTAGTTGCCGGGGTGGCCGGGCGGGAAGTCCCAGCGCGGGGAGAACGACCCCCAGCTGTTGGTCACCACGAGCGCCCGCGACTCGGCGGGCTGGGCGTCGAGGATGTCGCGCAGGTGGGCGTACGCGGCGATCGCGTCGGACAGCAGGCCGTCGAGCGTCGAGCCGCCCTGCCGCCGCGACAGCAGCACGGGCACGTCCACCAGCGACGCCTTGGGCGCGGCGATCAGCGCGTCGAAGGCGCACATCGTGCCGTGGTCGACCGGGAAGTCCCCCGGCGTTCCGGAGACGCTCTGGGGGGTCCAGCTCCGCTCGTGATCCACGGTGACGTCGTGGCCGCGGGCGGCCTTGACGTACGCCGCGTTGATGCCGGTGTCGACGACCGCGAGGGGGACGCCGGAGCCGTCCAGTCCCTCGGCCGTCAGGTCGGGCACGCGCAGCAGCCGTTCGACGTCGTGCCAGTCGCCGACGGCGGGGTCGCCCCCGCAGGTGAGCGTGGTCTCGATCGCCGGGTCGGCGTACACCGCGACCACGTCGCGGCGGGCGGCGGGCAGGAGGGCGATCCTGCTGGTGACCTCGTCGTCGGCGATCTCCCCGCGGACCACGACAGAGGCGTCCTGGGGCGCCATGGAGAAGACCAGCGGCTGGTTGAGCGACAGCGGGTCCCCGCCGGGGTACGCGGGCATCGGGCGGGGCACGGCCACGGGGGCGTACGAGTGGTCGAGGACGACTCCGGGCAGGCCGTCGGCCACGTCGGACGCCATCGACGGGACCGACGGGTCGGCGACGGCGGCGACCAGGTCGGGGGACGGACGCAACTGGATGAGTACGCGCACGACGAGTCCACTCCGTTACTGTGCGGATCGTGACTGGGTGGATGCGTTACGTGACAACCTTGCTGCATCCGCACGACGTCGTCCACGTCTTCGCGGAAAAACCCGCCGGCGTGCCCCGGTCGAAGGCTTTCGCTCAGAAGCCTTCGCTCAGAAGCCGCACAGCTCCGAGAGGCTCTTGGCCGCCTTGTCGTTCGTCGTGGGGGTCTTGTGAGGGCTCGCCCCGGCGACGACCGGCGTGCGGGAGGCCGACGGACTCGGCGACGCGGACGGGGAGGGCGAACCGGAGGGGGTGGCGGACGCCGCCGATCCGGCGGACGTCATCGGCGAGGCGGTGGCCGCGACGGCGCCCCGGTCGGACATCGAGTCGCGGATCGCTTCCCTCGTCAGCTGCCTGATCTTGGCCCAGTCCGGGTTGCCCGTGTAGATGAGCGGCGGCACGAACTGGAGGCTGGTGATCTTCGCGCTGCGCACCTTCATGCCGAGCGGGACGAGGTGCTCCAGCAGGTCGCGGGGGATGTCGGTGCGGAACATGTGCCGGGCCGCCGTGGCGATCTTGTTGAAGTTCGCGAGCACGGTGGCCGGGGTGACCTGCTGGGCGAGCGCGCCGATGACGCAGCGCTGGCGGGCCATGCGGGAGAAGTCGTCGCTGTCCACCCGCGAGCGGCCGTACCAGAGCACCTCCTCGCCGTTGAGCGTCCGGTAACCGGCCTTGATGGTCCCGGCGGTGCCGAACTTGCCGCCCCACCTGACGTCCTGCTCGACCCGGATCTTGAGCCCGCCGACCGCGTCGATCAGTGCCGCGAAGCCGTACATGTCGACCATCGCGTAGTAGTCGATGTGCAGGCCCAGGGTGTAGCCGATGGCGTCCTTCAGCGCCAGCGCGCCCCTGTTCTTGCCGCCCATGACCTGGGGGTTGTTGTCGGCGTAGTACCAGACGGAGTTGAGCAGGCCCTGCCCCTCCGCGTTGAAGCCGTTGGGGAACACCTTGCGCAGGGGGCTGCTCGGGGAGAAGCGGACGTACTGGAGGTTGCGCGGCAGGCTGAACAGGACGGTGTTGCCGGTGGCGACGTTCACGCTGGCCACGGTCATCGAGTCGGTGCGCACCCCGACCCGGTTGCCCGCCGCGTCGCCGCCGATCAGCAGGAAGTTCACGCGCGTGCGGCCGTTCCACGGGTCCTCGGCGCGTACGGGGACGGGGGTCGAGCCCTCCACCGGAGCCGTGACGTCGTCGAGTAACTGGCTGGCCGTCCTGATCGTGTTCGCGGTGAAGGCGAAGGGGGCCATCACGGCCACGCACAGCACGCCCGCGACGATGCCGGACACCACCTGCCCGGTCTGGGTCAGGCGCTGCGGGCGCAGGGCGACGAACGACAGGAGTACGAGCGCGAACCAGGCGAGCGCGCACAGGGCGGCGCCGGCCATGACGGCGGTCATCGTGCTGCCGCGCAGCGCGACCCCCGCGTTGTCCTTCAGGCGCAGGACCAGGACCACCAGGGCGACCAGCACGACGCCGAACGTCGCCAGCAGTGCGATCCCGGTGCGGCGCCTGCCCGCCCGCAGGTGGGCCGCCCCGGGCAGGACGGCCGACAGCGCCGTCCAGCCGATCAGGGAGGCGGTGGTCAGCGGAGGGCCGAAACGGGGCCCCTCGCCGCGCGCGGCCGCCGTGGGTGGCGGGCCCGTGGGTTCCGTGCCGTCCCCACTCCCACCCCGCCGACCTGCTCGCTGACCTTCCCGGGGACCCCCGGCATCGTCAGCGGGACCCCCGCCTCGCATCGTTCACCGCTCTCTCCTCCGAAGCTGTGGCTAGGGATTCTAACCCCCATATCCGGACAAGGTAGACGTAAACCTGAGGGCCGATCATGACACCGAACTGGAGCCGACGACCCAGGTGTTGCACTGGTAGGCCATCGGGCGGGTGTACCCCTGACGGAACCAGGCGGCGTTGCTGCGCGTGTTCCCGTGGTCGCGTGGCCCTCCCGGCTGGTCGCCCAGGTGGCTGTACGCCCACAGGAGCGTGTTGCGCCGGGTGGTGTCGATCGGATACGAGGCGGCGACCGACCGCATGAACATGCCGCCGAAACACGTGGCCTGCAGTTCGTGCCGGCGGCTCAGGGCCATCCTGCCGCTGCGGGAGCTGGAGTCGAGCGTCTGCCGCCACCAGGAGTCGGAGATGCCCGACAGGCTCTGGATGTGGTGGCCGTACTCGTGGGCCATCATGCTGATGATGATCCCGTTCCACGACCCGAGCGGGCCGTACTCCCTCGTCATGGCCGAGGTGGAGGCGTAGATCGTGCTGTTGCTCGGGCAGTAGTACGGCACGTTGCTGCCGGGGGAGGGATAGTCGCCGCACGCGCCCCTGCCCTTGCGGGCCGCGATCATGTACTTCGGCGGGCTCCAGTCGATCCCGACCCGCTCCAGCGCCGGCGCCCACGCCTTGCCCATGCACGCGCCGGTCTTCAGGATCAGCGCCTTGAACTGCGCGTGGTTGTAGATGCTGCCGTTCCCCGCCCGGCAGTTCGTCTTCGCCAGCGACCCGGCCCGGTAGAGGGTGTTGTTCTTCGTCGTGCGGTTGAGCACCGGAGTCGGCCGCGTCGTGGGCTGCGACGTCGGCTTCGAGGTGGGCTTCCCGGTCGGCTCCGTGTCGCCGGTGGGTTCGTCCGAGGGGAACGGCGAGAAGGTGAAGGTCGGAATCGCGACCGGTGAGACCGTTTCTTCGTGGTCCGACAGGCCGGCCAGCGCGCTCACGACCACGACGAGCACGAAGACCACCGCCAGCACGCCCACGAGCGCGCCGACGACCGCCCCCGCGCCGGACTTGCGGCGGGGCGGCCGCCAGGCGGGTGGCGGATAGGGGGCGGCGGGCCCACGCGGGGGAGGCGGCGGCTGCGGAGCCCACCCCGGCCCCTGCGGCGGCGCCGCGTGCGGTGCCGCCTGCGGCGGCGGCACCTGGAACGGCGCTCCCTGCAACGGCGCTCCCTGCAACGGAGCTCCCTGGAACGGCGCCGCCTGCGGTGGTGCCTGGGGTGGTGCCGCCTGGAACGGCATGCCCTGCGGTGGGGCGGGGGCCGCCGTGTTGCCCCGTGATCCCGGGAGATCCTGCGGGTACCCGAGCCCGCCCGGCGCGTACGGAGAGCCGGGTGACGCGCCCGCCGGGGCGGGGGACGGCGGGGGTGCGTAGGACGGCGCGTAGGGCCCGGCATGAGACTGCGCGGGAGGCTGTGCGAAGGACTGCGCGGGGGGCTGCGCATAGGACTGTGCGGGGGGCTGCGCATAGGACTGTGCGGGGGGCTGCGCCTGCGGTCCGGCGCCTGTCCCGTCCGGCCACGCCGGGGCCTGCGGCTGCGCCCCGCCCTGGAAGTGCGCCCCGGGCTGATAGGGAGCCGCACCCGGGTAAGGGCCGTTGGGCGCATGGGCGCCGCCCTGCGCCTCGGCCCCCGGCTGCGCGCCCTGGCCATAGGGCGCGGCCTGGCCATAGGACGGCGCGGTCTGCGGGTAGGGGGCGCCGCCGTTCGGTCCGGAGTGCGGAACCCCGCCCTGAGGCTGAGACCCGGGGTACGCCCCGGCACCCTGCGGCGGCCCGCTCGGCGGATGGAAAGCGCCGCCCTGCGGCATGCCGGAGACATGGGGACCGGGAGGTTGGGGTCCGCCCTGCGGCGCGGCGTTCGCCGGATAGGCCGGGCCGTGGGACGGAATGTGGGACGGGGCGTTCCCCGGGTATGCGGGCGGGCCCTGCGGATGCGCCGCGGGCGGATAGGGCCCGCCGTAAGGCTGACCTCCCGGCGCCGGGGAGCCGTTCTGCGGCTGCTGCTGCGGCGGGTAGGGAGCGGCGCCGGGCGCCTGCTGCCACGCGCCGCCCTCCGGGCCGCTCCACCCGGGCGGACCGTACGGCCCCGGCTCCGCGCCGGGGGATCGCGAACCGTCCGGTGAGCCGGGCACGGCCTCCGGTTGCGGCGAATACGGCTGCCCCGAATAGGGAGAACTCTCCCCCGGTGGCTCCTGGGGAGGGTACTGCTGCGCCACGACATTGCCCCCTTTGTGGATTTGGGGCAAAAGAATACTGTTTTCTCATCCATCACGGATGTAGCAGATGTCGGGCACGATGTGTAATCGACCGACGTGATCTCTGCGATGTTCCGGAATCGCCGGGCTCGTCTGCCCTAGCGTTTTTCGCATGAATCTGCAGCAGCTCCGTTACGTGGTCGCCACTGCGGAGCACCGCACCATGACCGATGCCGCCAGATCGCTGTATATCGCGCAGCCGGCTCTGTCCCGCGCGATACGCGACCTGGAACGTGAACTCGGAATGACGCTTTTCGCACGCTCGGGCCGTGGAGTGGTCGTGACGGCCCAGGGACGCCGGGTCGTGAAGCTGGCCCGCGAGGCCCTCGACGCGGTGGCCGAGATCGAGGCCCTCGCGACGCAGGGCAACTCCTCCGGCGCCGAACTGCGGATCGCGTCCACGCCGAGCCTGGAGCCCGGGCTCGCCGGGCGCCTGCTGCCCGCCTACGCCGCCGAGCATCCGGGAATCCGGGTGCACATCGTGCGGTGCGAGGGCCGGGAGGGGGTGGTCAGCGCGGTCCGCGAGCAGCGCGCCGATCTCGGGCTGACCGACCTCCCGGTGCCCACCGACCTGGTGAGCCACCCGCTCGAACGCCAGGAGATCGTGCTGATCTCCCCGCCCGGCGTCGACCTGCCCGACCCCGTCCCCGTGGCCCGGCTCGACCGCATGCGGCTGGTGCTGCCCGCCCCCGGCAGTCCCCGCCGCAGGGAGTTCGACCAGATCTTCGCCACGTACGGCGTCCGCCCGATCCCGGCCGTCGAGTCCGACGAGCGCCGGGGCTGGCTGCGGACCGTACGGGAGGGGCGGGCCTCGCTGCTGTGGTATCGGGGCATGGCCGAGCAGGCGGCAAGGGCCGGCCTGGTGGTCCGCTCGCTCGACCCCTCGCTCCGGAAGATCATCGCGGTCGTGCACGCCCGGCGGAGGCTGCCCGCGATGGCACAGGATTTCGTGGCCCTGGCCGAGGGCGGCTCCGCGGCATGAATCGCATGCAGGTCGTTTGGATCGTTCCAGCACCACCGACGGCGACCCATACCGGCAAGACCGGCGGCGGGCGGGTGAAGCTCCGGATGCCCGGCCGTCCCGGGCGAAGGGAGGCGAGCGAGCGGCCCGATGGTGCGGTAATAACAGCGTTTGACCTGGTAGTTCGTCCCGCCTAGCGTGAAGTGGTGGTCACCAGCGCGCCGCTCACGCGTCGGGTCGGCAACCTTCCAGCCGAGCTGACGAGCTTTGTGGGCCGCAGGCGGGACCTGACCGAGATCCGCCGGTTGCAGAACATCTCGCGCCTGGTGACTCTGACGGGAGCGGGCGGCGTCGGCAAGACCCGGCTCGCGCTGCGGGTCGCCGCCGAGCAGCATCGGGCGTTCGACGCGGTCTGGCTGGTCGATCTGTCCGCCCTCGACGACCCGGAGCTGGTCACCGAGACGGTGGCGGCGACCATCGGCGTGCGGGACCAGTCGGAGAAGTCCTCTCTCACCTCGCTGATCCAGGCGCTGTCGGCGCAGCGGACGCTGCTCGTGCTCGACAACTGCGAGCACCTGCGAGGCGCCTGCGCGTCGCTCGCCGACCGGCTTCTGCGGGCCGTTCCCGATTTGCGGATCATCGCCACCAGCCGCCAGTCGCTCGGGGTCATGGGCGAGCACCAGATGAAGGTGGCGCCGCTCGCGCTTCCCGAGCCGGACCGGCCGCTCCCGCACAAGGCGCTGGAGCTGTACGACGGAGTCAGCCTGTTCGTGGAGCGGGCGGCGGCCGTCGTGCCCGGGTTCCGCCTGACAGCGGACAACGAGGAGGCCGTGGTCGAGCTGTGCCGCCGGCTGGACGGGATCCCGCTGGCGATCGAGCTCGCCGCCGTGCGGCTGCGGGCGCTGTCGGTGAACGCGCTGGTCGAGCGGCTCGACGACCGGTACGGCGTCCTGAA
>NZ_JBEYWQ010000041.1:0-58630 GCF_040644495.1 Microbispora sp. NPDC046973 | reverse complement strand
CCTGCGGGCGGGGGGGGGGGCGCCGCGGGGGGCCCGGGACCGCGAGTGGGGGATCAGGAGCAGGTGGTGCCGTTGAGGGTGAATGCGGTGGGTTTGGGGTTGCTGCCGGTGTAGGTGCCGTTGAAGCCGATCTGGATGGACTGTCCGGGGGCGATGGACTTGTTCCAGTCGAGGTTGACGGCCGAGACGTTCGCTCCGGTCTGGGTCCAGGTGGCCGACCAGCCGGGCGGGGTGATCTTCTGAGTGTCGGGGAAGGCGAACTTCAGCGTCCAGCCGTTGATCGCCGTGCCGCCGGTGTTGGCGATCGTGACGGTCGCGGTGAAGCCGCCGCTCCAGTCGCTGGTCCCGTAGGTCACCTTGCACCCGCCACCGACGGACGGTGATGGCGACGGCGACGGAGAGGGAGACGGGCTGGGCGAGGGGGACGGCGACGGAGACGGCGACGGGCTGGGCAGTCCGGACTGGGCGGTCGCGGTGAGCGTCGCCGAGGGCTGGCTGGTGTTGCCGGCCGCGTCCCTGGCCACGACGTAGAACGTGTAGCTGGTCCCGGCCACCAGCTTGTCCGCGACGTACAGGGTGGACGTGGATGAGCCGATCTTGGTGAAGCCCGTGCCCTGCTTCATGTAGACGTCGTAGCCGGTGACCCCGGTGTCGTCGGTCGAGGCCGTCCAGCACATCGGGACGGCGTTGACGAAGTCCGCCCCGCAGACCCACAGCCCGGTGGGAGCGCTCGGCGGCGTGGTGTCCACCGAAGCCGACGGCGAGGGCGAAGGAGACGGCGAGGGCGAGGGCGACGGCGACGGGCTGGGCGAGGGGGAGGGGCTGGGCGTGCCGCCGGGCGGCGTGCCCCACACCAGTGTGTTCCCGTCGTACACCGGCACGTGCGACGCCGCCGACGCCGACCAGTCGTTGGCCGGGTCCCAGGTCGCGCCGTTCGGCACCGAGATCCGCAGTTGCGTGCCGCGCCGGTAGAGCTGGGCGTCGCCGGGATAGATGGGCTTGCCCGTGCAGTCCACCTCGGCGTAGTAGGTGCGGTCCTGCGCGAGTGCCGGCCCGGTCACGGCACAGCCGTTGCTGTCTCCGCCGGTCACCTTGACCTGGGAGATGGAGGTGGAGCCGTCGAGCGTGAAGTAGTAGCGCGCCTTGCCCGACTGGAGGACGCGCGGCGGCCAGTTCGACGTGTTGGTGATGGTGACGGTCAGCGAGGTGCCGTCCACGCCGGTGTAGACGTTGCCGGTCTCGGCGTAGATCTCGTCGTACTTCTCCTCCGGGGCGGGGAAGCCCGCCACCGGCGTCCCGCCGTACTCCTTGGCGAACCGCGCGAGCACGTTGGTGATGCCGGAGTTGTAGTCGATCGCCACCTCGTTGCGGACGTAGTCCGTGCGGCTGTCGGTGTAGGCGTCGGTCTGGTCCGGGCCGCCGGCGAGCGCGCCGTACAGGACGTGCAGGTTCGGGCCGGTGGTGTCGCTCATGTAACCGAGGTACTGGCCGCTGGCCGCCCGGTGGTGGACGTGCGTCGGCGGGTTGGTGCCGAAGCCGACCATGTAGCTGGAGTGGCGGGGATTGTCCCCGAGGGCGTAGTCGACCTGCCGTTTGGCGAAGTCGTGGTAGCGGGCGTAGAGCGGGTCGCCGGGGCCGAGGTGGTCGGCGTAGACGAGGGCCACCCAGGCGGTGTTCAGCGCCATGCGCAGCGACGCCCAGTTGAAGATGTACGCCAGGCCGCCGGGGGTGACCGGGCCCTTCTTGCCCTTGTATCCGACGGTCCAGTAGTCGAGGTAGCGCTGGACGTCGTCCTTGTATCGCTGCTCGCCGGTCAGCGTGGCCATCAGCGCGTAGACGCCGTACTCCTTGTCGTTCCACCCGAGGCCGAAGCTGTAGGCGGGGACGGTCGTTCCGCCCGCACCCTGGCCCACGTCGGGCTCGCCGCCCATCTTCGGATAGAACTCGCGGGCCTTGTCGAGGTAGCTCCCGGTGCCGGTGGCCCGGTAGAGCCACACCGCCGCCCAGGCCAGCTCGTCCCAGTACATCTTGGTCGCGCCCGGGTGGTCGGAGCCGCCCTCCCAGGTCGAGTTGTAGTAGCCGGAGATGCCCGGCACGCAACTCGTGTACGCCGTGTCCTGACCGTTGGAGCCCTTGGTCGTGTCGGCGAACGTGAACAGCTGCTTGGCGTGGGTGAGCAGCGTGTCGGCGTACGCCGGGTCGGTCGGCCGGAAGGCCATCGAGGAGGCCGCCATGGCCGCCGCCGTCTCTGCGACGACGTCGGTGCCCTTGCACGTCGGGGTGATCTTGTAGACCGGCCGCGCCATGCCCTTGATGTCGATCACCTCGGGCGGGCCCCAGTACGCGTGGTCCACGCTGCCGTCGCCCACCTGGACGTACAACGTCTCCGGGTCGGGATGGGCGGCGATCAGGTAGTCGGTGGCCCACTTGAGGTTGTTCATCATGGGCGTGAGCTGGGTCGCGTAGCCGGTCCGGTTCTCGACCAGCCCCCAGGCCAGCATGGTCGTGGTGAACGCCATCGGGAAGCCGAACTTGACGTGGTCGCCCGCGTCGTACCAGCCGCCGGACAGGTCCACCCCGGCGGCCTTCCCGTCGTTCAGCGTGCGGTCGCCGCGCCACTCCACCCGGCTCCAGGCGGGCTTCTTGCCCGACTGCTGCGCCTCGTAGAAGTAGATCGACTTCTGCAGGGCCTCGGTGTAGTTGTACGAGCTCGCCGCTTGCGCGGGCGCCGGGCCCGGGACGAGCAGGGCGGCCAGTACGGCGGCCACCCCGCCCAGGGACAGGAGTCTCATGGATGGCCTCGTCTCAGGAGCAGGTGGTGCCGTTGACGGTGAATGCGGTGGGTTTGGGGTTGCTGCCGGTGTAGGTGCCGTTGAAGCCGATCTGGATGGACTGTCCGGGGGTGATGGTCTTGTTCCAGTCGAGGTTGACGGCCGAGACGTTCGCTCCGGTCTGGGTCCAGGTGGCCGACCAGCCGGGCGGGGTGATCTTCTGGGTGCCGGGGAAGGCGAACTTCAGCGTCCAGCCGTTGATCGCCGTGCCGCCGGTGTTGGTGATCGTGACGGTCGCGGTGAAGCCGCCGCTCCAGTCGCTGGTCCCGTAGGTCACCTTGCACCCGCCACCGGTGGACGGCGACGGCGACGGAGACGGCGACGGGCTGGGCGAGGGGGACGGGCTCGGCGAGACCGACAGGCTGGGCGACGGGCTGGGGGACGGCGACGCCGAAGGGGACGCGGAGGGCGACGCGGACGGCGACGGCGAGGGTGACGTGGACGGGGATGCACTGGGGCTGGGCGACGGCTCGGCGCCGGGCGGCGTGCCCCAGATGAGGCGGCCGTCGTTGCCGTACAGCGTCATGCGGTCCGCGCCCTTGGCCGACCAGTCGTTGGACGGGTCCCACGTCGCGCCGTCGGCCACGCCGATGCGGAGCTGCACCTCGCGGCGGTACTCCGACTGGCCGCCGGGGAAGATGAGCGTCCCGGTGCAGTCGACCTCGGCGTAGTAGGTGCGCCCCTCCAGCAGGTGCGGCCCGGTGGGCTGCTTGCACTGCGTGTAGGACGTGCTCACCGTGACCTGGCTCGCCGTCGTCGAGCCGTCCAGGGTGAAGTAGTAGCGGAACTTCGCCTTGTCCAGCACGGTCGCCGGCCAGGCCGACTTGTTGATGACGAAGGTCTTGGCCGCCGTCTCCCGCGTCGTGTGGGTGATCGTCGGCTCGAGATAGAACTCCGGCCCGTCGGGCGTCTCACGGGGCAGCGTGGCCAGGGGCGAGCCGCCGTACTTGCCGTAGAGGACGGCGAGCGAGCTGGTGATGCCGGAGTTGTAGTCGAGGGAGACCTCGTTCTTGACGTAGTCGCCCCGGCTGTCGGTGTAGGCGTCGGCGCCGTCCGGGCCGCCGACCAGCGCGCCGTACAGGATGTGCCTGCTGACGGCGGGCTCGCCGTCGGGACCGGCGTTGGTCCAGGAGCCGTGCGCGCCGCGGTGGTGCGGGTTGCGCGGCGGGTTGGTCCCGAACCCGATCATGTAGCTGGAGTGCCGGGGGTTGTCGCCGAGTGCGTAGTCGATCTGCCGCTTGCCGAAGTCGTGGTAGCGCGCGTAGAGCGGGTCGCCCGAGCCGAGGAAGTCGGCGTACTTCAACGCGACGAAGGCCGTGTTGGCGGCCATGCGCAGCGAGGCCCAGTAGAAGATGTAGGCCAGGCCGCCGGGGGTGATCGTGCCCTTCTTGCCCTTGTATCCGACGGTCCAGTAGTCGAGGTAGCGCTGGACGTCGTCCTTGTATCGCTGCTCGCCGGTCAGCTCGGCCATCTGCTCGTAGACGGCGTACTGCTTGTCGTTCCAGCCGAAGCCGAAGTTGAAGACCGGCACCTGCTGCCCGTTGCTGCCCGGGTCCTCCTGGGCGCCCATCTTCGGGTAGAACTCGCGCGCCCGGTCGAGGTAGCCCGCGGTGCCGGTGGCCCGGTAGAGCCAGAGGGAGGCCCAGGCCAGCTCGTCCCAGTACATCTTCGTGGCGCCCTCGACCTGCCCGCCCTCGCCCGTGGAGTTGTAGAACCCCTGTGCGGCGCTGACGCAGTTCACGTACGCCGTGTCGCGGCCGTTCGTCCCCTTGGTCGTGTCGGCGAACGTGAACAGCTGCTTGGCGTGGGTGAGCAGTGTGTCGGCGTACGCCGGGTCGGTCGGCCGGAAGACGATCGACGAGGCGGCCATCGCGGCGGCGGTCTCGGCGACGACGTCGGTGCCCGGGCACGAAGCGGTGATCTTGTAGACCGGCCGCTTGTGGCCCTTGGCCTCGACGGTCTCGGGAGCCCCCCAGTAGGAGTGGTCCTCACCGCCGTCGCCGACCTGGACGTACAGGACGTTCGGCTCGGGATGGGCGTGGATGAAGTAGTCGCCCGCCTGCCGGAGCGTGTTCAGCAGGTACGGCAGCTGGCCCGAGCGCTCGTAGGACGCCCGGTAGTCCGCGCCGCCCCAGGCCAGCGTGGTGGTCATGGCCGCCATCGGGAAGCCGAACTTCATATGGTCGCCCGCGTCGTAGAAGCCGCCGGACAGGTCCACCCCGGCGGACTTGCCGTCGTTGACGGTCGCGTCGGCCCGCCAGGTCACCCGGTTGGCGGACGGCAGGTGCCCCGACTCCTGGGCCTCGTAGAACAGGAACGACTTCTGCAGCGCCTCGCCGTAATTGAAGGAGGCGGCCGCAACGGGGGTGGAGGTCGAGGTGAGGGCCAGCAGGGCGCCGGCCAGTGCGGTCGCCGTGCTCGCGCTCAGCAGCCGTCGCGGTAGTCGCATCACATGCCCCTCGGAAAGGACGACGGGCCGGCCCCGCCGGGCGGGGCCGCCCCGGAAACGGGCGGGACGATCTCGGGAGGACTCCCGCCCGGATCGTGCGTACGCGAGGTGGCGCGATCCAAGCACGCTCCGGTCACGGAGCGGTACGTCCAGGTCAGGACGGCCGAGGGCACGCTGCGGAGCTGAAACTTTCAGCTCGGCCCGGCGTTCACACCAGCAGCATGAGCACACCCGCGAGGAGGATTCCGGCGACGACCAGGGCCACCACGGGCAACGCCGTCCTGCCGAACCGGCGGCGGATGAGTCTCGGATTGTGTGCCATCGAAGCGCCCTTCGTCTCGTCGAGTCAGTTATCGGAGGTGTGCGTGCGTGACGTGGAGGGATGCGCCCGCGCGCGGGCGAGTTCGCGGGCCCGGCGCAGCAACGCCGCCCTGCGGCAACACCCGCCAGCGGGCCACCAGCTCGGCCGGCGCCGCGCGCTCGCCCAGCTGCGCGCGCACCACCAGCAGCTCGTCGGTCATCTCGTCCTCCCGTCACCCTGCACAGTCGGACGATGGACCGATCAGGTTCACGCCATCCGAACGGCCGACGGAGAGGATCTCCCGTGCGGGCCGCATGCGGTGGACGTCGCCGAGGAGTGATCGGGCCGGGAGAGCGGCCCGCCTGCCTCGCGGCCCGACGCCCGTGACGTCCGGCCGCGAGGCGGCACCCGCGCGGGTTGTGCCGGGCCCCGCGCTTTCGGTTCGCCCTACGGGCGGCGGGGCGTGGTCACGCCTGTGCGGGCGCGGGGGCGTACGTCTCGACCTCGTGGTGCCGCATCCGGTGGATCAGCGTGTCCAGCGCCCAGGCGCCGGGCCCGAAGACCGCGATGAGGAAGAACGACCAGCAGAACATCGCCGCCGCCTCGCCTCCGTTCAGGAGCGGGAACAGGCCCCGCGGCGCGTGGACGGTGAAATACGCGTACGCCATCGAGCCGGAGCACAGCACGGCGCTGACGCGGGTGAGCAGCCCGACGAGGACGAGCGTCCCGAAGACCAGCTGGATGGCCGCCGCCCACCAGCTCGGCCACGTGCCGATCGCCAAGGCGTGACCGGTGCCGCGGTGGCCGCCCAGCACGCCGAAGATCGTCGCCACGCCGTGGCAGACGAACAGCAGCCCCGTCACGACGCGGAAAAGCGAGAGGACTGGTCCCCTGATCTGGTCCGTTTTCATGTGATCACCTTCTGTGCCTGCCGGTCGGGCCGGGCCGCGCACGTGCGGACGCGACCGAACCGGCCGATGGGAATGCGCCGGGAAAACCGAGGCCCGGCGGAAGGGAAACGGGAAACTCCGGCCGCCGCCTATTCGCAGTCATGGCAAAGTAAATCGGCCGTCATTTCCTGCGTTCCGTGGCTCACATTGTCGGCGAATTGGACGCCCGGCGGCGTAAAGCCGCGCGGATATGCGAGCAAAAGACCCGGAACCGCTGGTGAAAGCCCGAAACTCGCAGCATCGTCGCTGCCGGCTTCGCGGTTCGCCCACGGGCCACGGCGGCCGCGCCTCGCTTATTCGGCGGCGAATACGCGTTGGGGCGGCGTAGTCCCAAGAATGCTGAAAATGGTGTCGCTAGTCAAGGCTTCAACTAATCCTCGGTCAGGAAATGGCGACACTGCGTCTTCGAATCCATGGCGGCACCCCGGTCACCTGCCGATACTTCCGGGACGCGGACGGCCCGGCTCCGCGAGACGGCGTGAAACTTTCTCGGATCACCGCCTTGAACTCGCGGGCTACCTCGTCCAGAGGCACTCCTGCGCCGTCCGCACGAGCGCCATCAACCCGGCCGACAGCCGTTCGCCCCGCCACGCGAGCGCGTACGTCAGGCGAAGGTCGCCCGCGTCCAGGGGGACGAAGGCGACGTCGTCCCTGCGGACGGACGTGACGACCAGGGAGGGAGTCGGCAGCAGGCCGACACCGGCCGCGACCAGGTCGAGCACGGCGGCGAAGTCGTCGATCTCGTCGGCCACCACGTGCTGCCGGTGCGGCCCGACCCGGGCGGCGAGCCGCGCCCACATCCCGCCGGGCGGCCGTTCGCGCGGCAGCAGGACGCGGTGCCGCGCGAGCCGTTCGGGCTGCAGGCGGGGCAGGCCGGCGAGCGGGTCCCCGGCCGGTACGGCCAGATGCCCGACGGGCACGTGGAAACGGGCGGCGGTGGTCAGCTCCCGCGGGAAGGGGGCGGCGAGGATGGCCGCGGTCACCTCGCCGGCGGCGAGGGCCGCGACGGCGGCGGCCCGGCCGGCCGGGCGCAGCTCCACCTCGGCCGGGGGCTCACGGCGTGCCATCCGGCGGGCGATCCGCGCCGCGAGGCCGCCGGCCGGCGGGGGATAGGCCAGGCGGACACCGGCGCCGTCCCGCGCGGCGAGCCGCCTCGCCTCGGCCGAGAAGGCGGCCGCAGACTCCAGCAGCGCCTCGGCGTACGGCAGCAGCGCCTTGCCGGCCGGCGACAGGTGGACCTCCCGGCTGGTCCGCTCGAACAGGCGGACCCCGAGCGCGCGTTCGAGACGGCCGACGGCCTGGCTCGCGGCGGGCTGGGAGACGCCCAGCTCGGCGGCGGCGCGGGAGAAGCTGAGGTGCCGGGCGACGAGGGCGAAGCAGCCGATGTCGCGCAGCGGCGGGCCGGAGTCCACGCTCCAGTATGGGAGGTCAGACGGTCCTGCGCAGACGCAGGTCGCAGCCCGTCTGGCGGTAGAACGCCAACTGGTCGTAGTAGACCCGCCCGCTGGCGAACGCGCCGTCGTCGCCCATCGTGTAGGCGCCGGCCGCGGGTAAGACCACGCGGCGGCCGGTGCCCATGATCTCCGTGCCGCCGGGCAGCAGCAGCGGCCCGGTGTGGGTGCCGCTGAACGTCCACTCCGTGACGATGGTGTCGTCGAGGACGGCCCATGTGGTGGTCTCGTTGTGCATGTCGGGAAACGCCGTGAAGAGCTGCCGGAAGTACCAGCCGATCTGCTCTCGCCCCTCCACCACCCCCGCGGGCGTGACGAACACGGCCCTCGGGCTGAAGCAGCGGACCACTCGCTCCTCGTCCTGGGAGCTGATTGCGTCCGTGAGCGCGTCGAGCAGCGCGCCGATCTCAGCCATGCGCCTCCCGTCCCCGTCCTGGAACTCCTACCCCGGCGACGGGAGGTGACGCAGGCGCGCGGCGCGCAGGGGTCGGGGCGCGTCGGAGGTCAGTCCTTGCGGGCGACCCCGCACAGCGCGTCGACCTCGGCCGCCTCCCCGAACGTGCTGGGGTCGGGCCGCCACCGCGACACCGACACCACCCCCGGCTCCAGCAGGGTGAGGCCGTCGAAGAAGCGGGCCATCTGCTCGGGCGTCCGCAACCGGTAGGGGTCGCCGCCCTCGGCGCGGATGCGCTCCGCCTCGTCGGCCGCCTCGGGCAGGACGACCTTCGTGCCGTCCTCGAACACCAGGTGGCTGCCGGACGGCAGGGCGTCCATGAGCCGGCGCACGATCGCGTACGCCTCCTCGTCGTCGAGCACCTGGCCCATGATCCCCAGCAGCATGAGCGCCACGGGCTCGCCGAAGTCGAGCGTCTTCGACGCGGCGGTCAAGATCTTGTCCGGCTCGCGCACGTCGGCCTCGATGTAGTCGGTCACGCCGGGCGGGCTGCTGGTCAGCAGGGCGTTCGCGTGCACCAGCACGAGGGGGTCGTTGTCGACGTACACGACGCGGGACTCCGGCGCCACCCGCTGCGCCACCTGGTGGGTGTTGTCGGCGGTCGGCAGGCCGGTGCCGATGTCGAGGAACTGCCGGATGCCCGCCTCGCCCGTCAGGTGCCGTACGGCCCGGCCGAGGAAGCCCCGCGACTGCCGGGCGATGTCGACGATGCCGGGGTAGGCCTGCCGGATCTGTTCGCCGAGTTCGCGGTCGACCGTGAAGTGGTCCTTGCCGCCCAGGAAGTAGTTCCAGATGCGTGCCGAGTGCGGCACGCTCGTGTCGAGCTTGGGACGGTGCTCCTCGCCGGAGCCGTCCGCCGAGCCTTCGCTCACCCGGTCCTCCTGCCGTCACATGATCACTGCCCCACCTTAGAGACTCCCGGGCCCGCGGCATAGTCGTGAGGACAGGCCCTTGAGTCTCCAGCCGGTGGAGAGACCAGACTCGGTGTCATGGACGACGAGGGGCTGTTCACCATCGGATGGCTCTCCCGCCGCACCGGGATGCCGGTGCGCACGATCCGGTACTGGTCCGACGTCGGTGCGCTGCCGCCCGCGGAGCGGAGCGAGGGAGGCTACCGGCTCTACGACGCCGGCGCCGTGGCCCGGCTGGAGCTCATCAGGACGCTGCGGGATCTCGGTCTCGGCCTGGACGACGTACGGCGGGTGCTGGAGCGGAAGGTCACCCTGGCCGACGTCGCCGCCGTCCATGTGGACGCACTCGACGCGCAGATCCGCACCCTGCGGCTCCGGCGCGCGGTGCTCAGCACCGTCGCGAGGCGGCGGTCCGGCACGGAGGAGACGAAACTGTTGAACGATCTGGCACGGCTGTCCGCCGACAAACGGCGGCGCATCATCGAGAACTTCGTCGACGAGGTCTTCGGCGGCCTGGACGCCGATCCGGAGCTCAGGAACCGGCTGCGGCACACCGAGATCGGCCTGCCCGACGACCCCACGCCCGAGCAGGTGGACGCCTGGGTGGAGCTCGCCGAGCTCGTGCGCGACCCGGACTTCCGGCGCCGGATGCGCGACATGGTGGAGCACAACACGCGAAACCGCTCGGGGCAGGAGCCGGGAGCCTTCATGTGGTTCGCGAAGAAGGTCGTCTGGCAGGTGGGCCAGGCGCGGGAGAACGGGGTGCGCCCCGACTCGCCCGAGGCCGCCGAGGTCGTCGGCAGCCTGCTCGGCGACATGGACGCCGCCGGCCGGGCGGCCGTCAGGGAGCGCCTGGAGGCCGGCATGTTCGCCGAGGCCGAGCGCTATCGGCATCTCATGGCCGTGATCAACGGCCGGGAGCCGAAGCCGTCCCACGCGGACGACTTCGCCTGGCTCCTCGCCGCCCTCCGCGCCCACCCCTGAGCACCCGGTCGCGCGGATCAGTAGCGCTTCCCTCACGCTTCGGCGGTGGCCGAAGTCTTCGCGGGCACCGATGACGTATGTCGTGGACGAAGACTCCCCGTATCGCCCCCGGCCCAGGCCCGGCCGGGGCGCACCGCAGACGCCGGACGATCCTCGTCGTGATGTGCGCGGGCATGTTCCTCGTGCAGCTCGACGTCACCGTCGTCAACGTCGCCCTGCCGCACATCGGCTCGGACCTGCGCACCGGCCTGCCCGGCATGCAGTGGGTCGTCGACTCCTACACCGTCGTCCTCGCCGCGTGCCTGCTCGCCGCCGGCGCCGTGGGAGACCGGCTGGGACACCGTACGGTCGCCGTCGCCGGGCTCGCCCTCTTCGGCGCCGCCTCCCTGCTGTGCGGCCTCGCCCCCGGCATCGGCACGCTGGTCGCGGCCCGCGCCCTGCAGGGCTTCGCCGCGGCGCTGCTGCTGCCCAGCACCCTCGCCGTGGTCGGCACCACCTTCCCGGAACGCGCCGAGCAGGCCCGCGCCCTCGGCATCTGGGCGGGGGTGTCCGCCCTGGCGCTGCCCTGCGGTCCGGTGCTCGGGGGCCTGCTCGTCACCCTCGCCGGGTGGCGCTCGGTCTTCCTCGTCAACCTGCCCGTCGTGGCGGTCGCCATCGTGCTCACCCTCCGTCGCGTCGGCAGGGACGAGCCCGCACCCGGACGGCGGCTGGACCTCCCGGGTGTGCTCGCCGCGGCCGTCGCCCTGCTCGCCCTCACCTACTGCGCCATCGCGTACGGCCACTCGGGAGTCTCCGCCCAGACGGCGGGAGCCGCCGTGGTCGCCGTGCTCGGCACGGCCGCCCTGGCCTGGTGGGAGCGCCGGGCACCCGAGCCCCTGTTTCCGCCGTCCGTCCTCGGCAGCTCCCGCTTCGTCGGCGCCAACGCCGTCGCCGCCCTGATGAACTTCGTCGGGATCGGCTTCATCTTCGTCGTCACCCTGTATCTCCAGGGCGTCCGCCACCACGACGCCCTGTCCGCCGGCGTGATGCTGCTGCCGCTGTTCGCCCCCCTCGCGCTGTGCGCGCCGATCACCGGGCGGGTCGCCGCCCGCTACGGGCCCCGGCTCCCGATGCTGGGCGGGCTGCTGCTCGGCACGGCCGGCGCCGCCTGCCTGGCGCTGGTGACCCCCACCGGTCCGTACGCGGCGCTCCTCCCCGCACTGCTCGGCCTCGGCCTGGGCATGGGCCTGCTCACCGCGTCCGTGGTCGCGGCGGCGCTGCGCGCCGGGCCTCCCTCCCGTCCCGGCCTGTCCTCAGGCGTCAACAACACCGCCCGGCAGGCGGCCGGCGCGCTCGGCGTCGCCGTCCTCGGCGCCATCGTGCAGGACCCCGCCGACGCCGAGAGGTTCACCGCCGGCCTGCGATGGGCCGGCGGCCTGTCGGCCCTGCTGTGGATCGCCGCGATCGTCATCACCCTGCGTACGGCGCCGGGCCCGCAAGAACGGGACGCCGCCGGGTGAGCGTTCCCGTCACCGGGCGTCGGCGAGCGGCGCGGGAGACGGCAGGCCGATCCGTTCGCGTACGGCCTGCTGGAAGTGCGCGCAGCCGGTGACGTCATCGTGGTCGCAGCCCAGCGCGCACTCGACCACCTCCAGCGCCGCGCGGGCCTGTTCGATGCGCCGCCGGAGCTCGGCCTGCCGCCGGCGGAGGATCTCCCGCCGCTCGGCCGCCGCGCGGGTGGCGATCATCTCGCGGATCTCGTCGAGGCCGAGCCCGGCCTCCTTCGCCCGCAGGATCACGGCCACCCGGAAGAGGTCGTCGGGGCCGTAACGGCGGCGGTCGCCCGCGACCCGGGCGGGCGTCAGCAGCCCCACCGACTCCCAATGCCGCAGGACGTGCGTGGCGAGGCCGAACCGGGCGGCCGCCTCGCCGATGCCGATGGTCGCGCTTGACTTCATGCCGACATTAAGTCGGACGCTGTCTCCCATGTCGAACCGATCCCTCATCGCCCTTCTCGACCGTGTGGACAGGCATCCGGGCCAGGCGGCGCTGCGCGCCCGCACGTACGAACTTCTCGGCCTGGCCGCCGGGAGCCGTGTGGTGGACGTGGGCTGCGGCGCCGGACTGGCCGTCGCGGAGATGGCCGCCCTGGGCGCGCGACCGATCGGCCTGGACGCGGACGGGCAGGTGATCGAGGTCGCCCGGTCGCGGCACCCGGGCCTGGACTTCCGCCGGTCGGACGCCTGCGACCTGCCGTTCGATGACGGCGAGCTGGCCGGTTATCGGGCCGACAAGGTCTACCACGCCCTGGCCGATCCGGCGCGGGCGGCGGCCGAGGCGTGGCGGGTGCTCGCCCCCGGCGGGCGGATCGTCCTGGTGGGGCAGGACTGGGACACGTTCGTGATCGACTCGGACGACCCCGCTCTCACCCGGGTCATGGTGCGGGCGCGGGCGGACGCCGTGCCCAGCCCGCACGCGGCCCGCCGTCACCGCACCCTCCTGCTCGACGCGGGCTTCGCGGACGTCACCGCCGAGGTCCGCACGGGTGTCTTCACGGACGGCTCGCTCCTGCCGATGGTCACCGGCGTGGCCGAGGGCGCGTACGCGGCGGGGGCGGTCACCCGGCGCCAGGCCGACGACTGGATCGCGGAGCAGACCGGCCGCGCGCGGCGGGACAGGCTGTTCCTCGCCGTGCCCATGTTCCTGGCCGCCGCGCGGCGCCCGTGAACGCCTTCCCTCCGGCCGCCGAGGCAGCCGGTGCGAGCGTCCATAAGCACGGTCAATGGATCCGCGAGGGAGGAGGTCCTCCCCGGCTCAGACCCCCGCGCCGCCGTCGACCCGCAGGACGGCGCCGGTCACGAAGGAGGCACGGTCGCTCAGCAGCCAGGCGGCGGCCTCGGCGATCTCGGCGGGGTCGGCCCCGCGGCGCAGCGGCGTCTGCGCCGTGAGCCGCTCCTGGAGACCCGGGGACTCCGCCTCCCAGGCGCGGATCATCTCGGTGAGCGTGTTGCCGGGAGCGATCGCGTTGACGCGGATGCCTTCGGGGCCGTAGGTGACGGCGGCCGACTCGGTGAGGCTGTTGACCGCCCGTTTCATCGCGCCGTAGGCCGCAAGCTCCGGGTTGCCTCCCCAACTGCCGACGGACGAGTTGTTGACGATGGCGCCCGTGCCCGCGGTGGCCCGGATCGCCTCCACCTCGGCGGCCATGGCCAGCCAGACGCCCCTGAGATTCACGGCGTAGACGCGGTCGAAGTCGGCCTCCGGCATCCGGTCCATCGGACCGGGCCGCTGGCCGGTCGCCCCGTTGTTGAAGGCGACGTCGAGCCGGCCGTACAGGTCCACCGCGCGGCTGACGGCGGCCCGCACGCTCGCCGCGTCGGCCAGGTCGCACACCACGTGGTCCGCGGTGCCGCCCGCCGCCCGGATCTCCTCGGTCACCGCCTTGAGCTGCGCCTCCGTCCGGGCCGCGAGCAGCACTCGGGCGCCCTCCCGGGCGAACAGCCGCGCCGCCGCGGCTCCGATACCGCGTCCCGCGCCGCTGACGAAGGCGACCTTGCCGGTCAGCAGACCAGGAGCGCCGGGGGTGGAGGAGATGGTCGTGTCGGTGGTCGGTGTGTTGTCCATGGCAGTGAGCCTGCATCGGCGGGCGCCGGCCCATCCAGGCACCGGCGGTACCTGGATCGCCTCCGCGCTCCGCGCACACTGGAGGTGTGAACCGACGAGAACTGGCCGACTTCCTGCGCAGCAGGCGCGAGCGGATCAGCCCCGCCGACGTGGGACTGCCCGCCGGGCCCAGGCGCCGCACCCCGGGCCTGCGGCGTGAGGAGGCGGCGCAGCTGGCGTTCATCTCGACCGAGTACTACACGCGGCTGGAGCAGGCCCGCGGCCCGCGCCCGTCGCGCGAGGTGCTCGCCGGGCTGGCCCGGGCCCTGCGCCTGTCGGACGCCGAGCGCGCCCACCTCCACCACCTCGCGGGCGCCCCGCCCGCCCCGCCGCCGGGACCCCCGCGCGAGGTGCGGCAGAGCATCCTGGACCTGCTGGCGAGGCTGCCGCAGGCCGCCGCGTTCGTGACGTCCGCCACGCTCGAGGTGCTCGCCTGGAACGAGCTGGCGGCCGCCCTCATGGAGGACTTCTCGGCCTTGTCCCGGCGTGACCGCAACCTGGTGCGCCGCGCGTTCCTCGGCCCGCACCGCGAGGGGCGGCGGTTGTACGGAGTCTCCGACGCCGATGACTTCGCCCGGCACGCGGCCCGGCGACTGCGTGCCGCCGCCGCCCGCTACCCCGACGCACTCGAGGTGACCGGGCTGGTGGACGAGCTCCTCGCGAAGAGCCCGGAGTTCGCGCGGCTGTGGGCCACCCACGACGTGGCGGACGGGCCCACGCTCTGCAAGACCTTCCGGCACCCGCTGGTCGGCCCGATCACCGTCAACTGCGACGCCCTCGACATCGCCGACCGCGACCAGCAGGTGGTGATCTACACCGCCGTCCCCGGTTCGCCGTCCGACGAGGCGCTGCGGCTGCTGTCCGTCATCGGCACCCAGCGCATGGACGCCCCCCGCTGAACAGCCCTGGCGCACCGTCGAGCTGATCCATAAGCGTCATCAATAGATCCACGGATGCGGGACGGGACAAGGGGACACGTTCTCCTACTGCGACCAGGTGCTCGACACGGCGGTGCTGCTGGGGCGGTGCCCGGGCGTTACCGGCACGACGACGACCTGGCGACCTTGTCCGCCGACGAGCGGCGGCGCGTCATGGAGGACTTCGTGAACGAGGTCTTCGGCGGGCTGGACGCCGGCCCGGCGCTCAAGGACAGGATCGGGCACACCCGGGTCGCCCTGCCCGACGATCCCACGCCCGAGCAGGTGGACGCCTGGGTGGAGCTCGCCGAGCTGGTACGCGACCCGGACTTCCGGCGGCGCATGCGCGACATGGTGGAGCACAACGCGCGAAACCGCGCCGGGCAGGAGCCAGGGGCCGGTGGCGGCGCTGTGCTTCTGTTCGCGGGTCAGATACTGCGGTGGTTGCGCACGGCGGATTCGAGTTGAGACAGCTGGGGCCCGAGCACGGCGTCGACGGCGAGTGGGTCACTGGCGTGCAGCCGCTGCATGGCTCGCCGGGTGGACAGGCTGGTGTTGATCTCGTGCTCGCCGCGGCCAAGCGCGTCGAGCAGGTCGGTCACCACCTCTTCGACCGGGCGGCGGCCGAAACCCAGGTCCTCCCCCGCGGCCGAGCTGTCCATCATCGCCGTGGCCGTGGCCCCGGGATACCAGGTGGCGACGTGCACGCCGGTGCCCTGAAGCTCCCGGCGCAGCGCGTGCCCAAACGCGGCCAGGCCCGCCTTGGTCGCCGCATAGGTGGCGTAAAAGGGCAGCGGGAGCAGTGCCATGCCGCTGGCGATACCCAGCACGACGCTGTCGCGCCGCCGGCCGAGGCCGTCCACGTCAGCGGAGCGCTCGGATTGGGCGGCCGCGCGCAGATTGGGCAACAAAGCGCGCGTGAGCAGGATCGGCGCGGTCAAGTTGAGACCCACCATCGCCCGCACATCCGCTACATCGCAGTCTTCTAGCCGGCCCGCGCGCACGTTGCCGGCATTGTTGATCAGCAAATCGACCTTGCCCAGCAGCGTGCGCGCAGTGTCGGCGACCTTTTCCTCGGCCCCCTCGGCGGTGATGTCGGCGGCCAGCACTTCGGCTGCGCCGCCGGCCCGCGCCACCGCCGAGGCGGTCTCCCGCAACGCCTGCTCGCGGCGCCCCACCAGCAGCAACCGGGCGCCGCGCCGGCCGAACTGTTCGGCCAGCGCGCGGCCGATCCCGCTCCCCGCCCCGGTAATCACGCCAGACCGGTTGGTCATGTCAATGGGCAGCGGTGTTTCGGTCTGGGTCATGTGCGCTCCTTGGCATTGTGCGGGCCCATTTTCACTTCTGGTGGGAGCCCGGGAAAACGTCAGCTAGTCGCCGGATACGGCCGCTGAAATCGGGATCAGTAACCCGCCCCGTCGGCCACCAGATAGGCGACCGCCGCCGGCGGCGTGCAGGCGGCTGAGCAACAGCAGCCCCCTAGCCGTCACATGTTCGGATAACCAGAACATAACACATGTTCGGATTGTCCGAACATGTTGGGCTACCATGACAGTGTGGCAAGCCGAACAGCGACCGATCTTGTGCATCCTGATCGAGAGGAACTGGTCTTTGCTCGCGTCATGGGGGCGCTGAGCGATCCGGTGCGCCTCGGTGTGGTCGCTCGCCTGGCAGAAGCCGGGCCCGATGGCGAGCTGGCGTGCGGGACCATCACCACACCGGTGAGCAAGTCCACCCAGAGCGCTCATTTCAAGATCCTCCGAGAGGCCGGAGTGATACATCAGCGAGACCAGGGAACCCGGCGCCTGAACCGGCTACGCCGAGACGACCTCGACGCTCGCTTCCCGGGCCTACTTGACCTCGCCATCGCCCACGGGCGCGACGTGATCGCCGAGTGGGCCTGCCAGCCGCAGGCGACCGAAAGATCGGGTTGACCATCGTCCGGCCACTGATCCAGGCCGCGCTGCGCACCGAGCACCTGGGCCGGCCCGCGGTGGTCACCGCCGCCTATGCCGCCTCGGTCAGGGCGCTGCCGGCGGTTGTGGCCACGGTGAACGAGCAGATCACCGCCCTGGGTGCGGAGGTCGAGGCGCATTTTGGGCGGCACCCGGCCGCTGAGATCATCTGTCCCAGCCCGGTCTGGGACCGATCCTCGGCGCCCGAGTGCTCGCAGAGTTCGGCGACGATCCCCACCGGTATGTCAGCGCCAAGGCCCGCAAGAACTACACCGGCACCTCCCCGATCACCCGTGCCTCCGGCAGGAAGAAGGTCGTCGCCGCCGGATACGTGCACAACGACCGGCTTATCGACGCTCTGATCGCTCAGGCCGCCACAGCGATCCGCATTTCGCCCGGCGCCCGGGCCTACTACGACAAGCAACGCGGACGCGACGCCGGCTACAACGCGCCCTCCGTCAAGTCGCCAACCGTCTGGTCGGCATCCTGCACGGCTGCCTCACGACCGGCACCCCGTACAACGAAGCAACCGCTTGGGCTCCTCAACCGGAATCTCTTGCCGCTTGACACCTGAGCTCCAGGGATGTCTTTCAGCCGAACGGCCGGGGACCGCCGACCGCCTCAGCCTGAAGCCCCCGGTACCGGTCCCCTAAGGGCTGCCTGTGCTTATGGATGGGCGGCCTCGGTCGAAGTGATCCATAAGGGGGGTGAATGGATCCGGCTCTGTCAGGTTCGGCGCGGGGAGGATGCGTGGCGTCCTGTTGATCTGGCGAACGAGGAGCCGACATGACATCGTCCTTTCCCGCATCGACCGTGCTGGGGTATCCGCGCATCGGGCCGGATCGGGAGTTGAAGCGGGCGCTTGAGGCGTACTGGGAGGGGCGTTCCGGCCGGGCGGACCTGGAGGAGACCGGGCGGCGGTTGCGGGAGGACACCTGGCGGCGGCTGGCCGCGCTCGGACTGGAAGGCCTGCCGTCGAACACGTTCTCCTACTACGACCAGATGCTCGACACGGCGGTGCTGCTGGGGGCGGTGCCCGGGCGTTACCGGCACGACGACGACCTGACGACCTACTTCGCGATGGCCCGGGGCGCCGAGGGGATCGCCCCGCTCCGCATGACCAAGTGGTTCGACACCAACTACCACTACATCGTTCCCGAGATCGGCCCGGACACGGTCTTCTCGCTCGACGCCGCCAAGCCGCTTGCGGAGGTACGCGAGGCCCGCGCGCTGGGGCTGGAGACCCGGCCGGTGCTGGTCGGGCCGGTGACGTTCCTGCTGCTGTCGCAGGCCGCCCCGGACAGTCCTGACGGCTTCGTCCCGCTCGACCGGCTGGACGACGTGGTCGAGGTGTACGCGCGCCTGCTGGCCGCACTGGCCGCGGAGGGCGTCGGCTGGGTGCAGCTGGACGAGCCCGCCCTGGTCGCCGACCGCACCCCCGCCGAGCTGGCCGCCGTCGAGGCGGCGTACGGACGGCTGGGACGGCTGGAGCACCGGCCCGCGCTGCTGGTCGCCTCCTATTTCGGGGATCTCGGCGACGCGCTGCCGGTGCTGGCCGCAGCGCCGGTCGAGGCCGTCGGCCTGGACCTCGTCCGGGGCACGGCCCGCGGTGTGGACGCCCTGGCCGGCAAGACGGTCGTCGCCGGCGTGGTGTCGGGCCGGGACGTGTGGCGCACCGACAGGGACCGCGCGCTGGCCACGCTGCTCGCCGTGCGGGAGCGCGCCGGGCGGGTCGTGGTGAGCACGTCGTGCTCGCTCCTCCACGTGCCCTACGACGTGGAACGGGAGACCGGCCTCGATCCCGCGCTGCGCGAGCGGCTGGCGTTCGCCGAGCAGAAGGTCGCCGAGGTGGCCGACCTGGCGGCGCTGCTCGCGGCCACACCCGGTCGTCTCCTGCCCGGACACCCCGCCGGCCACGAACGTCCGCACGCCTCCCGCGCCCGGTCGACGGAGGGCCGCGCCCCCTACGCGGTGCGGGCCGCGGCGCAGGCCGAGCACCTGAAGCTGCCGCTTCTCCCGGTCACCACGATCGGCTCCTTCCCGCAGACGGGCGAGCTGCGCCGGGCCCGGGCGGCCCTGGCGGCCGGGGAGATCGGCGAGGCGGCCTACGAGAGCATGGTGCGCGCGGAGATCGAGCAGGTGATCGCGCTGCAGGAGCGGCTGGGGCTCGACGTCCTCGTGCACGGCGAGCCCGAGCGCAACGACATGGTGCAGTATTTCGCCGAGCATCTCGACGGCTTCGCCGTCACCCGGCACGGCTGGGTCCAGTCGTACGGCTCCCGCTGCACCCGCCCGCCCATTCTGTACGGTGACGTGCGGCGGCCGGAGCCGATCACCGTCCGCTGGGCGCGATATGCCCAGTCGCTGACGAGCAAGCCGGTCAAGGGCATGCTCACCGGCCCGGTGACGATCGTGGCCTGGTCGTTCGTCCGGGACGACCTGCCGCTGCGCGAGGTGGTGTTCCAGGTCGCCGACGCCGTACGGGAGGAGGTGGGCGACCTGGAGGAGGCGGGCATCCGCGTCGTCCAGGTCGACGAGCCCGCGCTGCGCGAGCTGGTGCCGCTGCGGCGCGCCGAGCAGGCCGCCTACCTGGAGTGGGCCGTCGAGGCCTACCGATGGGCCACCTCGGGCGCGAGCGAGCACACGCAGATCCACACGCACCTGTGCTATTCGGACGCCGACCAGATCCTCGCCGCGATCGACGCCCTCGACGCCGACGTCACGAGCATCGAGTCGGCGCGCTCGCGGGGGCGGCTGCTCGGCGCGGTCGGCGGTTTCCCCAGGGCAGTGGGGCCGGGCGTGTACGACATCCACTCGCCGCGCGTGCCGGACGCCGACGAGGTGGAGCACCTGCTCACGGAGACGCTGCGGACGGTGCCCGCCGAGCGGTTGTGGGTCAACCCCGACTGCGGGCTGAAGACCCGCTCGTACGAGCAGGTCGAGGCGGCGCTCGCCAACGTGGTCGAGGCGGCGGCCCGCCTGCGCGAGCGCCCGGGCCTGAGCGCGCAGGCCTGACGACCACGCCCCGAGCGGTGCGGCGGTGGGCGGGTCCGGACGGCGTCTACGGGCCGACGCTGGCCAGGACGACACCGCGGTAGAGCACGAGCGGCGCGCCTCCGCCGTCGAGGCGGGTCAAGACGATCTCGTGGTCCGGGCCGGGACCGACGCGCGGGTCGTCCGCGGCACGCAGGCAGACGATGAGGTGCCGCCCGTCGGCGGTGGGCAGCACGCGGGCGACCGTCTGGCCCTTCCGCGCTCCGGTCGCGATCCGGACCGCGGCGCCCGGCTCGCTCACCGCCGTGAGCGAGCCGCCACCGCTGCCGCCTGTGTCGCCCTCGTCGCCGGTGCCGGTGTCGCCGGAGAACAGGATCCGGCGCCCGGGAAGGGCAGCGACCGGAAACGCCCCGGCCGGACCGGCCGCGGTGACCCCCTCGGACGTGAGGGCGACCACGACGCCGTCTGGTGCGAAGCGAATGCCCGTGACGCCCGGGGCGCCGGTCTCCGGGCCGGCCGGCTGCCCTCCCGCCGGGACGGCGGGGAGCGGCACGGCCTGCCGGACGCGCGCAATGGTGACGGCCCGGCGTGCCCGGGCCTGCTTGAGATCGACCTCCCACACGTCGGCGGGCCGCGGCTCGCCGACGTCCGCGTCGCGCGGCAGCGTCGCGACGAGCGCGTGCTCGCCCACGACGGCGATCTTCACGCTGGCGTCGCCCGCCGGGAAGTCCCGCACCGGGGTGCGGGTGCCCGTCCGGAGGTCGACGACCACCAGGCGCGGCCGGGCGGCGCCTTCCGTCGCCAGCGCGAGCCGCCCGTCGGGCGTGAAGGCGGCCGCGCCGACCATGTCCACCAGCCGGCGGACGCCACCGCGAGATGCACCGTGAGACCCGCCACCTCTAGAGCCGCCATCTTCAGAGCCGCCCCCGGGAAACCCCGCGACGGCCAGCACCGGCGCGCCGTCGTCCTGCCGCAGGATCGTCGCGTACCCGTCGGTGGTGAAGGCGCCGGGAGCGCCGCGGCTCGACCGCGCTGCCGATGCCTGGCCCACGGTCGCCGTGGTGCCGTCCCGGGTGTCGGTGATGGCGAGCGCGTCGTCGCGCAGCGAGGCCAGGTAGCGCCCGTCGGGGGAGACGGCCACCGGGAACGCCGGCACGGAGGTCCTCGGGGTCGCGGTGCCGGCGCGCGGGTCGACGCCGCCGGCGGCGGCCGATCCCGGGCCGTACCAGTACACGCCCCCGTTGGGGGCGCGCTCGCACTGCGCCTCGGGCCCGGGCTGCTCGACCCGGCCGTCCGTACGGACGAGCAGGCATCGCCCGGTGGTCGCGGAGACGGTAGGACCGACCGGGAACGTCCTTTCGACGAAGACATGAGCGGGCAGCGTGGCGTCGACCACGTCGCCGGAGACCAGGACGGCGTCCCGGGGATCTGCGGTCAGGCCGCGCACCGCGATGGGCGCCGCCGGGTCGCCCAGTGCGACCTCCACGTGCCGGCGGACCCACGTGCCCCTCGCCAGCGCGTCGCCGAACCGATCCACCCGGATCAGGCCGAGCATGTCGTCCCGCGTCTCGTCGGGGACGCGGGCGAGGAAGACGGCCGCGCCGGGCCCCTTGACGTCGGCGGGCAGCGGGTTGACGCGTGCGGGCAGGCTCTGCGGCCCCGGCGGCCCGCCGGGAGAGCAGGCCGCGAGCGAGAGCAGGGCGAGCACCACGGCCGCGGGCGTACGCAGACCCATGGACGCGATCTTAGATACCCCCGTCGTCCGCGTCCCCGGGGCCGGGAAGAACGGCTCAGCCGCGCCTGGCGGAACCTCGGGGGATCACCAGGCCGGACTCGTAGGCGAACACGACGAGCTGGGCGCGGTCCCGCGCGCCGAGCTTGGTCATCGCCCTGCTCACGTGGGTCTTGGCGGTGAACGGACTGATCACCATGTGCGCGGCGATCTCCTCGTTGGTGAGGCCGCGCGCGACCAGGGCGACGACCTCACGTTCGCGGTTGGTGAGCTCCTCGAGGGCGGCGGTCGGCACGGCGTCCGGCGGGCGGGAGACGTACTCGCTGATGAGCGTCCGGGTGACCGCCGGGGACAGCAGGGCGTCGCCCCGCGCCGCGACCCTGATCGCCTGGAGAAGCTCCACCGGGTCGGTGTCCTTGAGCAGGAAGCCGCTCGCGCCCGCGCGCAGCGCGTCGAACACGTAGCGGTCGAGCCCGTAGTTGGTCAGGATCACCACCCGGGTGGCGGCCAGGCGGGGATCGGCGGCGATGCGGCGGGTCGTCTCGATGCCGTCCATCACGGGCATCTGGATGTCCACGAGCGCGATGTCGGGGACGTGCCGCTCGGCCAGCGCCAGGCCCTGGCTGCCGTCGCCCGCCTCGCCGACCACCTCCACGCCCTCCTCGGCGTCGAGCAGCGCCTTGAACCCGGCCCGGATGAGCGCCTGGTCGTCCACCAGCAGCACCCTGATCACGCCGCTCCCTCCCGGACCGGCAGGGGCAGCTCGGCGTGGATGGTGAAGCCGCCGTCCGCCCCCGGACCGGTCTGGAGCCGCCCGCCGAGCGCGGACACCCGCTCCCGCATGCCGGTGAGTCCGACGCCCACACGAACCGCTTCGGGCCGCATCACCGTGCCCGTCTCGGAGGTCCCGTCCGCGCCGTTTCGCGGTGTCGCGGCACCCCGGCCGTCGTCCTCCACGCGTACGACGAGGGCGTCGGGCAGGTAGCGGACGTGCACGGACGCCGAGGCGGGGCCCGCGTGCCGCGCCACGTTGGTGAGCGCCTCCTGCACGATCCGGTAGGCGGTCAGGTCGACCTCGGGCGGCAGCGCGCGGGGCGTGCCGCTGATCGCCAGCGTGGCGGGCACCCCCGCCGACCGCGCCCGCTCGACCAGCTCGCCGATCCGGTCGGTCCGGGCCGTGCCCGGCGCGTCGTCCGGGCCGGGTTCGCGCAGCACCTCCAGCGTCGCGCGCAGCTCCCGCATGGCGTCCGCGCTCGCGTCCTGGATCGCCAGCAGCGCGGCCGGCACGTCGTCGCCCCGCTTGCGCGCGAGATGAACGGCCACCCCGGCCTGCACCTTGATGATCGAGATGCTGTGGGTGAGCGAGTCGTGCAGCTCTCTGGCGATGCGCAGCCGTTCCTCGCCGGCGCGGCGCAGCGCGACCTCCTCGCGGGTGCGCTCCGCCTCGACGGCGCGCTGCTCGGCCTGGCGCAGGTACGCCCGCCGCTGCCGGGAGACGACCCCCGCCACGTTGGCGGCGACGAACCAGCCGACCAGCAGGCCGACCCGGTCCACCACCTCGCGCGGGGTCCGCGCGCCGAGGTCCGACAGCTCCACCAGCAGGACACCGGTGAGGTAGGCGGCGCTGACCGACGCCGCCCACACGCGCCGGCCCGCGGTGGCCGCAGAGAACACCGTGACCAGGAGGGGGAAGGCGGTCGCGGTCTCGGGATGCACCCGCAGGGCATAGGCCAGCATGCAGGCCGCGGAGACGACGAGCGCCGTCACGGGCGCCGCCCGGCGCACGGCCAGGGCGGCGGACCCGCCCACCAGGAGCAGGTAGCCCGCCACCCCCAGCTCCGCGGGACCGCTCGGCGAGCCGGGAAGCAGGGTGGCGACCGCGAGCAGCACCGCCACCACACCCGCGATCGCGGCGTCCACGGCGTGAACCCGTGGAACGCGGCGGCGTCCGGTCTCCGTCCGGTCGCCAGAGAGGGCCGGTCCGTCCGGGAAGGCGAACATGTCCGCGATCGCCTGCAGGGCGGGGGACGCCGGTGGGCTGAGGGACGCCTGCCGTCCGCGATCGCCGTCCATGTCAGAAGGGTAAACCGAGCGCGTTTCGCGCCGCCTCCTCCCGGCGGACCCATCCGGCACTACTCCCACCGGAGTACGGCCGCCGCCGTGCGGCCGTACCGGGAGGGGCCGGGAACGCCTTCCGCCGTACGACGACGGGGGCGGCCGCGCCCGGCAGGATCGCTCCGCATGACAGCACGACCGATGAGGAGGCCGAGATGCCGACGCCGTACCGCTATGTGACCCCGGTGCCCACGGAGGCGGCGGCGGGGCTGACCGCCCAGGTCTACGCCCAGATCGCCCGTGATTTCGGCATGGCCCGCATGCCGCTGTTCCTGACGTTGTCCCCGGCTCCCGAGGTGCTCGCTTCCACCTGGGCGATGCTGCGTGAGTCGCTGCTCGCCGGGCAGGCCCCGAGGGCGGCCAAGGAGGTGGTCGCCACCGGGGTCTCCCTCGCCAACAAGTGCCCGTTCTGCGTCGACGCGCACACCGTGCTCCTGCACGCGACCGGCGAGCACGAGCTGGCCGAGACCGTCGCGCGCGGGGAGACACCGTCCGATCCGGAGCACGCCCGGCTGCTCGCCTGGGCCACCGGAACGGCCACGGGCGGGCAGGCGCCGCCGTGCCCGCCCGGTCACGAGGCCGAGCACATCGGCACGGCCCTCGCCTTCCACTTCATCAACCGGATGGTGTCGTCGCTGCTGACCGATGATCTCCTGCCCGCCGGTCTGCAACGGTCCCGGTTCGTACGCGGCCTGGGCGGCAGGGCCCTCGCCAGGACGGTGCGCCGCAGGCTGCCGCGGGGCGAGGCGCTGCCGCTGCTGAGCGGGCTGCCGTCGGGCCCGGTGCCGGCCTGGGCGGTGGGCACCCCGGCCGGGACCGCGTTCGCCGCGCTGCGCGCCGCGGCGGGGGAGGGAGTCCATCTGCTGGGCGACACGGCCATAGAGGCGGTCGAGGAGGCCGTCGCGGACTGGGACGGCGACCACCCTCCGGTGTCCGGCTGGCCGTCCGGTCCGCTGGAGGACGTCGCACCCGCACAGCGCCCGGCGGCCAGGCTCGCCCTGCTGGCCGCCCTCGCGCCGTATCGGGTGACCGACGCCGACGTGGCCGCCTGGCGGGAGGCCGGAGGCGGCCGGTCCGACGCCGACCTCGTGCGGCTGCTGGCGTTCGGGGCGATCACCGCCGTCCGGCGGATCGAGGCCGCCCTCGCCGTGCCGGCCCCCTGACACCCGGGCGGTCCTCAGGAGGCGGGGGCGCAGACCGTACGCCGGTATCTGCCCGGGGAGATCCCGTGCTCGCGTTTGAACGCGTTTCCGAACGCGAACTCCGAGCCGTAACCGACCCGCCTGGCCACCTCCGCCACAGAAGCATCGGTCTCCTGCAGCAGGCGGGCCGCGGTGGACAGCCGCCACCAGGTGAGGTAGGCCAGTGGTGGCTTTCCGGTCAGATCGGTGAAACGGCGGGAGAAGGCGGCCCGGGACAGACCGGCGCGCTCGCCGAGCGACTGGACCGTCCAGGGGTGAGCGGGGTCGCGATGGATGGCGTCGAGGGCGGCGCTGACGGCCGGGTCGGCGAGGGCGGCGGCCCAGCCCGACTGGGTGCAGTGCGCTCCCTCGCCCTCGAACCACGCCCGCAGGATGTAGAGCTGAAGGACGTCGAGCAGGGACGAGACCACGGTGTCGGCGCCCAGGCGGGGGGTTTCGATCTCCCGGGCGAGCAGGTCCACGGCGGCTCGCAGCTCGGGGTGCAGGCCGAGCCGGGCGGGCAGGTGGATCACGTCTGGCAGTGACCACAGGCTGGGGTGGGTCCTGGCCGGGTCGAGCCGATACCCGCAGCAGAGGGTGACCGTCTCGGCTCCGGCGCCGCCGAGGGCGGCCGAACTGATCATGCCGGCGTCCCGGTAGGGGTCGCAGACGGGCTCGGCCAGGGGGGTCGCCGGGCTGTCGGCCACGCCGTACCCGCCGCCCCGCGGGAGGAACACGACATCCCCCATGCACAGCGCGAAGGGCTCTCCCTCGGGCGGGAGGAACCAGCAGGACCCGCGCAGCACCACCTGGAAGGTCGCGGAGCCCGGCTCCGCCGGGAAGCGCTGTCCCCAGGGAGCCCGCCAGGAGACGCGTGCGGAACGCGGCCGGCCCGTACGCATGATGGCGATGACGTCGCTCAGGACATCCATGTGCCGGGAGTCTAGTTCGCGAGACGCTCGCGTATAAATGCCATATTGCGCGGCATTGGTCTTCTTCCGGTGGCTTCCTAGAGTTGTCAGCACGAAGACGCCGAGGGCCCCGGCGCCGACTCCCCTCCTGTCAGGGAAAGAGGCCACACGCATGACCAAAGTAGGCATCGTCATCGGCAGCACCCGCCCCGGCCGCAACGGAGCGGCGGTCGCCCGCTGGGTCCACGACCTGGCCGTCAAGCGCGGCGACGCCGACTACGAACTGGTCGACCTTGAGGACTACGCGCTGCCGCACCTGGACGAGCCGCTGCCCGCCGCGGCCGGGCAGTACGAGCACGCCCACACCCGGAGGTGGTCGCAGGCTGTCGCGGCCCTCGACGCGTTCGTCTTCGTGACCCCCGAGTACAACCGCTCGACCTCGGGCGCGCTCAAGACCGCGATCGACTTCCTGTACGCCGAGTGGGCGAACAAGGCCGCCGGGTTCGTCGGCTACGGCGTGGACGGCGGCGCACGAGCCATCGAGCACCTGCGCCAGATTCTCGCCACGGCCGGCGTTGCGGGCGTGGCGCCGCAGGTCACGCTCTCGATCCGGGACGATTTCGAAAACTTCTCCGACTTCCGGCCCGCCGCCCGGCACGAGGATTCCGTACGGCTCATGCTCGACCAGCTCGTCTCCTGGGCCGAGGCGCTGCGTACGGTCAGGGTCTGACGAGCGGACGACCGCGGGCGGAGGAGGTCAGACCTCCAGCTCGCCGGACCATATGGTCACGGCGTGCCCGGCGAGCTCGACGCGGTCGCCGCGCAGGGTCGTGCGCACGGTCCCGCCGCGCCGCGACACCTGCTCTCCGACGAGCGCGTCCCGCCCGAGTCTGCCCGACCAGTGCGGCGCGAGCACGCAGTGGGCCGAACCGGTGACCGGGTCCTCCGGCACGCCCACCCGGGGGGCGAAGAACCGGGAGACGTAGTCGGCGGAGGTGCCCTCGCCGGACGCCGTCACGATGACGCCCCGGGCCTCGACCTCGGCCAGCCGCGCCATGCCGGGGTCGGCGGCCCGCACGTCCTCGGCCGAGCCGACCTCGACCAGCAGGTCGAACTCGCTGCGGCCGGTCCACACCGGCGTGACGCCGAGGGCCTCGGCGAGGCCGTCCGGCGGCGGGCACTGCGTGGCACGCTTCGCCGGGAAGTCCATCGCGATGAGCCCGCCGTCCGCCTGCTCGGTCGCGAGCACGCCGCTCTTCGTGTCGAACTCCAGCCGCCCGGACTCCCCCAGGGAGTAGAGGACGTGCGCAGTGGCCAAGGTGGCGTGCCCGCACAGCGCGACCTCGACCGCGGGGGTGAACCAGCGCAGCGAGCGCGGCCCCTCGTCCCGCCCGAGCACGAAGGCCGTCTCCGAATGGCGCATCTCGGCGGCCACCGCCTGCATCCACTCGTCCGGCACGGTCTCGTCGAGGAGGCAGACCGCGGCGGGATTGCCCCGGAACGGCCGGTCGGTGAAGGAGTCCACGGTGAAGATGCGCATGTCTGCGGATTCTACGGCCGCCCGCCCTCGCCGTCGGGATGGCCGAGCGCGGCGAGGGTCTCCCGGGCGACCTGGAGCTCCTCCCTGGGCCGTACGACGAGGACCGGCAGGCGGGCCCCGGGCGGGCTGACGACGCGATCCCGGTCCACGTCGATCACGGCGGGCGGCTCCACGCCGAGCAGCGACAGCCTTCCGCACACCGCCTCGCGCACCTCGGGCTGGTCCCAGCCGATCTCGCCGGTGAACACGAGCGCGTCGAGCCGGTCGAGGGCGGCGGCCGAGGCGGCGATCTCCCGGCTCACCCGATAGGCGAACACGTCGAGCGCCAAGGCGGCGGCCTCTTCCTTCGAGGCGACCAGGTCGCGGGTGTCTCCGGACAGGCCTTCCGAGAGCCCGAGCAGGCCGGAGCCGTGCTCCAGTCCGTCGCGCAGCTCCTCAAGCGTGAGGCGTGAGCCGGACAGCAGCCACAGGAGCATGCCGGGATCGACGCTGCCCGAACGCTTGCTCATCGGCACGCCCTCCAACGGCGTGAACCCCATCGAGGTGTCCACGCTCCTGCCGTTCCGCACGGCGCAGACCGAGCAGCCGCCGCCGAGATGCGTCAGGACCAGGTCGACCTCCCCGGCCGGGCGTCCGAGCAGTTCGGCCGCCCGGCGGGTCGCCCAGGCGTACGACAGCCCGTGGAAGCCGTAGCGGCGCAGGCCCCACCGGCGCCGCCACTCGCCCGGCAGGGCGTAGGTCGCGGCGGCGGCCGGGAGCCCGGCGTGGAAGGCGGTGTCGGGACACAGCACGTGCGGCACGGACGGCAGCACCCGCCGGGCCGCCTCGACCAGCGCGAGCGCGGGCGGCACGTGCAGCGGCGCGAGGTCGGCGTATCCGCGCACGGCCTTCACCATGTCGTCGTCGGCGACCGCGGGCGCGCGGACGGCCTCGCCCCCGTGGACGAGCCGGTGACCGACGGCGGCCACCTCGACGTCCGCCCCGGACAGGAAGTCCGACAGCGTACGCTCCGCCGCGGCGGGGTCCGGGCTGTGCTCGCTGTGCTCGGTCCGCAGCACGCGGCCGTCCCGCACCAGATGCAGCTGGAGGCTGCTCGAGCCCGCGTTGACGGTGAGCACGGTCGGTGTCATGTCGTCCGTCTTTCCGGCGACCCGGCGGGCAAACCCCGGCAGGGCGGCGGGGCAGCGCGTCCGGGCAGGGCGGCCGGGGGGATTACGGACGCACGGCGCAGAGCAGGCGGTTGTCGCCGCGCTGCCACAGCGTGCCGATCTCGGCGAAGCCCGCCGCGCGGAGGGCCTCGACGTGGGTGGACAGGTGGAGCGACTCCGAGCCGTGGTGCGCCGTCGTGGCCGGCCGGGGCACCGCGACGTCGGCGAGGTCGGGGTCGGCGGCGATCGCGTCCCACCACTGGCGCCAGTCCTCGGGGCGGCCGCCGGCGAAGCGCCGCCGCTCCTCGCTCTCGTGTACGGCCCGCTCCAGCCGCGCCAGCTCCGGAGTGGTGTCCTCGGAGCTGAAGTGGTCGCCGTTGAGGAACAGCCCGCCCGGCCGCAGCACGGTCGCGAGCTCGGCGTACACGGCTCGCAGATGGGGCTCGGCCAGCCAGTGCAGCGCGGTCGTGCTCACCGCCGCGTCCGCCGGGCGGTCGAGGCCGAGCGCCCCGCTCCACCCCGGCTCGCGCAGGTCCAGGTCGGCGAAGCGCAGGCCGTCGCGGTCGCCGTACGCCGCCCGGGCGAGCGACAGCAAGAGGGGATCGGCGTCGACCGCGACGATCGTGGCCCGGGGAAGACGGTCGAGCAGGCGGGCCGACAGCGAGCCGGGGCCGCAGCCGAGGTCGATCACCAGGGGGTCCGGGCGGCCCACGCCCGCCTCGACGGCGTCGATCAGCGCGGTGAAGCGCTCCTCCCGGTCGGGGAGATAGCCCTCCTGCTGGCGGTCCCAACGGTCGATCCACCGGGTGGCCACGTCCAGAGTGAGCATGTCGCCTCCTTGTAACTGGCATGTATGCTTTCGGCAGTTACAACGTAGAACGCAAGGGCGTAACTGGTCAAGTGAATTTCAACAGTCACACTGATGCCGTGGTGGCGGTCGCCGTCAGCCTGGTCAACGCGCTGACCGAGGGCGAGGCGCGGGGCCGGCCGTACGCGCCGCCGACGGGTGAGGCGCGGGCAGCCGCGGTCGCCGACGTCCTCGCGACCGGCGACACGCGGGCGCCCAAGGTCACCGAAGCGGAGGCGGGCGCGCTCGCCGAGGTCGCGGGGCGACTGCGCGGCGTGTTCGAGGCGGTGACGCGGGGCGACGTGGACGCGGCGGCGCTCGCCGTGAACGGCCTGCTGGCGGAGACGGACGCGCGCCCGCACCTCGACCGGCACGACGGGGAGCCCTGGCACCTGCACTTCCACGGCGCGGGCGGCACGCTGGCCGGAAACTACGCGGCCAGTTGCGCGACCGGCCTCGCCGTCGTCCTCGGCGGCGAGCTGCACGACCGGCTCGGCGTGTGCACCGCGCCGCACTGCGACCGCGTGTACGTGGACACCTCCCGCAACGGCACCCGCCGCTTCTGCTCCACGGCCTGCCAGAACCGGGTCAAGACGGCCGCCTTCCGGGCGCGCGGCGCCTGACCGCTCCGCCGCCCCTTCCCACGTCTCCCGCGCCTTCCCGCGCCTTCTCCCTGGGCCCGAACGGTCCGAGCGCCAGGGGCGAACGCGAGGTCCGATCGCCGCCGGACCTCCCACCGCCGTTGTCGCCATGCTCGACACCATGAACGAGATCAACGACATGAACGGCAAGGCGGCCCTGGTCACCGGGGGTGGCCGGGGGATCGGCGCGGCCGTCGTCCTGAAGCTGGCCGAGCGCGGCGCGGACGTGGCGCTGACCTACGAGCGCGACGAGGACAGCGCGGCCGCCGTGGCCGAGAAGGTGAAGGGGATGGGCCGGCGGGCGCTGGTCATCCGGGCCGACAACGGCGACGCCGCGGCGGTCGCCGCGGCCGTGGACGAGGCCGCCGCGGAGTTCGGCCGGCTCGACGTCCTCGTGAACAACGCGGCGGTCTTCCACGTCGCGCCGATCGAGGACCTGGGGCCGGAGGAGGTCGACCGTACGCTCGCGGCCAACGTGCGCGGGCCGTTCCTCGCCGCGCGGGCCGCGGCGGGCCACATGACCGAGGGCGGCCGGATCATCACCATCGGGAGCAACGTCGGCGAGCGGACCGTCTTCCCGGGCTTCGCGCTGTACGCCATGAGCAAGACGGCCATGACCGGGATGACCAAGGGGCTCGCCCGCGACCTCGGGCCGCGCGGCATCACGGTCAACCTCGTCAACCCCGGCCCGACCGACACCGCCTCCAACCCCGCGGACAGTCCCATGGCGGACACGGTCCGGGGACTGACGGTCCTCGGCCGCTACGCGGAGCCGGACGACATCGCCGAGACCGTCGCCCACCTGGCGGGCGACGGCGGGCGGTACATCACCGGCGCCACGATCAACGTGGACGGCGGCTGGGCCGTCTGACGCCCGTCCGGGCGCGCCGCTCGATCGAGGAACGGAGATCTCGCGGCCATCTCGCCCGGTCGGAACGGCCGCGAGATCTCATGGGCGGCTCCGGCGGCCGGGGGAGGACGGGGGCCGGAGCCCGTCCATGACGACGGTGATGAAGGCGTCGGTGAGCTGCGGCTGCCCGGGCTGCGCGCGGGCGACGGCGAAGGCCAACCGGCCGATGAGGGCGGTGGTGGTCGCGAGGTCGATGTCGGTGCGGAGCACGCCGTCCCGGCGGGCCCCGGCGAGCATCTCCTCCACGACCTCCACGAGCTGCCCCCGCAGCTCGGTGGTGGCGGGCGTGTCCATGCCGCGCAACTGGTCGCTGACGGGGTGGTGAGCGGCCTGGAAGCCGATCAGTTCGGTGAGGAAGGTGCGCAGCGCCTGCTCCGGATCGCTCTGCTGAAGCAGGTCGCGGCCTCGCCGCACCACGGGTCCGAGCAGTTGCGCGACGGCGGCGTCCAGCAGGGCGTCTTTGCCGCCGAACGCGCGCACCACCGTCCCCACCCCCAGGCCGGCCCTTTTGGCGATGGCCTCGACGGTGAGAGCGGTGTCGGGCTCGGCCAGCAGCGCGGTGGCCGCCTCCAGGGCGAGCTGTCGGTTGCGTACGGCATCGGCCCGGCGGCCCGGCGTTGACATCTGGAATGCGCCTTCCATATATTGCAACTGGAATCAACCTTCCAGTTAATGTATCGGATGTGGGCAATGAACGAGCGGATCCTCATCTCCGGGGCGAGCATCGCGGGACTGACCCTGGCCTACTGGCTGACCCGGTACGGCTTGCGGCCCACCGTGGTCGAGCGCGCTCCTGGGCTGCGTGCGGGTGGCAACGGCGTCGACGTGCGCGACCAGGCCGTTGATGTGGTCGACAGAATGGGGCTTCTGCCCCGGGTCCGCGCCGCCGCCGCCGATGTGCGGGGGATGAAGTTCGTCGACGCCCGTGACAGGGCGGTCGCCCGGATCGACACCACGGACCCGGGCGGCATCGAGATCATGCGTGGTGACCTTGTGGCGCTGCTCCACGAGCAGGCCGCCGTCGAATACCTCTTCGGCGACTCCGTCCGGCATCTGGAACAGGACGCGGACGGAGTGACCGTCACCTTCGACCATGCCGGAACCCGCCGGTTCGACCTGGTCATCGGCGCCGACGGCATGCACTCGACCGTCCGCAGCCTCGCCTTCGGTCCCGAGGAGCGGTTCGTCCGCTTCAAGGACCACTACTTCGCCTTCGCCGACGCCGACGCCTCGCTCGCGGAGGACCGCTGGGTGACGATGCACAACACGCCGGGCAAGATGGCCGGCCTCTACCGGTCCGGCAACCACGCCCAGGCCAAGGCCTATTTCATCTTCCGCTCCGCGCCGCTGAGCTACGACGTCCGCGACGTCGAAGAGCACAAGCGCCTGGTCGGCCAGGCCTTCGCGGGCGAGACGTCCTGGCGCGTCCAGGAGCTGCTCGGCGCCGCGCTGGCCGATCCCGGCTTCTACTTCGACGCGCTCAGCCAGGTGCGCATGGACTCCTGGTCGGCCGGTCGGGTGGCGCTCGTCGGCGACGCCGCCTGGTGCGCCTCTCCAGCCTCGGGAGCCGGCGCCGAACTCGCCCTGGTCGGCGCCTACCGGCTCGCCGGGGAGCTGGCGGCGGCGGGCGGCGATCATCGCATCGCCTTTCCGGCCTACGACACAGGCCACCGGCCGCTGGTCCGCAAGAAGCAGCGGATCGGCCCGAACGTCCGCCTCATGGTGCCCAGGACCTCTGGTGGCAGGTGGCTGCGCGACACCTTCGCCCGGCTGCCGCTGATGCGGATGACGGGCGCGGTGGAACGGATGGCACGGCCCCGGCTTCAGGCACTGCCCGACTACGCCCCGGTCCTTTGACAGACGCGGGGCCGGGAGGCGTCAGGCGTCGGCGGCTTCGACGTCGGCGACCACGCACGAGATGTTGTCGGGCCCGCCGCCCTCGTTGGCCAGCTCGATGAGCCGGTGGACCGTCTCCTGCGGATCGGCCACGGTGGTGAGCACGTGGTGCAGCGCCTCGGGTTCGAGCACGGAGGTGAGCCCGTCGGAGCACAGCAGGTAGCGGTCGCCGGGGAACGCCTCGCGCAGCGACAGGTCGGGCTCGGCGAGGCCGCTCGTCTCCAGCGCCCGCAGCAGAAGGGAGCGGCGCGGATGGCGGGCGGCCTGGTCGGGGCTCATGCGCCCGTCGTCCACCAGCGACTGCACCAGCGTGTGGTCGCGCGTGATCTGGTAGAGAGCGCCGTCACGCAGCATGTACGCCCGCGAGTCGCCCACATGGGCCAGGGCGAACTTCCCGTGGCCGTCCCACAGCATCGCGGTGACCGTGGTGCCCATCCGCTCGAGCGCCGGGTCCTGCGCGGCGAGGTCGCCCAGGCGCTGCCCCGCCTCCCGTACGGCGTCCGCGAGGGCGGCGGCGACGTCGGCGGGAGCCGGACCGTCCTCCAGCCTGGCCAGTGTGGAGATGACGGCCGCACTGGCGACCTCGCCGTGTCCGTGTCCGCCCATCCCGTCGGCGATGGCGAGCAGGCGCTCGCCGGCGTGCACAGAGTCCTCGTTGTTGGCACGCGAACGCCCGACGTCCGACCCAGCGGCGTACCGAATACGGTTGTGCGTCATGGTTTTGAGTAAACCATTGGTTGAGTCACTTCACAAGCACAGTGCTAGGCTCGTGTTCATGAGCCACGACGCCCAGGCGGACGACACGACGGCGCGCCCGGCCGCCGCCAGCCCGCTCGAGGCCGCCGTCGAAGCGGCGGTCGAAGCGACCGTGAACGCGGGCGACATCGCCCGGCTCGCCGACGTGGGCAGGGCCGCGGTCAGCAACTGGCGCCGCCGCTACGAGGACTTCCCCCAGCCGGTCGGAGGTACCGCCTCCAGCCCGCTTTTCTCGCTTCCCGAAGTGGAGGCGTGGCTGCGCAGGAACGGCAAGTCGTTCGAGGTGTCCCAGGGAGACCGCGTCTGGCAGCGGCTGCGCGCGTCGGCGGACGACCTGCGCCTGGGCGAGGTGCTGGGGGAGGTCGGGGCGTTCCTGCTCTACACGCTCCGCGACCCCGGCGGCTGGAAGCGGCTGTCCGCCGCCCCCGACCTCGCCGTACGGCTCCCGCGTGCGGTGGCCGAGACGACCGCCGACCTGCCCCCGCGCGCGGGGGACGCGACGCCGGTCGAGCCCGGCGTGCTCCGGCTGGTCGCCGGGATGGCCGAGCGGAACGGCGCGGCCGGCACGTTCGAGTTCCTCTGCGAGCGGTACGCCGAGGCGCACAGCCGCAGGCTGGCACTGACCCGGCCCGACGTGGCCGCCCTGATGACCCGGCTGGCCTGTCCGGGGGCGCGTACGGTGCTCGACCCGGCGTGCGGCATGGGCACGCTCTTGCTGGGCGCCGCCGGGGCCGGTGGGGCGGGAGGCGGCGTGCGGCTGCTCGGCCAGGACGCCAACGAGACGGTCGCGCTGCTCGCGGCGCTGCGGCTGCTGCTGCGCGGGCGAGACGCCCGGGTCGTCCCCGGAGACGCGCTGCGGCACGACGCGTTCCCGCCGGACCGCCCAGTGGAAGGGCTCGGGGACGCGCTCGCCGACGCGGTGGTGTGCGATCCGCCGTTCAACGAGCGGGCCTGGGGCCACGAGGGCCTCGTCGGCGATCCGCGCTGGCAATACGGCATGCCCCCACGAGGCGAGCCGGAGCTGGCCTGGGTGCAGCACTGTCTCGCCCACGTGCGGCCCGGCGGGCTGGTGGCCATCCTGATGCCGGGCGCCGCCGCGAGCCGCCGCCCGGGACGCCGCATCCGGGCGAACCTGCTGCGCACGGGCGCGCTGCGCGCGGTCTTCACGCTGGCGCCCGGAGGCCCCGACCTGTGGCTGCTGCGCCGTCCCGAGCCCGGGGAGCGGCAGCCCGGCACGATCCTCGTGGCCGACGCGGGAGACGACCCGGCCTCCGTCGAAGCGGTCTGGCGGGCCCACCTCGCGAAGGCCGAGCTCCCGCTCGGTGGCCGCACGGTCAGGATCATCGACTTCCTCGACGACGAGGTGGACGTGAGCCCGGCGCGGCACCTGTCACCCCGGGTCGACATGAGGGGCTTTCCCGCGGCGGGTGAGCGCTTCCGGGAGGCGGTCGCGGCGCTGGCCGGCGACGTGCCCGACCTGGAGGTGCTCACCGGCGGCGCGGCGGGCTGGGACGCGTCGTGGGCGACCGTGGCCGAGATGGCCAGATCCGGCCTCGTCACCATCAGGCACTCGACGCTGCGGGCGCTGCCCGCCGACGCCCCCCACGGCGAGGCTCCCGACGGCGGTGTGTCCGACGGCGGTGTGTCCGACGGCGGGGTGCCCGTGCTCACGGCCGACGACGTCGCGGCCGGGACGACGCCGTCGCGGCGGATCCCGCGCGTCCCCGGTCTGGTCGCCGTGCGGCAGGGAGACGTCGTGGCGTCGGCCGTCACCGCCCGGGTGGTCGCGGGGGAGGGGGCGGTCCTCGGCCCCCATCTCAGCCTCTTCCGCGTCGATCCCGAGAAGGTGGATGCCGAGTTCCTCGCCGGGTTCCTGCGCTACGCGGCGGGCGGCGGCCGGCCGCATCTGGGCAGCAGCCGGGTGGAGGCCCGCCGGGCCCGCGTGCCCCAGCTTCCCCTGGCCGTCCAGCGGACGTACGGCACGGCCTTCCGGCGACTGCTCGCGCTGGAGGACGGCCTGCGCGAGGCGGCCGCCGCGGGCGAGGCGCTCGCGCGGCTCGGCGTCGAGGGGCTGATCGACGGACGCCTCCGCCCTCGTGACTGATGCGCTCGGGAGCTTCCCAGCTGAGAGAGTCCTGTTCACCCGGCCGCTGAGCCCGAGCATCGCGGACGGATCCGGTAGCTTTTTCCCCGATAGGCCGACGGGAGGGGCGCATGGTCATCGGCGACCGGTATGAGCTGGACGACCTCCCCCTGGGGCAGGGCGGCATGGGCGCCGTGTACGGCGGGCACGACCGGCGGCTCGACCGCAAGGTGGCGGTGAAGTTCCTGCGGCTGCCCGACGGCCCGGACGAGGAGCTGCAGCGCCGGTTCATCCGCGAGGCGCGGATCCTCGCGAAGCTCGACCATCCGGGCGCACCCGTGCTGTACGACTTCGGCACCTACGAGCAGCGGCTCTTCCAGGTCATGCAGTTCATCGAGGGCGTGACGGTCGCCGACCTGCTGAGCGAGCACGGCCCGCTGCCGGTGCCGTGGGCCGCGGCGATCGCCGCCCAGGCCTGCGCCGTGCTGACCGCCGCCCACGAGCTGTCGATCTGCCACCGCGACCTCAAGCCGACCAACCTCATGCTCTGCCCCGACGGCAGCGTGAAGCTGCTCGACTTCGGGCTCGCCATGCTGCGCGAGGCCGACGTCGCGGGGCTGACGGCGCAGTTCACCCGGATCGGCCAGATCCTCGGCACCCCGGCGTACATGTCCCCCGAGCAGATCCAGCGGGGGGTCGCCGGGCCGAAGAGCGACCTGTACTCCCTCGGCTGCGTGCTGCACGAGATGCTGACCGGCAACCAGCTGTTCACCGGGCCCACGGAGTACGCCGTGTTCGACAAGCAGGTGAAGGAACGGCCGCCCCGGGTGCCGGGGGTCCCCGCCGAGCTGGACGGCCTCATCGCCGAACTGCTGGAGAAGGAGCCGGACAACCGGCCGCCCGACGCGCACACGCTGTTCGAGCGGCTGCAGCCGTTCGCGGTCGACCTGCCGCCGCTGCCCGGCTTCCTCAACCCGTCGTCGGTCCCCAGCCCCGGGCGCATGTACGCCCAGATGGTCGGCCGCGTCCGCTGAAGGGTCCGCTGAAGGGCCCGCCGGGACCGCTCACGCGCGCCAGGCCGTCAGGACCTCCTCGACCCGGGGCCGGATCCGCTCGCGGGCCGTCATCCGCGGCGTCCCGGCCATCAGCAGCTCGTCGTAGTCGGTGTCCAGGTGGCGCACGCTCGCGATCACGGCGAGCGTGATGGCGTTCTCGTCCAGCACGCGGGCGGCGGCGGTGCGGCCCACCCGCCCGCTGCCGCGCACGGCGGCGTGCGCGGCGATGGCCTCGGCCCGCTCGGCCGGGCAGCGGGGGAACAGGCGGCGGATCTGCGCCGCCATCCTCGTCTGGAACTCGGCGTCCTCGCCGGCGCGGCGCTCGCGGTCGCGTTCGCGGCGGCGCAGCCGCGCCTCCTCGTCGGCCAGGCACTGCTCCTCGGCCCGCGTCAGCGCCTCCTCCTCGACCAGGACGCCGAGCCGCTCGTATCTCCTGCGCCGCCGGTTGAAGAGGACCACCACCGCGGACAGGCCGCTCTCCTTCTTGGCGCGGCGGCTCAGCGCCGCGTTCCCCGCGGGGAGGAAGCACAGATGGTCCATGTCGGCGCAGGTCAGGCAGTGCGGCCGGTCGTCCTCCATGATCAGGTAAGGCCCGGTGTCCCCGCATCCGGCACAGGTCCACGCGTCCGGCGACGCCACGGCCACGAGGTCGGGTGCCTTGCTGTGCCGTTCGGTGATCTGCCGCCGCCGCGCCTCGCTCAGCTGCGGCGACAGCCAGTGAACGCGGAAGGCACGCTCCAGGTCCTCCTCGCCCGCCGTCGTGAAGCGCAGCGGCCGCCGGTCGCGGGTGCCCGCCGTGTAGGCCGCCTCGCTCTCCACCAGGTCGCGGGACAGGGCCCAGGAGCGCAGATGCGACAGGGCCTCGGCCATCCGGCCGGCGTCCACGGCGGCCAGCCGTTCCAGGCTGTCGGCGCGGCCCTGCCGCCAGGTCTCCACGTGGCGGTCGTGCAGCCACCGCAGGCCGGTGAGGACGTCGATCGGGGTCACGTACTTGCGGGTGGCCAGGGCGATCTCCGCCGCCTGGGCCACCCGTCCGCCGAGCTTGCTGCGCATTCCTCAAAGCCTGCCGTTCACTGAGTATCAGTATTTCTCGGTGATTCGCTCGTTGCCGGGCGAAGGTCCCCGTCTTGGCCGGGGCGGGGCCCGGTGCGGGGTAGACGCTTCACAGCCACCAGCCCCGTCAGGCGAGGTCTTACGGTCGGCTCCACATCCGTTTACCGTCTCCGGGCCACTCCCGGCGACGTGCTTCACAAGGGAAGCCAGGTTGAGCGCGGCGTTGCGGTCCCGGTCGATGACCATGCCGCACGCGGTGCAGGTGAAAATGCGCACGTGCAGGGGCAGCTTGGCTTTCACTGCCCCGCACCCTGAGCACGTCTTCGACGAGGGGAACCACCGGTCGGCCACGACGAGCCGTCCGCCGTTCCACTGGGTCTTGTAGGTGAGCTGGCGGCGGATCTCCCCGAATCCGGCGTCAGCGATGGCGCGGGCCAAACGCCGGTTGCGGACCATCCCGGCAACGTTGAGGTCTTCTACCACAATCGTGCCGTACTCACCGGCCAAACTACTGGTGAGCTTGTGAATCGCGTCCCGACGCAGCGCGGCCACCCGGTGATGGATACGGGTGCGGGCGGCATCGGCGCGTCGCCACCGGTTCGACGGCCGCTGCCCGGTGCGCCTGTCCGGGCCGCTCCTGCGCGACACCACCCGCGACAGGCGGCGCAGCTTCCACGCGGCGACCGCCAGGTTTCTGGGATTGGCGATTGGTGGCCGCCCATCGGAAAGGGTAGCCAGGCTCTTCACGCCCAGGTCCACGCCGATCACCGCATCAGCGCGAGCGGGGGTCGTGCCGGCACGGTTGACGTGAACGGTGAATGACACGAACCAGCGGCCCGCCTGCATCCGCACCGTGGCTGAGGCGATGCGGGCGGAGCCAGCCTCGATCCTCCGGGCCAACTTGCGGGTGGACTCATGCGTCTTGATCCTGCCCAAGCGGGGCAGCACCACATGGGTGCGGCCATCCAGCCGGATCGTCCCGGTGGTGAACCGCACCGACATCGCTGCTGTCCGCTTGGACCGGAAAACCGGAAAACCCACCCTCGGCCCCGCGTGCTTACCCTTCCTGGAATCGCTCCAGTTCTTCAACGCGGCGGCGAGGCGCTCCAGGCCGGATGCATAGGCCTCCTTGGAGTTGTCCGTCCACCACGGGGCCACCGTATTCTTCGCCGTGTTCCACGCCTTGCGCAGGGAGTACATCGACCACGACAGAGGCGGAGTCAACTGATCGTCAGGGATGCCGTAGGACTTCTCCGCCTCGCGCTGTGCGAGGTTGGCCTTCACCAGGGCCAGGCCCCAGTTGAACGCGACCCGCGCCGCACCGCAGTGCGAGGCCAGCGCACGGGCCTGGGCGGGGGTGGGGTTCAGGGCGTACCGGTAGGCCTGAATGACCTGCACCACACCTCCCCAGCAAGCGCCCCGCTCTCCCCGGTCACATTACCCATGCTCTGTTGGGCGTGGAGGAGGCTTCACGGCACAGCGGGCCGCTGTCGTGCTCCGGGTGGATGAGCGGACGGTGTACTAATACGTTCGTGACCGCGACGACTCTCCCATCAGGAACGGTTCGGCCGGACCATGGTGCGGAAGGGAAGAGCCGCTGCGCCAGTGGCGGGCCAAGCACCTGCCTAGACGGAAGAACATCGACGAACCCTGACAGGTACTGAAACACAAAGGGCAGCAGTTCCAGACCCTATGCGGGCGTGCGCGTACGCCGGTTCACGGCGGCCAGCAGCCCCACGGCCGCCAGGCTGGAGATCGTGGCCGACCCGCCGTACGACACGAACGGCAGCGGCAGCCCCGCGACCGGCAGCAGGCCCATGGTCATCCCCACGTTCACGAACGTCTGGAACGCCAGCCAGCACACCACCCCGCCGGCCACCGCCGTGCCGAACGGCGAGGGGCTCCTGGCCGCGATCCACAGGCCGCGCCACAGCAGGGCGAGCATGAGCAGGATCACGCAGGCGGCGCCGAGGAAGCCGAGCTCCTCGCCCGCGACCGTGAAGATGAAGTCGGTGTGCTGCTCGGGCACGAAATGGCCCGCCGTCTGCTCGCCGTGGAACAGGCCCTTGCCGAGCAGGCCCCCGGACCCGATCGCGATCCTGGCCTGGGTGGCGTTGTAGCCCACGCCCATCGGGTCGGCGTCCGGGTCGGCCAGCACCATCAGGCGCTGGAGCTGGTAGGGCCGGATGAGGTCGAGCCGCCACACCAGGAACAGCCCGGCGGCCCCGGCGGCGGCGAACCCCGCGAACCACCTCTTGGGCGCGCCGGACACCGCGATCATCCCGGTGGTCAGCACCAGGAAGACGAGCGCGGTGCCGTAGTCGGGCTGCAGCGCGATCAGCCCGACCGGCAGCGCGGCGAGGCCGAGGGCGAGCAGCACGGCCCCGGCGCCCGGCCTGCGCTCGCCGTCGCGCGGCTCGCCCAGCGCCGTCGCGAGCGCGAGCACCGTGGCCGCCTTCGCGAACTCGGAGGGCTGGAACTGCAGCCCGTCGCCGAGCACGATCCACGCGTGCGAGCCGTTGATCGTACGGCCCAGCGGGGTCAGCACGGCGACCAGCCCGGCCAGCCCGAGCAGGTACAGCACCGGGACGTAGGCCCGCAGCATCCGCAGGTCGATCCGCGAGACGGCCCACATGAGCGCGAAGCCGATGCCCACACTGAGCGCCTGCCGCTGCGGCAGCGTCGAGCCCGGCTCGTTGCGGACGGCCGACCACACGAGCACCAGCCCGATCGCCGACAACGCCGCCGCGGGCAGCACCAGCCCCCAGGCGGGGAGGAAGGCGAGGCGCGCCCACGCCCTGCGCCTGGTCGCCCGGCTCGCCGGCAGCCGTACGGACAGGGGACCGAGCGTCGTCATCGCTTCCTCTTGTCCTTCTTCTTGTCGTGCTTCTTCGCGTCGTGGGTGAGGGCGGCGATGCCCTCCCAGATCTCGCGGGCGGCGGGGGCCGCCGTGGTCCCGCCCGTGCCGCCCTGGGAGACGACGACCACCACGACATATTCGGGCTTCTTCACCGGGCCGAAGGAGGCGAACCACGAGGTGTCCCGCCTGCCGTACGCCTCGGCGGTGCCGGTCTTCCCGGCGACCGGCAGCCGCTTGAACGAGTAGCCGTCGAACGCGCCCGCGGCCGTGCCCGCGCGCGGCACGCCGGCCAGCGAGTCGCGGATGAACCGCAGCGTCTTGCGCGAGGCGTCGATCTTTCCCACGACGGGCGGGGTGATCGTGCGGACCACGGTGCCGTCGGGGCGCACGACCTGCTTGCCGATCCTGGGGCTGAAGACCGTGCCGCCGTTGGCGAGCGCGGCGTACCCGCGGGCGAGCTGGAGCGGCGTCACCAGCACGTCGCCCTGGCCGATCGAGAAGTTGGCCGCGTCGCCGGCCCACCAGACCCCGCCGGAGCGGCAGTTGTCGGTGGCGAGCGCCTTGAGGTAGGCCGCCCGCCTGCGGTCGGACATCTCCGGATAGCCGGTCTTGGCGCGGCGGCAGGAGTCGGCCTTGGTCCGCTCCCAGTTGGCCTTCTTCCAGGCGCGGTCGGGCACCCTTCCGGGCGCCTCGTGCGGCAGGTCGAGCCCGGTGGGTGTGCCGAACCCGAACTCCCTGGCCATCGCCTGCATCGGGTCCTTGGGATGTTTGACCGGCTTGAGCCCGCCGTCACGCTGCCACATCTTCTCCGCGAACCGGTAGAAGATCGTGTCGCAGGACACGACCAGGGCCCGGCGCATGTCCATCCGGCCGAGCTCGGCGCTCTCGAAGTTGTGGAACACCCGGCCGCCGATCTTGTAGCCGCCCGGGCAGTCGTAGGAGGCACGCAGCGGGTAGCCCGCCTTCGCCGCCGCGGCCGTCGAGGTCACCTTCCAGGTGGAGCCCGGCGGCCACTGCCCCTGCACGGCCGCGCTGACGAGCGGCAGGTCCTCGTAGTCGTGCTGCGAGATGCCCCCGGTCCACACGGCCGGATCGTAGGTGGGATAGTCGGCGATCGCCGTCACCCGCCCCGTCTTCGCCTCCAGCACCACCGCCGCGCCGCTGTCGGCGGGCTCACCCCGCTTGCGCGCGGCGGCCACGGCCCGGGCCAGCGCCCGCTCCGCCACCTCCTGGATGCGCGCGTCGATGCTGGTCACCAGGGTGTCTCCGGCCACGGCGGCCTCCTCGCGGATCAGGCCGGTGACCTTGCCCGTGCTGTCCACCGCCACCTCCCTGATCCCGGTCCGCCCGGCCAGCTCGCGGTCGTACTGCGCTTCGAGGCCGTCGCGGCCGACCAGCTCCGGGCCGCCCTCGGGGTCGTCGGGGGAGGGCGGCTGCAGGTAGCCGAGCACGTGCGCCGCGGCCGAGCCGAGCGGGTAGGTCCTGACCGGCCGCAACGCGGTGCTGACGCCGGGGAACTCGTCCTGCCGCTCCGCGATCCACAGCGCCGTGCGCACGCTCACGTCGTCCGCGACGACGATCGGCTGGTACGGCGAGCCGGGCCAGCACGGCCGGGGCACGTCCCCGGTGCACAGCCGGGCCCGGTCGGCGATCTCCTGGTAGGGCCGGCCCAGGGCCCGGGCGAGCCGGGCCAGCACGTCCTTCCCGCCGTCGGGCTGGTGGATGAGGGCCATGTAGTCCACCGACACCTGCGGTTTGGTCTCGTTGGCCACCAGCGGCCGGCCGCGTGTGTCGAGGATCTGCCCGCGCACCGGCGGCAGGACGACCGAGCGCACCCGTGACTCGGTGGCCGCCCTGACATACGACGGGCCGGTGACGATCTGCAGGTACCACAGGCGGCCGAGCAGGGTCAGCATGAGCGCGGTCACCACGACGAACACGAGCGTGAGACGCCCGCGGTGAGCGGTCCTACGCAAGCCGCCTCCCCCGGCTGTACGGCTCGCGCGACCTGTCCCGCGATCTGGGCACCCGCCCGAACGACCGGCGACGGGGCAGCAGGGCGAGCGCCGCCGCCACGAGCGCGGCCAGGCCGACGGTCCAGGCGACGGCGCCGGGCGCGAGGGCCGTGCCCCACGGCGTGCCGTCGAGCAGGGCCGCGAGCACGCCCCCGGCGAGCGACGCGCCCAGGGCCACGGCGACGGCGACGGCGACGCGCCGCCCGGCCGTGCCGTCCGCGGTGACCCGTGCGCACACCCACCCGGCCAGGCACAGGACCAGGGCGAGCCGCCCTATGGTGTGGTCGGCGGGCGGGGCGATGTCGGCGGCCAGGCCCGCGGCGAACCCCAGGAACGCGCCCGCTCCTGGCCGCAGATGCGGCGCGAGCGCGATGACGCAGATCAGCACGATGTCGGGCCCGCCGCCGGGCAGGGACAGCCCGTTCACCACGGCGACCTGGAGCACCGGTGCGACGAGGACGACGAGCACGGACGACACGACCGTCTTCATCACGCCCCCTTCGCCTTCTTCGAGCCGCTCTTCGCGGCGTCCGCATCCCCGTCCCCGGCCGTGCCTTCGCCGGCGGACGCGCCCACCGCCGCGCCGTCCGGCAGCGGTCCCAGCACCACGGTGACGAGGTCGAGCGCGGTGAACCGGGCGAAGGGACGCACGAGCGCCGTCCTGGTCAGCGCGTCGGGCGCGGGCTCGATCGTGATCACCGTGCCGATCGGCACGTCCGGCACGTACGGCCGCATGTCGCGCGAACCCAGCGTCACCACCCGGTCGCCGGGCTTCACCTCGGCCGAGGGGTTGAGCAGGCTCAGCCGCAGCAGCCCGCGCTCGGGGACACCGGTCACCAGGCCGACCTCCCGTGAGCCCTCGAGCCGGGCCCCGATCGAGGCGCCGGAGGCCGTGGCGAGCTGGACCGTCGCCGTGCCGGGCCCGGACCGCAGGACCCGGCCGACCAGCCCGCTCCCGTCGAACACGGTCATGTCGCGGGCCACGCCGGCGTCGGATCCGGTGTCGACGGTGACCGTGCCGTCCCGGCCGAAGCCGATGACGTGGGCCGACGCGACCCGGTAGCCGTCCGCCTGGGCGGGGGACGGAGCCGTGCGGCGGGCGGCCAGCAGGCCGGCGCGCAGCCGGGCGTTCTCGCGTTCGAGCTCCTCAAGGCGGCGCTCGCCCGACGCCCAGCGGAAACCGGCGGACGCCGCGTCCTCCAGCCCGCCGTACACGGCCGACCCGAACGCGCGCAGCGGTTCGAGCGGGGTGACGGTGTCGGCTGCGATCAGGGCGGCGGAGACGAGCGCCAGCAGCGCGGGCGCCCGGCGACCGGCGGCCCTCATCGACGCGTTTCGGGGAGGAACACGTCCTGCATGTCGTCGAAACGCTCGACGCACCGGCCCGCGCCCAGGACCACCGACTGGAGCGGCTGGTCGACGAGGTGGATCGGCATGCCGACGGCGTGTTCGAGCCGTTCCGCCAGCCCGTCGAGCAGCGCGCCGCCGCCGGTCAGCACGATGCCGTTGTCGATCAGGTCGCCCGCCAGCTCGGCCGGGCACTGGTCCAGCGTGGTCTGCACGGCGTCGACGATCGTCTGGACCTGGTCCTCGATCGCCTCCCTGACCTGCGCCCGGTTGATCGTCGCGGTCTTGGGCAGGCCGGTCACCAGGTCGCGGCCCCGGATCGGCAGCGGCGCGGTGTCGTCGCCGCCCGGCCGCGCGCTGCCCAGCTTGATCTTGATGTGCTCGGCCGTGCGTTCGCCGAGCATCAGGGAGTGTTCCTTCTTGACGTAGTTGACGATCGCCTCGTCGAGCTCGTCGCCGCCGACGCGCACGGACTTCGACACGACCACCCCGCCGAGCGAGACGATCGCGACCTCCGTCGTGCCGCCGCCGATGTCCACGACCATGTTGCCGGTCGTGTCGCCCACGTTGAGCCCCGCGCCGATCGCCGCGGCCATCGGCTCCTCGATGATGTGGACGCGGCGGGCGCCCGCCTCGTACGCCGCCTCCCTGACCGCGCGCTGCTCGACGCTGGTGGTGCCGCTCGGCACGGCGACGACGACCCGGGGCTTGGCCAGGTAGCGATTCTTGTGCGCCACCTGGATGAAGTGCCGCAGCATGCGCTCGGCCGCGTCGAGGTCGGCGATCACGCCGTCCTTGAGCGGGCGCAGCGTGGCGATGTGGGGCGGGGTCCGCCCGATCATCTCCTTCGCCGCGGTCCCGACCGCCACGATCCTGTCCGTGTGCAGGTTGATCGCCACCACCGAGGGCTCGTCGAGGACGACGCCCTTCTTGCGCACGTACACGAGCGTGTTGGCCGTGCCGAGGTCGACCGCCATGTCCCGGCCGAGCAATCCCCACGGGAAACCCATCGCCGACCAGCTTTCAGAGAGGAGGGAGAGCACGCGTGATCGCTGCCCGGCGGCCCCGCCTCTAAACAGAACGGTCCCTCCCCGTACGAACCGGACCGCTAGGCGACGCTGAGATAGAGGTCTCTCGCCAGCTTCGTCACCCGCTCGGCCGACTGTGTGAAGGACGCCCCCGAGGGCTGCAGGGTGAGCACCACCATGATCAGCCGGTCGCCGATCACGCCAGTAGTGTGGAGCACCGGACGGCCGAAATCAACCGGGTTGCCGCTTATTGTGACCGCCCCGATACGGTACGACGCCGCCTTCGCGCGGGTGCACTTGACGGGAGGAACCGCGCCATACCCGGACCAGCCCTGCTTGATCGCCCAGGGCCGGGGGACGGCGCGGGGGATGCCGAAGAACTGGTCGAAACCGTCGCGGGCACACTGGGACGCCTTGCGCAGGTTGCCGAGGACGAAGTCGCGGACGCGGGGCTCGGCCCGCCGCAGCAGATACCGGTAGACGAGCGCGATGTCGGCCGCGCTGATGGCGGTGTAGCCCCAGAAGCCCGGTTTGGCGGCGGGCGGCGGGGAGGTTTCGGTCAGGCCGATCCTGCGTGCCATCCGTCGCACGATCTCGCCCTGGCCGCCGCGCCGCCACAGGGCCGTCGCCGCGTCGTCGTCGCTGCCGCGGAGCATGGGCGTCAGCAGGGCCATGTCCGCGGCCGGAATCGTCCCCCTGTGCCGCTCCAGGTAGTCGGTGGCGATGAGGATCTTCACCACCGACGCCGACCGGAACCGGTGGTGCGCCTGCCGCTGGGCGACCGTCCTGCCTGTGGTCACGTCGACCACGGCGTACCCCGCCGTCACCCCGGCCGGCACCCGCACGGGCTTCGCGGGGGATCGCACCGGGCGGGCGGCCCCATCGGACGCGTCCCTGGTCTCCGGCCCGCTCGCCCCTGCCGCCGCGCTGTGTCCGGCGGGGCCGGCCGGGCCGGAGGAGGCCGGGCCGGAGGAGGGCGCCGTCGCCCGCGCCGCCGTCGTCCGGTCCGAAGCCGTGCCGCGGCCGTCCGCCGCGCAGCCGGTCAGGAGCGCCGGGAGCACGGCGGCCACGGTCAGGACGGCGGCGGTTCTCGATCGCGTCATCCGACCATGCCTACCAGATCGGCTCCCGGCCATGGAGGGAAATGTCCGGTGCCGGCGGTTCCTCCCCCGATCGACTACCAGCGCCCGGGCATACTTTCCGGCGACCGGTCGGGGGACGAGCCTGGGGTGATCAAACCGGTCTCGTAGGCGAGCACGACCGCCTGCACCCTGTCCCTGAGGCCGAGCTTGGACAGGATGCGCGCGACATGGGTCTTCACCGTCGTCGGGCTGAGGCTCAGCAGGTCGGCGAGCTCGGCGTTGCTCAGCCCCGTGGCGAGCAGGCGCAACACCTCCAGCTCCCGGGGTGTCAGCTCCGACAGATCCCGGTGTACGGCCGCTCTGGCCTCGTCGCGGCGGGCGAACCGCTCGACCAGACGGCGGGTGATCGCCGGTGCGAGCAGGGCGTCCCCCGCGCGCACCAGACGGACCGCGGCCACCAGATGCTCGGGGGTGACGTCCTTGAGCAGGAAGCCACTGGCTCCCGCGGTGAGCGCGGCGTAGACGTAGTGATCGAGGTCGTAGGTGGTCAGAATGAGGACGCGGGTGTCGCCCGCGCCTTCCGCCATGATCTGCCGGGTGGCTTCGAGACCGTCCATCTGCGGCATCCGAACGTCCATGAGCACGACGTCGGGCCGAGTACGCCGGACGGCGGCGACGGCTTCCGCTCCGTTGGCCGCCTCGGCCGTCACCTCGATGCCGTCGGCGGCGAGGATCATCCCGAAACCGCTGCGTACCAGCGCTTGATCGTCGGCGATGACCACGCGCATGGGCCCGTTCACGTGGTGGCCCACAGAATCCGCGCCTTGATCTGGTATCCGCCGCCGCTCCGCGTCCCGGCCTGCAGGGTGCCGCCGTAGAGGGCGAGCCGCTCCCGCATCCCGATCAGGCCCCGGCCCTGGCCGTCTCCGGCGCCGGTCGTCCGCCTGCCGCCGGTGTCGGTGATCTCGATCTCCAGCCAGTCGCCGTGGTAATCGATGGTGACGGACGCCGCCGCGCCGGCGGCATGCTTGATCGTGTTGGTCAGGGCCTCCTGGATGACGCGATAGACCGCCAGTTCCACCCCGGGCGGCAGAGGGCGGGGCGGCGGGGAGATCTCGACGCTGACCGGCACTCCGGCTGCGCGAACCCGCTCGATCAAGGAGTCGAGCTGGTCGAGTCCCGGTTGTGGTTCGAGCCCGCCGGCGCTGCCGTCCGCCCGCTCGCTCTCCGGCCCCGCGAGCAGGCCCATGACGTGGCGTAGTTCGGCCATGGCGGCTCGGCCGCCGGCTTCGACCGCCAGCATGGCCTGCCTCGACCGGGCCGGAGCCGTGTCCATCACCGCGCGTGCCGCTCCGGCCTGGATCACCATCACGTTCACGTTGTGGGTGACGACATCGTGCAGTTCGCCGGCGATCCGGGAGCGCTCCTCCTGGACGGCCTTGCGCATGGCCTCCTCCTGTGCGCGCTGGAGTTCCGTGAACCGGCGGCGGCCGGCATCGAGTTGTCGCCGCCAGGATCGGACGAAACCAGCGGCGACTCCGGCGCTCATCAGCACCACGAACGGCCCCAGCCAGCTGGGCAACGCCGGGACGGAGTCCCGGAAGGCGGCGCCTGCCAGCACGGCAGCGAGGACGAGTCCGCCCATGGCCGGCGCACGGTGCGGACTGTGGGCCACGGCCCCGTACCCGGCGATGGCGAACGTCAGCACGGTGATCCACGTCGCGCCGTCGTGGGTGGCCAACGCCGCGGCCAGCACCGCCCAGAAGGCGATCAGTGGGTAGAGCCGTCGCACCGCCAGCGGCAGAGCCGTCAGAACCACCAGGAGCGGAAGCGGGCCGGAATCCTCCTGGCCGTCGGGAGGGATGGCAGGCCGTTCCCAGCGGTCAGGCGGTACATCGCCGCCTCGCGGCGGTGGAGAGGGCCGCAGTTGCAAGGGCTCCGACAGGGAGTGCGGCTGCCCGTCGACACGATGAGTGCCGTCTGTGGCGCCCGCCGTCGCGGCCACGGCCGCAATGGTCAAGACGATCGCGAGCAGCAGGTCGGCGAGGAGCGACCGGCGCGAAAGCCGGGTGGGTTTCCGCACAGGGCGCAGCACGTCCAGCGTGAACCGCCACCATCCACGTCGTTCGCTCACCGTCTCATTGTCCTGATCGCGCGGCACGTCCCGCGTCAGCCTCAGTGACCGGATCTGACCTCCGCCAGAAGTACATCGCAAGGATGACACCGCCCAGGGCTCCTCCCCGAGAAGGCGCCGATATCGGTATGGCAGCCGACGCGGACGGATCTCGCCGGCCCCTAGCGTCGTTGCCGCCACCGGCCGCCGCCCGCGCAGGTCCCATCGAGGCGGCCCCATCAGGAAGGACAGTTCATGGATCACGTGATGGAGGGGGAAAGCCCGTCCAGCCCCGCCGTGGGGAACGGCGCAGGCGCCGGTGGCGGCACACCGGCGCCGCCCCACCGGATCCGCCGAGGCGGCACCGTCGTCGCGGCGCTGCTCGCCTTCGCCGCCGTCTCCTGCGCCTCCGCGTACGGTTCGGCCGGCTCCGGCGCCCCCTCGCGCGAACCGTCGCCCGGCTCCGGTGCGTCTGTCGCCGCCGATCCGTCGTCCACCCGGATCAGCACGCCTCATCTCCCCGAACCGACCGGATCCCAGCCGGTCGGCACCACGTCCCTGTACTTCAGGGACACCTCACGCGTCGATCCCTGGGCCCCTGGCGCGAAGGCGAGGGAACTCATGGTTTCCCTGTGGTACCCGGCGAGATCCCGCAGCGGGAAGCGGGCCCCGTACATGACGGCGAAGGAGTCGGAGCTCATCCTGAAAGGCGAAGGGATCCCCGGTCTGCCGTACGACGCGCTGAGCAGAACACGGACCAACGCCTTCGTCGACGCCGCACCGGCCGGACGCGAACACACCCTGCCCCTGGTGGTGCTCTCCCCGGGCTTCACCGAGCCCCGCAGTTCGCTCACCGCCCTGGCCGAGGAGCTGGCGAGCAGGGGCTATGTGGTGGCCGGCATCGATCACACCTACGAGAGCCTGGCCACGACGTTCCCCGACGGCCGGGTCGCCACGTGCGTCGCGTGTAAGGCGGACAAGAGCCAGGAGTTCTGGAACAAGGTGGGCCGGAGCCGAGCGGTCGACGTCTCCTTCGTCATCGAGGAACTGACCGGCGCGAACCCCAAGTGGAAGGGCGCCTCGCTGATCGCCCCGTCCCGGATCGCGATGGCCGGGCAGTCGGCAGGAGGCGCGAGCACCATCGCCGCCATGCTGAAGGACACCCGCATACGTGCCGGGATCGACATGGACGGCACCACATTCGCCCCGATCCCGGACACCGGACTGTCGCGGCCGTTCCTCTTCCTGGGCACGCAGGCCATGCACAGCCCGGGAGGCAAGGACACCACGTGGGATCGCGACTGGGCACATCTGACCGGATGGAGGCGCTGGCTCGTGGTGACCGGGGCAGAGCACGCCTCCTTCACCGACACCGCGCTGCTGGTGGAGCAACTCGGCATCTACCGCAATCCCGGCCTGTCCGGAGAGCGGGCCGTGGAGATCACTCGCAGCTACGCCAGGGCCTTCTTCGATCTGCACCTGCGGCACAGGCCCCAGCCCCTGATGGACAAGCCGTCGAAGCGCTATCCGGAGGTCAGGCTGTGTGACACCGAGCAGAAGACCTGCGCCTGAGGCCGGGACCGTACGGCCGTGGTGACGGGGCCGGCCGGTCGTGTCACGTCGAGCGGTGCGCGATCAGCCGGCACCGCGAGCCCGGCGGTCGGGCGGTGTGGATCAGCGGCCGTCGAGGAGAGGCTGCCGGGGGTCCCAGCGGGTGCCGTCGGCGGCGTCCCTGCGGCGGCGGGCGATCGCCGACAGCGCCTCCAGCACGACCCGGTTGCCCAGGTACGCCGTGATGTCCGCGTGGTCGTACGGCGGGGCCACCTCGACGATCTCCAGGCCGACGACGGGCAGCTCGTAGCAGGTCCTGCGTACGGCGTCGAGGAGCTGGCGGGCCGACAGGCCGCCCGGCTCGGGCGTGCCGGTGCCCGGCGCGTGGCCCGGGTCGCAGACGTCCACGTCGACCGACAGGTAGACCCCGTCGCAGTCGTCGAGCGCGATCGCGTACGCCTCGGTGAGGCACTCGTCGAGGCCCCTGGTGACGATCTCGGTCATCTCGTACGACCGCATGGCCTGGCCGGCCATCCAGTCGAGGATCTCCGGCCCGGGCCAGTAACCGCGCAGGCCGATCTGCAGGAAGCGGTCGCCCCGGATGGCCCCCGACTCGATGAGCCGCCGCATCGGCTGCCCGTGGCCGTGCAGGTGGCCGAACTCGATGTCGCCGGTGTCGGCGTGCGCGTCGAAGTGGAGCATCGAGACCCGGCCGAAGCCGTGGTGGCGGGCCACGCCGGTCGCGTCGGGCAGGGCGATCGTGTGGTCGCCGCCGAGCACGACGGGGATCGCCCCGGAGGCCGCGATCCTGGCGACCGCGTCCTCGATCGCGCGCAGGCTGCCCTCGATGTCCCCGGCGTAGGTCTCCACGTCGCCGGCGTCCAGCACCCGCAGGTCCTTGAGGGCGTCCACGCGCAGCGCCAGACTCGGGCGGGAGCCGTCGTGGGGGAGATAGCAGGTCTGGCGGATGGCGTTCGGGCCGAAGCGCGCGCCCGGGCGGTGGGAGGTGCCGCCGTCGAACGGCGCGCCCAGAATGACGACGTCGGCGTCCGCGTAGCCGGCCGGGTCGTCGAGGTCGCACCGCTCGACGCCGAGGAACGTGATGTCGGGACCGAACATCTGGCCGTAGCGGGACAATCCAACTCCTGACGTCAAACCGGTCTTATCGGGCATCACATGCTATTGGGTGACAGGGCTGACGTGCTGCGTCTCGACGAGGAAGGGGTCGAGCAGGCCCGGGGTGCCCGCGGCGGCCAGGCGCAGTGCCTCGGCGAGGTCCACGTCGCGCACCTGGTAACCCTGCTTGCCCGCCGCCGTGGTCGCCGTCAGCGTCGCCAGGCGGGCCCGGCGCTGGAAGAACGACCGCTCGACGTTCCAGCCGATGACGCCGTCGCACTCCAGCACCACCCGCCGGCGCGCGAGCGAGCCCCAGCGGGTGACCAGGTAGCCGGACGTCATGGTGTGGCCGAGCGAGCGGTAGCGGTCGGCGGCGAGCAGGGCGGTCAGCGGCAGCAGGGCGGCGGCGGTGAGCCACGTCCACGAGGGCAGCCCGGCCCACCACCACAGCGCGAGCAGCGCGGCCAGCACCAGCGCGTGCACGCCGTACGCCCGGGTGAACCTGCGGCGCAGCGCGGCGGGGCCGTGCGCGGTCAGGTCCGCGGTGACCGGCGAGGCCCCGGAGGCTGAGGAGGCAGAGGGAACACCGGGAACACGGGGGAGCACGAGCCGGGCCACCGACACGGCGTCCGCGCGCGGCGCGGGCGGCAGCAGCAACGACCCGCCGCGCTGGGCGCCCTGCGCCGCCCGCAGCCCGGTCGTCACCGCGGACAGGCGGGCCCCGCGTACGGCGCGCAGCAGCAGCGGCTCGCTCACCTCGACCCCGCGCAGCCGCCGTTCCTCGATGGTGGTGGCCCGCGTGGTCAGCAGACCACGGGTCACGTGGAGGGTGCCCTCGGCGTGCCGGGTCAGCCGGAAATTGCCGAAGGCCAGGACGTAGCCGAGCGTGGAGGCCACGCTCACGAACACCACCAGCACGAGCACCACCGTCGCGATCTCCAGCGGGAGCGACATCGCGCTGAACCACCGCCAGGTCTCCTGGACGGGCCCGACCCTGCCGAGGTCGACGTTGCCCTCCGAGACCAGGCGGGACACGAACCCGGCGACGACGCCCACGGTGACGAGCCCGGACATCGTGAACGGCCCGAACCTCACCCACTGGGGACGCATCCGCGCGAGTTCCGTCTCCGCGGCCGGCGTGCTCCCGGCCGGGGGCGCCACGGGGGAGGCCCCGGCAGGGGCGGCGGGGGTCACGGAGGAGCGGTGCAGCAGTTCCACGCGCAGGCGGGCGGCCTCGGCGGCGGTGAGCGCGTCGAGCTTGAGCCGGCCCTCGTGCCTGCGCTCCGACGTGCCCGTCCCCACCTCCACCCGGGCCAGGCCGAGCACGCGGTGCAGCACGTGGGAGGTGACGTCCACCGTGCGGACCCGGTCGCGGGGCACGGTCACCACCTTGCGGTTCAGCAGGCCGCGGCGGACCTGCACGTGCTCGGGGGTGACGCGGTAGGTCGTGGTGAACCAGCGGAGCATGCCGAGCACGACCATGAGGCCGACGCCCGCGAGGCTCCACAGATGCCCCTTGCCGCCGCTGCTCGACCCCGCGACCAGCAGGCCGAGCAGCGCCGGGGCGGCCCGTACGACCTCCTGGAACGGGTGGATCACCAGCATGCGCGGGCTCAGCCGCCGCCAGGTCAGGGTCGTCTCGACGGCGTCGATCACGTGGCGTCACCCGCCGTCGCCTGCGCGGTCGCGGTGAGCTCGGCGACCAGGCGCTGGGCCGTGTCCCGGTCGAGGCCGCTGACCTTGATCGGGCCGGCGGCGGAGGCGGTGGTGACGGTGACGTTGGCCAGGCGGAAGATCTGCTCCAGCGGGCCGCGCTCGCTGTCCACGGTCTGGATGCGGGAGACGGGGGCGATGCGCCACTCCTGCTTGAACCAGCCCGACTGGGTGAAGACGGCCGCGGACGTGGCCTCCCAGCGGTGCACCCGATAACGCCACTGCGGCATGATCGTCACGTGCGCCACCGCGGCGACGGCGGTGACGACGAGAGCCGCCACATGCGCGGTGACGGGCAGGGCCTTCCCGTCGCTGTCGGCCACGAGCCAGGCCACCTGGGCCGCGAGGATGACCAGCCAGCCGAGGGCGGCCCGCGCCGCCCAATACCAGACGGCGGCACGGCTCACGCGGTGCTGAGGGGATCGGAGGGTCGGGGTGTCCACGCCCCAACTCTGCCCGATCGCGCGCGTCCCGGCGTAGTGGGGCCGATCCCGGTTCTCCCCAGGACAAATGTCATGCCCCCGGCGCCGTACGCCGGGTCAGAGGGCGGACAGCAGCGCGTGGACGTGGGAGAGCGGGTCGGCGCCGACCGGGCGGACGGCGACGGTGGACACGCCCGCCTCCCACAGCGCCCTGACCTGCGCCGACGCCTCCTCCGGCGAACCCGCCGCCATGACGACCTCCTCCGGCGCCACCTGCAGGAACCCCGCCTGCTCCTCCGCCGCCGGCCGCATCGCCTCGCGCGCGTCGTCGCCGACGTAGAGGTGGATGAACGCCACGATTTCGTGATCGCCGGTCGCGCCGATTCCCTCGATCATCGACCGCAGCCGCTCCGGGCTGAGACCCTCGGGGAGGATGGTGCCCTGGGCGACCCGCCCCGACATGGCCAGCGAGCGCGGGCTCACCACTCCGGCGAGGACGGGCGGCGGCTCGGCCGGCGGGTGGACGAGGCGGACGCCGTCCAGGCTCACCTCGCGTCCGTGCAGGGTGACGGTCTCGCCGCGCAGCAGCGCCCGTACGGACGTGATCGTCTCCTCCAGCAGCGACAGCGGCGACGCGGCGGCGGCGCCCACCTGACGCATCCACGCCTGTACGCCGTGCCCGATTCCCGCGGCCAGCCGCCCGGGGTGGAGGCGGGCCAGGTTGGCCAGCTCCATCGCCAGCAGCATCGGATTGCGCAGGGGCGCCGGGGTGATGCCGATGCCGACGCGCAGGCGGGAGGTCGCGGCCAGTGCCGTGGCGGCCGAGGAGATCGAGCCCGTCCAGCCGAGGTCCTCCACCACCCACAGGTCGGAGACCGCCGTGCCGTCGAGTTCCCGGGCGAACGACGGAAGCGACTCCGGCGGGAGATCGCGGTCGAAGACGACTCCAAGCCTCACGGGCGGCCCTCCAGAACAAGCGTGATCGGCTCTACGGCCTTCCGAGTATCCAGGACGGAGGGAGGCGTCGCACACGGGGACGGGGGGTGATGGCGCGGGTGAAGGAGGTGGGCCGGGCCACGGTGGGCCCGGCCCGGATCATGGTGGCACCGGTTCGGCGGCCGTCACTCGCTCGCGCCCTCGGCGGGGCGGTTGGCCTTCTTCGCCTGCTTCGCCGAGCGGGCTTCCTTGATGGCCGTCCTCTTCGCCTTGCCGGTGGACTTCGCGGGCTTCTTCTTCTGAGCGTCGTCAGCCATGATTCCCCCGAATGTACGAGGATGCGCCTTATGTGCGCATCTGAGGGGGTTGATACCCAAGAGAGCGATGAGACACCCGGCCGGTACGGCTCGCGCATCCAAAGTGCGAGCCGTACCGGTGCGTCCGGTCAGACCATCTGGCGCTGCTCGGCGCTGAGCGGGGCCGCGATGTCCTCCAGCGAGCGCCGGGCCGCCTCCACGCCCATGAACCACTGCACCAGCCCGGCCGCCATCATCAGGACGGCGCCGATGACGTAGCCGACCACCACGTCGCCGACGATCCCGCTCTCCACCAGGCGGCCGAACAGCACGGGCCCGATGATCCCGCCGAGCCCGGTGCCGACCGCGTAGAACAGCGCGATCGCCAGGGCCCTGGTCTCCATCGGGAAGATCTCCGAGACCGTCAGGTAGGCGCTGCTCGCCCCCGCCGAGGCGAAGAAGAACACCACCATCCAGCAGGCCGTGAGGGTCACCGGGCTCAGCACGTGCGCGTTGAACAGCGCCGCGGTGCCCAGCAGGAGCAGGCCGGAAAGGACGTAGCTGCCCGCGATCATCGTCCGGCGGCCGACCGTGTCGAAGAACCGGCCGAGCAGGACCGGGCCGAGGAAGTTCCCGATCGCGATCGGGACGAGATACCACGGCGTGCTGCCGTCCGGCACCTTGAAGAACTTCGACAGCACCAACGCGTACGTGAAGAAGATCGAGTTGTAGAGGAACGCCTGGCCGATGAACAGCGACAGGCCGACGGTCGTGCGCTTGGGATAGCGGCGCAGCAGCGTGGCCGCCACCTCCGTCAGCGGGGTGTGCGTCCGCTGGTTGATCCTGATCTCCCCGTGCGCCGGTTCGAGCGTCTTGCCGCTCTCCTCGCGGACCTTCGTCTCGATGTCTCCCACGATCTCCTCGGCCTCGTGTTCGCGGCCGTGGATGAACAGCCAGCGCGGGCTCTCTGGCACGGTCCTGCGGACCAGCAGGATCGCCACGCCGAGGACGGCGCCCAGGCCGAACAGCAGGCGCCAGCCGAGACCGGCCGGCAGCAGGCTCGTGTCCAGCGCCGGGATCGCGATGAGCGCGCCGAGCGCGGTGCCGAGCCAGAAGGAGCCGTTCACCACCAGGTCGACCGTGCCGCGCACGCGGGCCGGGATGAGCTCGTCGATCGCCGAGTTGATCGCGGCGTACTCGCCTCCGATGCCGGCGCCCGTGAAGAACCGGCACAGGTAGAAGTACCAGGCGTCGTGCGAGAAGGCCGTGGCCACGGTGGCGGCGAGGTAGAGGGCGAGCGTCACCAGGAAGAGCTTCTTGCGCCCGAACCGGTCCGTCAGGTGGCCGAAGAAGAGAGCGCCGATGCAGGCTCCCGCAACGTACACGCCGGCGGCGATCCCGACCTCGCTGTCGGTGAGTCCCAGCCCGCTGCTCGGGTCCGTGATCCGAGGGCCGATGACCCCGACGATGGTCACTTCGAGCCCGTCGAGGATCCAGACGGTGCCGAGTCCGATGAGCACGAGCCAGTGCCAGCGGGCCCAGGGGAGCCGATCCAGCCGCGCGGGAATGTCGGTGCTTATTTGCGCCATATCGTCCCCTTCTCCGGAAGATATGGCGCCCGTCTACCCCGGATCCGCGCAGAAATTCATTCTGCTTCTCACCGGTCTCGGCCCTGCCCGGTGCGCGCCGGCGTTCAGGCCGTCGTCGTGCTCTCGCTCTCCACGCCCCCGGGAGCCGGTACGGCGGCGTCGTGCCCGAGCTCGAACCACACGCAGACGCCGGTGCGGCTGGCCGCCACCCCCCACCGGCGGGTGAACAGGTCCACGAGATGGACGCCGCGGCCCGGCGTCAGCTCGGGAGACGTCCAGCACCCGCAGCCCTGCGTCGACAACGTGACGCGGGCCGCGGCGGGCGTGGCCAGGACCGAAACGCCGTACCCGGGCGGGCGTCCGCAGGAGGCGGCGTGCCGGAGCGACTCGGCGACCAGCTCGCCGATCAGCTGCACGGCGTCGTCCCGGCAGGGGTGGCCGTCGCCGAGACGGTTCGCCACGAACCGCCGGGCGGCCCGCACCTGGGACGTGTCTCCCGAGAAGGGGGGTGAGATCGCGATTCTCCCCGAGAGGTTGAGAATTGTCATCCCGTGATAACTCCCTGTGCACCCGTCTGCGGATGGCGATTCGAGGTCCGTGCAAGACTTCGTTCATCCTGCACTTTGCAAAACGGCTACGCAATATGGCGAATGCACGATTGCATAGTTTCCTTTTGCGGCGAAAGGGAGAGTTCGGTTCATGAGGGGAGTGGGCGGTCCTACGGTCCGGCTCCGCCGGCTTTCCGGTGAGCTGACGCGCCTGCGGCGTGAAGCCGGATTCGTCCGGGAGGAGGTCGCGCGACGACTCGGCCTGGCGGCCTCCACCGTCTACCGGATCGAGACCGGCCACACCCGCCCGCAGACCCGGACCATCCGCGACCTGCTCGACCTCTACGGCGTCGAGGGGTCGGAACGGGACGCGCTGGTCGCGCTGGCCAGGGACGCCGGACGGCGGGGATGGTGGCGCGCCTACGACGACGTCCTGCCCGGGCCGTACGTCGGGCTGGAGGCCGAGGCGTCCTCGGTGCGCAACTACGAGCCGCTGCTGGTCCCCGGGCTGCTGCAGACCGAGGACTACGCCCGTGCGGTCATCGGCGCCGCCCTGGTCAAGGACCCGGCGGAGATCGAGCGCCGGGCGGCGGCCCGGATGGAGCGCCAGCGGCGCCTGACCGGACCCGCCCCGCTGGAGCTGTGGGCCGTCCTCGACGAGGCGGCGCTGCGCCGGCCCGTGGGCGGCCCGCCCGTGATGGCCGAGCAACTGCGCAGGCTGCGGGAGGTGGCCGTCCAGCCGAACGTCACCGTGCAGGTGCTGCCGTTCGACGCGGGCGCCTACCTCGGCATGGGCAACTCGGCGGCGATCCTGGCGTTCCCCGATCCGGGCGACGCCGACGTGGTGCTGCTGGAGAACATGAGCGGCGAGCTCTACCTGGAGGATCCGGCGGAGGTCCGCGGATACGTCCAGGTCTTCGATCATCTTCGTGCCGCCGCGCTCGGCCCGGAGAAGTCCATGGAAATGATCATTTCGGTCGAGAAGGAGATGGCAGGACGATGAGGGGACTCGTACCGGCGGACGACCTGGCCTGCGCGGTCTGGCGTAAGGCGGCGCGCTCGAACACCGTCGGCAACCAGTGCGTCGAGGTCGCGCGCCTGCGCGACGGCGTCGCCGTACGCGACTCGAAAGATCCTCAGGGGCCGCGGCTGATGTTCACCCCGGGCGAGTGGGAGGCGTTCATCGACGGGGTCAAGGGTGGGGAGTTCGACCTGTCCTGAGCACTCCCGTCCCCGTACGGCCCGTCTCCGTCACGCACTCCGTCGTGAACGGGGCGGGCCGGACGGCATTCCGGGGACGGCCCGGTGCGGCCGGTCCGGAATGGCCGGCGCTCCACCGGGCAGGAGACCTGGCATGCGAAGGGAAGACGACCGATACATCGATACAGAGGACGAGCCGGACATCGCCGGCGAGTGGACGCCGTCCGCGACGGATCCGCCGAACGCGGAGCCCGACGACAAGAACCCTGACGAACGCTGGGACAAGCCGACAGAGGTGTGAGGGAGGACCGTCATGACCATGGGAGTCGACCCGCGGGACCTGGGCGACGAGGACCTTATCCGCGAGTTGCGCCACCTGCACGAGACCCGGTCGGAGACGTTCTTCCACGGGTCCGACGACGCGCTGGAGCGCCACACCTCGCGGACGCAGGAGCTGGAAGGCGAGTACCTCGCACGCTACCCGGACCGGCAGGTCGATCCGGAGCGGCTGCGTGAGGGGGCGAGACAGCGCAGTGCCTGACGAGGAGAGCCTGGAGGACGTCCAGGAGATGACGGCGGCGGACATGACGGTCTACGAGGCCGTCGCCGCCCTCAGCACGAAGGATCGGCCCGCGACCGCCGCCGAGGTCGCCGCGATGACCGGCCTACCGGAGGACGACGTACGGCGGTGCCTCGGCAGCCTGGCCGAGGGCGGCAGGCTGGTGCCCAAGGGGGACGCCTACACCCTCGGCACCCACGACTGGGGCCTCGAATACTGACGAGCGCGGCCGGGCGGTGCGTCGAAGAACGGTGATTGAAGAACGGTGATTGAAGAACGGTGCCGTGGCCGGCGCGGGGACGCATGAGGTGCTCAAGGTCGGCCTCTGGCCCAGCATGCGGCACGGTCAGGAGTGACGCCGTGGCCGGGGTGGGGATGCACAGCTTCGGTCCGCTGCGGTTGCACCGCGTTTCGCGCTCACGGGCGGGCGGGTGCTCCGGCCGGCCGTGACAGTGGCGGTCCGGTGAGCCTCGGGAGCGGCCATCGCGGGCGCGGTGGTACCTGGCACGGTCTTACGCCGGCCTCCGCACCCGCCCGCCCCCGGCGCT